>JANOXQ010000113.1:0-7461 GCA_031418495.1 Sphingomonadales bacterium
GGGCGATTGCCTCAACACAGGCTGCGTTCCTTCGAAGGCGCTGATTTCTGCGGCGGGGCGCGCGCACGAGGCGAACCGGGGTTTGCGTCTCGGGATTACGCTTGAGCAAGCCAAGGTCGATTGGATCGGGGTGCGTGATCACATTCGCCATGCCATCGCGACGATTGCCCCGGTGGATTCGCAGGAACGGTTTGAAAGCCTCGGCGTTGAAGTCATTCGTGATCGCGGCATCCTCATTGATGATCGCACGGTGCAAGTTGGCGGTCGGCAGTTGAAGGCGAAACGGATTGTGCTCGCCACGGGTTCACGTCCGCGTATCCCCGACATAGTGGGGTTGGATAGCGTGGCGTATCTGACCAACGAAACGATTTTCGATATTGATGAATTGCCGCGCCATCTCGCGATTATGGGCGGCGGGGCAATCGGAATGGAAATGGCGCAGTCCTTCCGCAGGTTGGGCTCTGAAGTGACGGTTGTTGAACAGTTTCGGCCATTCCCGCGTGATGATGCCGACGGTGCTGCGCTTGTTATCAAGGCGCTTGAGCATGAAGGCGTGGTGATCAGGGCGGGGGTTGCAGTGACAGCGGTTGAGCGATCAGGCGATGACATCATCCTAATCCTTGGTGACGGGGTGCGTGTGACCGCGAGTCACCTACTCGTTTCTGCGGGGCGCGTCCCCAATACTGAGGGCATCGGATTGGAGGCGGCGGGCGTCGCAGTTGGCAAGGACGGCATCATCGTTGACGCGCGCAGGCGGACGACCAACAAGCGCATCTATGCGATTGGCGATTGCCGCGAAGGCCCGCGTTTTACGCATTCATCGGGCTATGATGGCTCAATTGTCGTCGCCAACATCGCGCTGGGATTGCCAAGCAAAGCCGATTTCAAGGCGCTACCCTGGGTGACTTACTCTGATCCCGAGCTCGCGCAAGTTGGCCTGACCGAAGCCGCAGCGCGCGAAAAGTTCGGCGATAAAGTGACAGCCACGCGTGAGAATTTCAGCCATAATGACCGTGCCATTGCTGAAGGCGAGACTGAGGGCTTCCTCAAAATCGTCCGCGTTGGTAGCAAGGTTGTCGGCGCGACGGTGGTGGGCCGTCATGCAGGCGATCTGCTCCTCCCGTGGGCGCAGATGATCGTCGGCAAGGCTACGCTTTTCGGCCTTAGCGGCATGATCGTCGCTTATCCAAACCGTTCGGATATCTCCAAAGCTGTGGCGTTCAAAGCCTATGAACCCGCAATCTTCGGCGAATGGCCCAAACGTTGGGCTAGGTTTTTGGCGGGGTTGCGGCGATAACGGCGGTGTTCCATAGCCTAAGATATGACCACACTCCTCTGGTTCCGCCAAGACCTTCGCCTTGCTGATCAACCTGCGCTTGTAGCTGCGGTTGCCGAGGGCGCGGTTATTCCGGTTTATGTTCTTGATGATCAAAGCCCCGGTGATCGCAAAATGGGCGGGGCTTCGCAGTGGTGGCTGCACCATAGCTTGAGCGCGCTTGATGCGAGCCTGCGTGCGCTTGGCAGTCGGTTAATTCTGCGGCGCGGTGACGCGCTTTCGGTGCTCAGCGCATTGGCACAGGAAAGCGGGGCAACGCGGGTTCATGCACTGCGCCATTTTGAGCCGTGGTGGCAGCGGGTTGAAAGCGAGCTGGCAACTGAAGTTGATTTGGTGCTCCATGACGGCAATCAGCTCGCCCCGCCTGAGGCGATCCTGACGGGCGGGGGCGGGCGTTATAAAGTGTTCACCCCGTGGTGGCGCGCGCTCGTCGCGCAAATGCCGCCGCGCAAGCCTTTGTCTGTGCCTGAGGTGATTGCCACACCAGATAGCTGGCCCGAAAGCGATGCGCTTGATAGCTGGGATTTGCTCCCGACCAAACCCGATTGGGCAGGCGGTTTTGCCGATTGGACGCCGGGTGAGGACGGGGCTCGCGAGGCATTTCGCAACTTCTTGCCCAAGATCGAAGGCTATAATGAGGGCCGCAATTTACCGACCGAAGCCGCGATTTCGCGACTGTCTCCGCATTTGCATTTCGGTGAAATTTCTCCGCCGACGCTGTGGCATCATGCCTCAAAAGCGGCGGGCGCAAAGGCCGAACCGTTCCTGCGTGAGGTTGGCTGGCGCGATTATGCGACCAATTTGATTGATCAATTCCCCGATTACCCGACCCAAAATGGCCGCGCGCAATTTGATGCGCTGCGCTGGCGTGATGGGCCGGAGGCTGACGCTGACTTCGCCAAATGGAGCATGGGCCGCACAGGCTATCCAATTGTTGATGCGGGGATGCGCGAGCTGTGGGCGACGGGTTTCATGCATAACCGGGTGCGGATGATTGCGGCGTCATTCCTGATCAAGCATCTGCTGATTGATTGGCGGCGCGGCGAGCGGTGGTTCTGGGATACGCTGTGCGATGCGGATCACGCTGCCAACGCGTCAAACTGGCAATGGGTGGCGGGGACGGGGGTTGATGCGCCGCTGTTCTCACGGATTATGGCGCCGCTTTCACAATCGGAGAAATTCGGTGCGGGCGATTATATCCGCCGTTGGGTGCCCGAGCTTTCGAAGCTGTCCGATCCCTATGTTCATGATCCTGATGAATTTGGCCAGCGTCCGCGCGATTATCCGGCCAAGATCATCGGCCACCGTGAGGCGCGTGAACGCACGCTTTCGGCGCAAAAAGCGATGCGCGACGGTTGACCAGTTGCACGGGCGCGCGCTGTGCGGCAAAGGTGAGCCCGGTTATGAATAGTCCCTCCCCCAAACGCGGATATCATATGCTCAGCGCGCGGCGGGGGCTGATCACGCGGGCAGTGTCGCGGATATTCCACCGCATACTTGATCGGCTTGATGCGGGGATCGAGGCCGGCGCGCTTGAGGCGGTGCTGCCCGACGGAACGTTCCGGGTGCTTGGCGGGCGCGCGCCGGGGCCGCTGGTTCATGTCAACCTCAATAGCTGGCGTGCGCTGATCCGGCTTGGTCAGTCTGGCTCGGTCGGATGGTATCAGGCGTGGGAGGCTGGCGAATGGGACAGCCCCGATCCGGTGCCGCTGTTTGATCTGTTCATGCGCAACCGCGTGAGCCTTGGCAGCAGTGCGCGCGCATCGGGCTTGTCTCGCGTTACCAAGCGTATTGCCCACGCGCTGCGCCGCAACGATAGCAAAGGTGCGAAGCGCAACATCATGGCGCATTATGATCTGGGCAATGATTTTTATGAGTGCTGGCTTGATCCGACGATGAGCTATTCAAGCGCATTGTTTGAAGACGGTGCTACGCTGGAGGCTGCGCAACAGCACAAGATGGCGGCGCTGATGGCGCGGCTTGATTTGAAGCCGGGTTCGAACATTCTTGAAATTGGTTGCGGCTGGGGGGCTTTTGCCAAGCTGTGTGCGGAAGGCGGCCATCACGTTACCGCGATCACGCTTTCGCCGAGCCAGAAGCTCCATGCCGAAGCGGCGGTTGCGGGGATGGCAAATGCGCCCACGTATCAACTCCTCGATTACCGTGACGTGCGCGGCAGCTATGACGCGATTGCCAGTATTGAAATGGTTGAAGCTGTCGGTCAGGCGTATTGGCCGGCTTACCTTGATGTCATCGCGCGCAGCCTGAAACCGGGCGGGCGCGCGGCGATCCAGTTTATCATGATCGCTGACGATATTTTTGAACGTTACGCGCAGAGTGCAGACTTCATTCAGACCTATGTGTTCCCCGGCGGGATGCTGCTTTCCGAAAGCCGTTTCCGTGCCCTTGCCGAAGCGCGCGAGCTGGTGTGGGATGCGCCGCAGCATTTCGGGATCGACTATGCCGAGACGCTCAAACTGTGGCGCGAACGGTTTGACGACGCAGTTGAGGCGGGTAAGCTGCCCAACGGATTTGACGAACGCTTTATCAAGCTGTGGCGATACTATCTGATGTACTGCGAGGGCGGGTTTCGCGGTGGCGGGATTGATGTGGCACAGGTAACACTGATCAAACAATAAGGGGGGCCAAGGATGATTCGACCGATGATGCGACGAGGAATAATAATGGCGGCGGCGGCAAGCCTGCTGGCGCTCAGCGGCTGCGATACAGTTAAACTTTATACCAATTTGCCAAAGGATCAGAATGTGCTTTTCTGGACAGTTGATCAGCGCGACAGCGCCTTTCGTGCGATGGAAAAACTCGTCAAGGTGAATGACATTGCCAAGGGCGACGCGGTGTATCCGCTGCCAGTGGGCACTCCGATTAAACTGACGCAAGACGTTGACGCGTATATGAAGGCACAGCGCAATGCCGGGCTGATCATCATTCAGGACGGTAAAATCCGCCTCGAAAAATACGCGCTTGATTATAGCAAGGATGGCCGCTGGACGAGCTTTTCAGTGGCGAAATCGCTGACCTCAACGATGGTCGGTGCGGCGGTGCGTGACGGATATATCAAGAGCCTTGATGACAAAGTGACGGTGTACATGCCTGATCTCAAAGGCTCAGCCTATGATGATGTCAGCGTGCGCCAATTGCTGACGATGACATCGGGCGTCAAATGGAATGAGGATTATACCGATCCCAAATCCGATGTCGCGCTGTTCAATCTGCACAAGGCCGAACCCGGCGTTGATGTGACCGTCAGCTATATGCGCAAACTGCCGCGCGAAGCGCCTGCGGGGAGCAAGTGGGTGTACAAGACGGGTGAGACCAACCTGATCGGTGTCCTCGTTTCAAGCGCGACCAAGAAGACGCTTTCGGCCTATCTGTCCGAAAAGGTTTGGAAACCGTTCGGCATGGAGCAGGACGGCGCATGGATGCTTGGCAGCACGGGGCATGAAATCAGCGGCTGCTGCGTATCGGCGACACTGCGCGATTATGCGCGCTTTGGTCAGTTTATCCTTGGCGGCGGGATGGCGGGCGGCAAGCCCGTACTCCCCAATGATTGGCTCGCCGCAGCCACGACCAAGCAAGCCGATATCGCGCAACCGGGGCGCGGTTATGGCTATCAGTGGTGGACGAATGACGATGGCAGTTTTGCAGCCCAAGGCATTTTCGGGCAGGGCATCTTCATTGATTCCAAGCGCAAACTCGTGATTGCAAGCAACGGGAACTGGCCCACCGCAACTGATCCCGAAGGCGTCGGCAAAGCGCGCGAGGCGTTTTACAAGAGCGTGCAGGATGCGGTGGATAAAGGGATTTAGAGTCGCGCAAAAACCGTTCATGTCGAGCGAAGTCGAGACATCTGCCCTATAACATAATACGTCCCTCGACTTCGCTCGGGAAGAACGGATCATTTACACCGCCTCATATAGTGCCAAATCGCGGTCGGCGTGGCAGTCGCAGGGGGTGCTGCTTGGTGAGCGCGCCGCGATTGTATCGAAGGTACGCGGGCTGTGGGCAGGGGGTGCGATAAAAATGGCGGATTTCTCAACAAGTTGAGGCGCTGTTGCTGTGGACGCTTCGACTTGTGCGGTGAGAGGATCGGGGTGTTCGGCGAGAAACTCAGCGATTTCGTTGTTGCCGCCGCCATCAAGAATGACGCAGATGAAGTCCTCAAACGCCGCACTTATGCTTCGTGCGGCCGCCATCGCGCAGTCATCAAGCGACGCCGCGCGGCGATCAAGCCGGTTGAGCACAGCCATTGAGAGATTGCCGTTAAGCACGCGGCGGTGCGTCGTCTTTTCGATCCGCGTGGTCACGCTTTCAACGCCCGTAATCGCGGCTTCGAGCAGGATATCCTCAAGCCGATCACGCGCGAGCAAATGCGCCGCCTGCCAGCCAAGATGAAACGCGGCCCCGCGCGCTTCGCGGCGCAGCGCATAGGCCGAGGCGGGGCTCATCTCCGCAACCTTGCACGCAGCACTGACCAGCCCGGTTTCAGCCAGCGCCATCAGAAATGTCGCCTGCCGCTCAAAAGTCCAGCCGTCTTCGCGTGGGGCATCGGTGCGATAGTCGGCGGCGGGGGTGCAATTTTGCGCTTTGGTCATGATCGTCTCCTATGGCAGAATAGGAAATATCCTAGCATAGAATGAGAACAAAGCAAATACGAAATCTGGAGGTCTTGAACTAACCTAGATATACCCGTCATTCCCGCGTAGGCGGGAATCCATCTTCAGATTTCACCCATCTCGCTTACCGGGAGATGGATTCCCGCCTGCGCGGGAATGACGGGGTAGATAGTGAACCCTACTTCTTCGGCGCACTCAGCGCCTTCACCTCTTCGGCCAGTTCTTTTTCGACCTTGTCGGCAAACGTGGTCATCCCGGCGAAGATAACGATGTCATAATATTCACCAGTTGCGTCTAACTTTTTGCCTTCGGCAATCAGGTCAGCATTGGCGGATTTTGCTTCGCCATACAGTTTTTCAAGTTCGGCCAAGCCTGCGGCTCCGGTGCCCGCTTTGCTGGCTTCGCGGATTGCGGGAATAACCTTGTCAAACGTATCGATGGTTTTTTTTGAGCGCGTCATGATCGCGTTCAATCGCTCCACCACGCCGTCAGGAAATGAGGCCTTAGCAACGCCATTTTTGTCGAGCGCGCTTGAGGGATCGCCGGGTTTGGCATTGGCAGATTCTGCGTTTGTGGGGCGCGGCGGCGCAACGTCACTTGAAGCCTTGCAACCCGTTGTGAGTATCGCGACCGCAATCGCGGTCGTCATTAAAATACGCATGTTTATCCCCGTACATTCAGTTTGATTAAGCGTGAAGAGTGGCGGGCGAATTGATCGCCGTCAATCACGCAACAACCTTAATATCATACAGAAAGGGCCGCACCGAAATTCCGGTACGGCCCCAACTATTATCACATACTCACGAATGAGGCGCTTCTGCGATTAACGACGCTGGAAGGCGTTGTTAAGCGTGAAGCGGGTGATGTTCACGCCGAGGGTTTGGCCTTCGGTGTTATCATATTCCCAGTGAACGCCGTTATAAATGCGGCTTTGGCCATTTTCGTCCTGTGCCTGCTGCAATGAGCGGAAGCGGACAGGAACGAACGGACGTGGATCACCCTTTGGATCAACGCCGGTGCCGTTATATTCATCCGAAACGAATGTGAAGCGCGTGTTGTTCGGGAAATATGAACGCATCGCTTCAAACAACGCACCACCAAAGGTCGCGTGGCCCGATGGGTAGGCTGGGAACGGCGGCGTGAACGCTTCTGAAACCAGAGCGTTGACAACTGACGCGCCAAATGGCTTGTAAGTTGGCACACCGACTGTTGCCGTATCGCCGTCTTCTGCACCACGACGCACACCCGTTACCGGACGCCAATAGTTGTAGAAGTATTTGCTGTCCCAAGCGGCAATGCCAGAATCACCCTGAACTGTGTTGATGAGCGCAAGATAGCGCGCATAATTATCAACGTTCGTCATGCCCTGATCATTGGCAACCTTAATTGCAATCTGGTCATAAAGGCGTGGCGGTGTGCCGAGAAGTGGTGCACCGTCATAGCCCCAGAAGTTTCCGATAAACTGGAACTGTGGGTTGGTGTTGCTGCCGG
>JANOXQ010000114.1:0-38246 GCA_031418495.1 Sphingomonadales bacterium
AAACAAGCCAAAGGAGGAAAAAAGAATCGTCGGGCCGCCGCCGCAACCAAGCCTGCCAGCGGTACGCCAAGCCATCCTCAACGCTCTCGCTCAGCCGCCGCCAACACAATGCCCGCATTGCCAGAAATCCATCAGCTCTGAAAAAGTGCCAAAGTAGTGTTAGGTTCTAGCCGCGGCCGTTCGGTCATCAAATGACCCTCCAGCGTTCTACGCAAACTGAAAATCGGCGATCAACATTAACCGTGCTGCCGCGCCAGACTAAGCGAGGTTGCAACCAGTCTATTCTAAAGTCGACATGAGCTTGGCGAGGAGCAAAGCCAGCTGCTTGCGATCTGCAGGGGGGATTGAGCCAATGAGTTGCGTCTCCACCGCCATATCCTCTTGCATGACATTGGCAACAAGCTCGCGACCCACGTCCGTCAACGCCACAATTAGGCTGCGGCCATCGGTCTCGTTTGGTATCCTCAGAACCAACCCTTGTCGTTCCAATCGGTTCAACCGGTCGGTCAAGCCGCCTGAAGAAATCATGAGGCCGTTGTAAAGTTCGGTCGGGCGGAGCTGGTAAGGAGGCCCACCCCGACGAAGAGCGGCGAGCACATCAAATGTTCCGCTATCGAGGCCATGACGGGCAAACACCGCTTCGATTTGCGGCCGAGCCCGCAATGTCAACCATCTTGCCCGGCCCAGTATCGCCATGCCTTCGGTATCGAGGTCGGGCAGTTCCTTAGCCCACTGCTCGCGTAAATGTTCGACATGGTCATCCATAGGCTACCTGCTTTCACGCGAGCATTGTCTTGACATCAAGACAATGCTGATTTATCTTAATATCAAGATATATGATTGAACTCCATTTGGGGCAATGCCGATTAGGACGTTAGCAATGAAGCTGGATAGTATTGATCACATCGTTCTTCGGGTATCCGATTTGGATCAGATGTTGCAGTTCTACACCGCCGTTCTCGGTTGCAGAATCGAACGTCGCCGTGATGATCTCGGCCTTGTTCATCTCCGGGCCGGTGACGCTTTTATCGATCTGGTTTCCGTAGCGGGACCACTCGGGGTGCTTGGCGGATCCGGCCCGGGGAAAGACGGGCATAATATCGATCATTTCTGCCTTAGGGTTACGGACTTCGATCCTGAAGGGATCCGTGCAGAACTCATATCACAGGGCGTGAAAATTGGAGAGGTAGCCAGCCGATTTGGCGCTAGGGGTGAGTCGCTATCGATCTATATCCGGGATCCCGAAGGGAACGGCATTGAGCTGCGCTAACGGTCAACGCCGATGAAAATCGTGTTGATCGGCGCGACCGGTCGTACCGGCCGTGAAGTATTACCGAGAGCAATTTCACGCGGACATCATGTGACAGCGGTCGTTCGCTCAACAGGGCAAATCGAGTCCAATGACAGCCTGACGGTTACATGTGACGACGTGTTAGACGCCGATTTTCTAGCAACCGTAGTTTGCGGAGATGATGTAATTATCTCTTCGCTCGCACGTGGAAGTCAACGCCGCACAATCCTGACCGATGCCACTGCGGCAATGTTGGTCGCGCTCAACCAAATGGCCGAAAAGCCGCGCTACATGGTCGTCTCTCAGGGGTTGCTCTTTGCAACGAATAACCCTGCAATCCACCTGCTACGAAGATTTCTGCAAGCGACGGTGGCCGACTCGGTCGGTATGGAAGTGCAGATTAGGTCGAGCAATATTGACTGGACGATTGCTCGCCCCCTCGGTTGACGAGATCACGATGCGCCCACGGATATCACGCCCTAGCTGACGCGCGGCCGAACGGATCAGCCGCTATCAGTCGCGCTGACTTGGCAGAGTTTCTGCTGGACGAAGCCGAATTGCGACAATTCGCTCGCTGCATCGTCGGCCTAGCGTCGCATTGAGTGCTTCGCAGGTAAGCGCGGAGGCAGCAGCCGTAGAGTGAATCTGGCATGTCTGTTTTCTGCGTTCTTTGCGTAAAAACCCGTCGTTCCGGAATCCCCAAACGCAAAAACCCCTGCAAAATTGGATTTCATTTGTTGCAAAGTTGGGATGGTTTCCCCCACCAGTTCGCCGCGCGGGTGGCGATTTTCTCAGCCCCTGCTTCCATCAATCAGAAGCCTTTCCTACAGAGCGGTATTCATGGTATGTTCTAATTATGGTTGATGCTTTCGGCCCCCTTTGTCACTCTCGTTGCGCCGCTATTACGGTTGCGCTGCGCCATATTTTTCACATGCCACGGGGTTGCGAATATACGGATTCAGTGTCAACTTCGTGAGTTTTCCGGGATTTTTTGAAAGTGGTGCGCGCCTTAAAAATAAGCGCTTTTCAGATCAGGGGCACGCACCGCCGCCAATCGCCCGAGAAAGATTCTAAGGGCTGCACCTCCAGCGCAAGCGCCAAGCTGCTCGTGGCTCAGTCAATCATTCACTTTCTGCAACAAGATGAAACAGCAATAGCGTTTCAGGTCGCACTAGCGGCAATTGCAACCCAACTGACATGAGCGCATCACCAGACAGGCTATACCCATCGCCGTTCAGGTTCAGAGCATCAACCACTGATGGCGACGAAATCGGATGCAACTTGCTAGGCCAGACAAGCCGCACATTGTAGCGCTTGAAGGGATCAAGCCCGCGCAAAAAAACGAGTGCTGGCCGGGTTGTGGAATGGCTCGCAAGCCAAGCAACAGACCATAACGCACTGCAACGATCAGCCGAAACTACGCCAACAGCATTGAGATAATCAGGAGTATCAAGCCGATGAAAATCGCCTGAATGGAGCAGCGCGCGATGTTGTTTGTAAAGCCCAATGGCCCCTTTGAGTTCTTCGAGTTCTAACTCTGGCTCGGTGGCAAGATTAAGTTCAAGCCCCATGTGCCCGATCATGGAAGTGCCAGCCCGCATTGCCATTGACAGCGTACGCCCTGTTATATGGCAGTGGCGCGGGCCAACATGCGCACCGAGAACATCAAGCGGAAGGAAGAAAGTCGCTCCGCGCTGAATATCCTGCCGGTCAATCGCGTCATTGGTGTCTGATGTCCAGACGCGGTCGGTATGTGCCAATATGCCAAAATCCAGACGCCCGCCGCCTGAGGCACAGCTTTCAATTTCAACCTTTGGATGCGCAGCGCGAACCCGGTCAATCAGCGCATAGAGCGCACTGACCTGAGCGTGGGCGCGCGGCTTGCCATCTGGGCCACCGGGATGATTGATATCACGGTTCATATCCCATTTGATGTAGCCAATTGGATGGTCAGTAAGGATCGCATTAATCCGTTCGAACAGATAATCCGAGACTTCCGAACGCGCGATATCAAGCACATATTGACTGCGAAACGGCAGCTGAGCAACACCATGAATCTGAAGCACCCAATCGGGGTGCGCGCGAAATAGATCGCTGTCGGGGTTTACCATTTCGGGTTCAAACCAGATCCCCATTTCCATGCCAAGGCCAGTGACATGATCAATCAGTGGCTTCAGACCAGTTGGATAAACGGCATCCGATACATACCAGTCACCAAGACCCGATTGATCATCACGACGGCTACCAAACCAGCCATCATCAAGCACAAAGCGCTCAACCCCGATTGCAGCTGCACGTGTGGCGATGGCCTTCAAGCGGTCAAGATCGTGATCGAAATAGATCGCCTCCCAAGTGTTATAATGCACTGGTCGTGCGCGTGCGCGTGTTGATGGACGCAGCAAGTGTTTGCGCACATGTTTATGAAATTTCTGACTGAGTGCAGAAAAACCAGCCGCGCTATATGCGGCAACAATATTCGGGCTTTCATAACATTCCCCTGCACCAATACGGATTTCTCCCGGAAAGAACAACGCTCCGAGTGACGCTAAAACGCTACCATCATCAAGCGTATCCACGCGCAGGCGGTGGTTGCCGCTCCATGAGAGATGAAGGCCATATGCCTCGCCTGCGCTTTCATTCGTTATTGCTTCACATAAGATCAGCGCGGGAAAACTGTCATGCGAGGTGCGTCCACGTCGGTTTTCGCGAACATAACCGCCTGAAAAGCGCGCAAGTCGCTCTCGCTGAAACTCAGATGCCCACCGCCCAGTAAAACCAATCAGGTCAGTCATGGCCTGAGGTATTGGGAGGCAGGCAGTCGCCATTTCATTTACATCAATGGCCTCAGCCCCATCGTTGGTGAGTGAACAACCAAGCGTGAGCACACCAGTTTCAGGATCAACATCAAATTGGTAATCGAGCCGCAGCTCAGTTCGCTCGTCGCGACAACAGATTGAAGCCTGATGACCGCTGACCTCAACCCGCTCAACATCAAACCTGCTGCCCCAATCGCGCCCTTCGCGGTGCGCTGAAAAACCCGATGGGCCAAGCAGGCCAATGCCCGGCTCTAGCGCAAGCGATTGAGCAACTGGATGATCAACGCCACCCGGGCCACCCTGCCGCATCCGCATCCGCAAGACAT
This sequence comes from Sphingomonadales bacterium, assembly GCA_031418495.1. Classification (GTDB taxonomy): domain Bacteria; phylum Pseudomonadota; class Alphaproteobacteria; order Sphingomonadales; family Sphingomonadaceae; genus Aquisediminimonas. The sequence goes on from JANOXQ010000114.1 coordinate 4,434, forward strand.
CCTCAGTGGAGATTTCAGACCCAAGCCGCTTTCCCCAATAAAGCATGGTTGGCGGCACTCGAATGGCGCAAGCGATGATCAACGTCATGTCAGGCGTATCGATACGAAAATCTGTCATGGCTCTCCTCTGGTCGATGCACTATGACGACGGCCAATGTTCGAATTGGATACTTGCCTTTCTAAAAAAGGAAAGTAGCTTTCGAAATTCGGCGTATTAATATGATTTTTGCTGATGCTGGGAGAGAATAATGTTTGAAGGCGGGTCGTCGGCGCTACAAATCATAATATTTTTTGGGCTGACTGCGCTGATTGCAGCACTCACTTATTGGAAAGTTCACGGCGCTGGTGCCCGCGTCACAAGCGGTGAAACTGCCGAAAAAGAGCTGTTCCTCGCAGGCGGCGGCCTCACCTGGTTGTTCGTTGCAGGCTCTATCACACTCACTAACCTCTCCACTGAACAACTGGTTGGCATGAATGGCAATCAGATGTTTCTGCTCGCTTGGTGGGAGATTAGTGGCTTCATAGGGCTGATGATGCTCGCCTATATCTTCGTGCCAATTTATTATCGCAACAATTGCACGACGGTGACTGAACTGCTCGAAAAGCGCTACAATGGCGGCAGCATACGGACGGTGATTTCGATGCTCTTCCTGCTCGGCAACATATTAATTTATCTGCCAGCGGCCCTTTATAGCGGCAGCCTATTTCTCAAATCGATGTTTGGGGTTGAATGGCCGCTCATCTGGTTTGCAGCGCCGATGGCGATAATCGCTGCGATCTACACGATCACTGGCGGTCTGCGGGCCGTAGCGGTAATGGATACTTATTCAGGCATTGGTGTTCTGGCGATTGCGCTCCTGATAGTTGTGCTCGCCCTTGCTGCCGTAGATTTTGACCTCTCAGGCGTGCCCGCTGAGCGTTTGTCGATGATCGGCGCGAAGGATTCGCCGATCCCAATCCATACGCTGTTTACAGGTATGCTCTTTATCCAGATCTTTTATTGGTCAACCAACCAGAACATCACCCAGAAGGCAATGACAGCGCCAAATGTGAAGGAAGCACAGAAAGGTGTGCTTGCCGCAGCATTTGTGCGTATCCTGATCATTCCAGCGATTGTCGTGATCCCGGGGGTTGTCGCGTATAAATTATTCGGTAACCTTGGTGATCAATCTTACGGTCGAATTGTTGCACACGTCTTGCCAAGCTGGCTTTCCGGTGCGTTTGCGGCGATGATGGCAGCGGCTGTTATTGCGCATACGGCGGCGATCCTGAATAGCTCGGTTGCGCTTTATGCAGTCGATTTTCATAATAAGTTTCTGAGCCCAGCAAAGGATCAATGGAAATTGGCAGCAGTCGTTTCGGTGCTCCTAACGATCACATCAATCCTGATCGTTCCCGCTTTCGAAAACGCAACAAGTATCATCAACCTCCTTCAAGAACTTAACGGCTTGCTTTCAATGCCAATCCTATCGGCTTTCATTGCTGGGCTGCTGTTCCGCAATGTTGATGCTCGCGCAGCGGTCGCTGGGCTGCTTTACGGCGTCTGCGCTTATGCGCTGCATAACTTCATACTCTACAAGCCTGACACGATTTATACTGGGGAAACTTGGTATCAGCATGTTGGCCTTGGCGGGCTACATTATATTGACGTGATGGTGTTTGTGCTATTTTCGTCAGTAGCTATTGCATTAACAGTCAACCGCTTGGTATTTGATAATAAGGCGACCTTCATCTGGAGCGCTGAAGGCCGCGCGCAGCACGCAGCGACCCAATGAGTGACTATATCCTTGTTATCGATGAAGGCACTACATCTACTCGTGCGATGCTATTTGCAGTCGATGGCACATGCCTAGGCAGCAGTCAGCGCCCGCTGACGCAGCATTACCCAGCGCCCGGTCTGGTTGAGCATGACGCAGCTGAAATCTGGGCGCTTACACTCGAATGCGCGCGTGAAATGATGGCGAAAGCTGGCGGCGCTGGCGCGATTGCTGGCATAGGTATTACCAATCAACGCGAAACCATTGTGTTCTGGGACAAACGGACGGGCGAACCACTCGCGCCTGCAATCGTCTGGCAAGATAGGCGAACCTCAGATATTTGTGAAAAGCTGAAAGCTGGAGGGCATGAGGCGACGGTTCAAGCGAAGACTGGACTGCTGCTTGATCCCTATTTCTCAGGGAGCAAGATCGGCTGGGCGCTCGCCAACTGGCCACAACTTAAAGAAGCAGGCGATAATCTCGCGGTTGGCACGATTGAGAGTTACTTGGTGTTCCGACTGACCGGCGGGCAGCACGTTAGTGATGCTACCAACGCCTCACGCACTGCGCTTATGGCAATTGGCAGCAGCGGTTGGGACGACGGCCTGCGAGATCTATTCGGGGTGCCGCGCGCTATTCTGCCCGAAATCATTGATTGCGCTGGACCAATTGGCAGCACATTGCCCGAACTGTTCGGCAGAGCAATCGCGATCACGGGTATGGCAGGTGATCAGCAGGCGGCTACAATCGGCCAAGGCTGTCTTGAACCCGGTCAGACTAAGGCAACTTTTGGCACTGGTGCCTTTGTCCTGACCCAAACCGGACGAGCCCTCCCCCAATCGCGCTACCGGCTGCTCTCGACAATTGCTTGGCAGCTAAACGGTGAGCGTCACTATGCGCTTGAAGGATCAGTTTTTGTTGCGGGGAGCCTGATTCAGTGGCTGCGCGATGATCTTGGCCTGATTGATCATGCCGCCGATACTGATCCACTCGCACGCAGCGTGCCTGATAATGGCGGGGTTTATCTGGTGCCCGCACTTTCAGGCCTTGGTGCGCCGCATTGGGTGCCTAATGCGCGGGGCAGCATTAGCGGCCTCAGCTTCTCTTCAAAAAAGGCGCATATTGTGCGTGCAGCCCTTGAAGCGATGGCGCATCAGACCAATGATCTCAAAAACGCTTTTGCAGCTGATGGAGCTGATTGGGCCGAACTACGGATTGATGGTGGCATGGTCACCAACGATTGGATGGCGCAAGACCTTGCTGACATTTTGTCAATAGATGTTGAGCGACCATGCTTTATCGAAACAACCGCACTCGGCGCGGCAATGCTCGCAGGCGTTGGCGCTGGGCTTTACCAAACGCTCCAAGATGCAGCAGTTATGCGTGGCGGCACCGAACGTTTTTCAACTCGTCTTGACGAAACCGCACGTAACCGACGTCTTGATGGTTGGGCCGATGCTTTGGCACGCGTGTTATGAGCGCATTGCATCTGGAATTTTTGGATCGTCTGAATGCGATGCCAGTCGTCGCAATCCTGCGTGGGGTTCGCCCACAAGAGGTTGAGGGGATAGCCGACGCAATCATCGCCGCCGGTGTGACCATTATCGAAGTGCCGCTGAACTCGCCCGATCCCTTCATATCGATATCGCTGCTGGCAAAGACGTGCGCTGGCCGTGCGCTGATTGGTGCGGGGACTGTGCTTTCAACCGCTGACGTCTCCCGCTGCAACGATGCTGGATCGCAGATTATCGTTTCGCCAAATATGCGCCCTGATGTGATCGCCGCTAGCGTCGCTGCAGGTATGATTTCAGCGCCAGGATGCCTGACCCCAACAGAGGCATTTGCAGCCCTTGATGCTGGCGCGCACGCAATCAAGCTATTCCCCGGAGAATTGGTTAGTCCGGCTGTGGTGAAGGCCATCCGCGCAGTCCTGCCAAAGGCTGCAACGCTTTTAGTCGTAGGCGGCATAAACCCTGACAATGCGATTGCATTTCAGCACGCCGGGGCAAATGGCTTTGGCGTTGGTGGATCAATTTACCGCGTAGGAACAACAGCCACCGAAGCCGGGCGCAATACCACAGCGTTTACGAAAGTGCTCTGCCCTAAATAAGCACTGGATCATGCAGCAAGCGCCGCGCCTCGCTCAAGAGCGCGCGCATAGTGTTACGTGCACCCTCTTCATCGCCAGCACGGATAGCTTCGGCAATAACACCGTGGTCAGCAGAGCTTGCAACTGAAACAGCCTTTGACCGATTGGTCACGCTGATCGAAATTCGCAGTGCCACTTCAATTGTATGGCGCATGTTGATGAAAAAGCGATTCCCACTCGCGTGCAGGATCGCGACATGGAATGCGACATCAGCATCAAGCGAGTCATCCTCACCGCGCTCGGCTGCCTTCATCCGTTCAAGCGAATCAAATATATTTGCAATAGCAACAGCATCACCGCGTGCTGCCGCAAGTGCGGCCGCTGTTGGTTCAAGACCAAGCCGGAAATCATTAAATTCGCGGATGAGAGGTAAACGGTTGCCTTTAGTCTGCAGCAACCAGTTGAGCACATCAGGATCCGACAGATTCCATTCTTCCTGACCAAGCACAATGCTGCCAATGCTTGCACGCGAAGTGACTAGGCCTTTGGCAGTGAGCGCCTTAACGGCTTCACGCATAACGGTTCTGCTGGCATCAAATTCGATGCAAAGATCATTGATTTGAAATATTGCACCTCGGGCATAGCGGCCTGAAACAATCGAATGTCCAATCGACGCCGCAACATGGTCTGTCAGATTTGTTGAACGTGCTTTGACCACTTTAGTCCCCTAAGGCAAAATACCGGATCACAGCATTGGCCGTCAACCCATTGCACGCAAACATAATATCGTAAAGCATTAGGCCCTTTGCAAATAGCTTCACGCCAACCGCCGCACCAGCCCCTCTGCCTTCATCCGCCATACCATCAGATCGAACCGGTCCTGCCCGAAGAAGGGCTCACCGTTGAACAGCATCATCGGCACTCCGTAATGGCCGCCACTGCGCTGATCCTCCTGATTGACCTTAATTGATGCATCAAAATGATCCGGGTCAGCAGCAACTATACTGTCCATTGTAGCGAGTTCGAGCCCCGCGCGCTTGGTCGCCTGCGCAAGATGATCGCCCTCATTCCACCCGGTGACTGCTCCGCCCCAGATCAAGCTGCTGACCTCATCAAGAAAGGCAAGCCCCTGCCCCTGCTCTGCGGCACACTGGCCAAGTTGGCTGAGCCGATAAATATAGGGCTGTTCCTTTGGATAAGTTCGCGTCGCGAAATCCATCAGCACTGGATCAGGCGTTGGCCATTTGAGCGGTAAACCCAGATATTCCGCCGTTCGGAATACATCACGCATGAAATAGGGCAACCAGAGCGGATCGTTGTTGTCAAAAAAATCTGGTGTGCGAACTGCGAGCGGATAGACCACGCGAACATTGCAGCGGACATCAAAATCCGCTTCAAACGCAACTAAACGCTTGGTCAGAAGATAAGAGTAAGGCGAACGAAACGACCAGAATAGATCATAGCTAAGTGTCATAAACCTTCATCCCCCAATATTGATATTGAGAATGTCATCATCATCAATCTGGGTCAAATTCATATCTCCCATTGACGCGGCTAGAAATCCCTGTAATTGCGCGGCCTCCCGAAAAGGGGCGCTTAGCTCAGTTGGTAGAGCATCTCGTTTACACCGAGAGGGTCGGCGGTTCGAGCCCGTCAGCGCCCACCATTTCAATATGGTGATGTACGCTTTGACCGCCACCAAACTGACCACAATCCGTATTAACAAACCATGGGGCCGACATATGCTGTGGCCCGGCTTCGCCAATGCGCCTGCAAACGGTGAGCCTGTTGGCGAAATCTGGTATAAAGGTGACAATGCTGCGCCGCCGCCCGAACTTCTGGTCAAATATCTCTTCACGTCGGAACGCCTATCGATTCAGGTGCACCCCGATGACGCAGCCGCACGTGCCGCTGGCCATGAATGCGGTAAAGATGAAGCATGGGTCATTCTCGCCGCTGAACCTGGCGCAACCATTGCACTTGGACTCCACCAACCTAGCACACGCGAAACTCTGCGCTCTGCCGCACTTGATGGCACCATAGAGACGCTGATGGATTGGCGGCCTGTGTATGCTGGTGATGTGATCTATTCAGCCGCCGGCACCGTCCACGCGATTGGCGCTGGCATCACATTGATTGAGGTTCAGCAGAATATCGATCTGACCTACCGCCTCTATGATTATGGCCGCCCGCGCGAACTTCATCTGGATGAAGGCATTGCTGTTTCTACACCTCTGCCCTTCACTGATCCACCCCTTCCAACTGCCTCCGAGCCGGGTCGAACGATCCTATGCGAAGGCGGCAAGTTCGTTGTTGAGCGTCTCACCGCCAGCATCAACCGCACACTCCCCGATCCTAGCTGGTTAATCCCCGTAACTGGTGGCGGTACACTGAATGGCGCACACTTCACCGCAGGCGAATGCTGGATGGCAGGCGGTGAGACAAGGCTCAACATCGACGAAGGCGGCACTCTCCTCCTCGCTTATTCGGGCCCAGTGCGGGCCGCACTCTAAACCCCGAGAAACGCCTTGATCATCGGCCATTGCTCTTTCGCCACGCGCTGTCCTTCGGCAATAGCAGCAGCGATCTTGGCAGGTTTGAACTCAAGCGTTTCGGGCGCATCAAACCCCATTGGCGGAGCGATCAGCCGGATCGGCGCAAAATCAAACCGCGCCAGATGATCATCAAGCGGGCGTAGCGCCAAACCTACATTGGCGGGTGAAAGGCCAAGATCAGTTAGTTTGTGAAATTGCGCCTCCCGCGCGGCGATCAAGTCATTAACGAGCATTGCATTGCCAACATCATTGGCAACAATTTCCGCCGTCTGGATGCCGACCGAACGTAGCGCAATTTCGAGCAAGCTATCATATTGCTTGCCTGGCTCAGGCACTGGCTTTGGCGGTGCAGCAAGCACAACTAGAACACGTGTGGGCTTCAACTTCATTACCGGGCTAAGCGGCGCTACATTGCGCACCCCGCCGTCAACCCATTGTTCAACAACTCCGGTTATTGGGTCTTTGGTTTCAAGCGGCGGAAACGCGGGTGGCTGCGCGCAGCTCGCATAAACCCAGTCAGCGATATTTGGATTCGTCCCGTCAATATCGAGATACTGCCCGCGTGCCAAGCTAACGACGCCGACCCGAAGCGTTCGCTTGGCAGCTTTCAGCTTGGCCGGATTGGCAAAAGCGGTGAGCTTGTCACGCAGTGGCTTGGCGGTAAACAGCGAGGGCGCGCCGAATAACCCTTCAACCACGCCAAAGGTGCGCTTTTTATAGATATCGCCGTTGCCTTTAATCTCGCTCCACACCTTCATCAGGCCCGGGATGTCATTCATCGCCCCGCCAAGCGCCTGAATAGCCCCTGTCGAAACGCCAGCAAAAATATCGAATTTCACGCCGCGTTGAGTGACTAATTCATCAAGTACCCCAACTTGAAAAGCGCCCTTGGCACCACCACCCGACAATACAATCGCAAGACCCGGCATAACACCCTCCTATGATAAGATAGGTTAAAGTTCACGACTCGTCTGTTATTCGAGTTATTAATGAAGAAGATGCACCCATTAAAGGTGCGTAGCAAGAGGCAGGCTCAGGTCATAGACCTGCAACGTATTCCTAGCCAAGCACCCCGTCATGCAGTCGCACGACCCGATCCATCTTTGCGGCAATGCGTTCGTTGTGCGTTGCAATGAGGGCGGCGCTGCCTTCGCCGCGTACCAGCGTCAGAAATTCGCCAAGAACAACATCGGCTGTAGCTTCATCAAGATTGCCGGTGGGTTCGTCAGCAAGGATCAGCGGTGGACGGTTGGCGAGTGCGCGGGCGACGGCAACGCGCTGTTGCTCGCCGCCTGAAAGCTGGCTTGGCCGGTGATCAAGGCGCTGCGCAAGTCCAAGCGAACTGAGCAGGTCTGCGGCGCGCGTCTTGGCGGCTTCAGTGGTCGCGCCGTGAATCAGTTGGGGAAGGATAACATTTTCAATGGCAGAAAAATCGGGCAGCAAATGGTGGAATTGGTAAACGAACCCAAGGCAATCCCGCCGCAGTCGCGTACGTCCGTCATTATCTAGGCTAGCAGCCTCTTCGCCTTTAATGCGGATTGATCCGGTAAAGCCGCCTTCAAGCAGGCCAACTGCCTGAAGCAGCGTCGATTTGCCCGACCCCGACGGGCCGAGCAGCGCGACGATTTCCCCCGCACCAACAGTTAGATTCACCCCGCGTAGCACCTTAATTATGAACTCACCTTGGGTAAAGCTGCGACGAACGTCGGTCAGCGTAACGGTGTCACTCATAACGCAGCACCTGCACCGGATCGGTACTCGCCGCCTTGAACGCCGGATAAAGCGTAGCAAGGATGGTGAGAACAATCGCCATGATGACGACCGCCATCACCTCAACTGGATCGGTCTTCGCGGGCAATTCGGTGAGGAAGCGGATTGATGGATCCCATAGGTTTTGCCCTGTAAGGAACTGGACTGCATTCACCACTGATTGCCTGAAAAACAGGATCGTGAAACCAAGCAACACGCCTGCCATAATGCCAAGCGTACCAATCGTAACCCCAACCGTCATGAAAATGCGGATGAGGCTTGCGCGCGATGCCCCCATCGTGCGCACAATCGCAATATCGCGCGTTTTGGCGCGGACGAGCATGATGAGTGATGAAAGGATGTTGAAGGTCGCAACAAGAATTATCAGTGAAAGCACAACGAACGAGACCACCCTGTCCACCGCGAGCGCCTCAAATAACGAGGCATTCATGCTCCGCCAATCGGACACGACTGCGCGGTTACCAACTTTGGCAGCAAGAGGCGCTAAGATCGGGCCAACCTTGTCAGCGTCCACCGTATCTACTTCGATCATACCAACGGCATCGCCGAGGAGGAGCAAGGTTTGTGCATCCTCCATCGGCATGATGACGAACGCCTTGTCATAATCATAAACGCCAATCTCAAAGATCGCGGCCACACGGTAGCTAACAATACGCGGCACCGATCCGAACGGCGTCGTCTGGCCATCAGGCGAAATCAGGCTGATATTGCCACCAACCTGCGCGCCAAGCGCCTCGGCCAGCCGCGCACCAATCGCGACGTTGCCGCTACCAGCAGTCAGAGCATCAAGATTGCCACTCAGCACTTTGCTTCGGATCGTCTGATTAACTCTTATATCGGAAACAAGCATTCCGCGCGCGAGAACACCCTCAACCCGGCCTTGATAGCTTGCCATCAATGGCTGTTCGATAAGCGGAGTTGCACTGGTTACACCTTGGGTCGCCTTTGCCTGCGCCATAATCTCGCGCCAATCGGTAAGCCGACCGCCATAGCCTTGAACAACCGCATGTCCATTAAGCCCGACAATTTTATCAAATAGTTCGGCGCGGAATCCGTTCATCACGCTCATCACTACAATGAGCGCGGCAACGCCAAGCATAACAGCAAATAGGCTGATTCCAGCGACAAGGAAGATGAAGCCTTCACCGCGTCCAGGCAACAAATAGCGCGTTGCGATCATGCGCTCATAGCGGGAGAGTATCATCGCCACAGCCTCTAATCGTTCCGCGCGAATCGCGCAAGCAAAGCGTGTTTGCGATGTATCGGCACGGCGTGTGCCTAAAGTGTTGCGGAATCTGCACAGGGTCGGGACAGTCGAGGTCGTAACGTTAATAGCCCGGTGACAAAAGCCGTAGCACGATATACTAAGGTTTTGTTACAAGCGAACCGAGGTTCTGGGAGTATCATCTCCAATATCGGCACAAGTAATGATGCCGGATTGTTGAGATAAATGGGGGGCTGGCGTTTTTCGTCACGCAGGTGGTCGGATTGGCAACAATCCGGCCACTTTCGTTTTTGGGGAATTTTCAACCAATCAGCGCAAGCCCGAGTCCGGCAAAGCTGGCTCCAATAATCAAGGCGATCGCGCCGACCTTAGCGTGAAATAGCGCGGTTATCGCCAAAACAACAAGCCCAAGCGCAGTCCAGTTGATGCTTGATATAGCCGGCAAGGATAGCGTTGCTGGACCAAAGCTGACGTCTAATTGGCGGGCAAACAGGTAGTGAAAAGCGAACCAAAGACCGAGGTGGAGAATCACACCAACGACCGCCGCCGTAATCGCAGAAAGCGCAGAGGCCAGCGCCGCATTATGCCGCAGCCGCTCAACATAAGGCGCGCCGATAAATATCCACAGGAAGCACGGCACAAACGTAACCCAAGTTGTTAGTGCACCCGCCAAGATACCACCCATCATCGGTGACACAGCGCCCGGCTCGCGGTATCCGGCAAGAAAGCCGACAAATTGTGTCACCATGATCAGCGGCCCTGGCGTTGATTCAGCCAGCCCAAGCCCATCAAGCATTTCTGATGTAGTGAGCCATTGATACTGTTCGACCGCCGCCTGACCAACATAGGCAAGCACTGCATAAGCGCCGCCAAAGGTAACCACCGCCATTCGCCCGAAGAATAAGCCAATCTCACTGTAGCGATTGTCAGCACCAAGCAATGCTACGAGAAAAACAACCGGCAATAGCCAAGCGAGCATCAACAGTGCGGCAATACCCAGTTTTTTAGCTCCGCCCGATTGTGCGTGAACTGGAATACCATCCCCCAAAGCGCTATCGGCATCGCTGTAGCCTGATGCAGCGCCGTGGCCTGAGGCTGTGAAAGCAGTGCTGCCAGATCGCGCATAAAGCCATCCCGTCAATCCTGAGGCGATGACTATCAACGGAAATGGAACATTACCAAATGCGAGCGCCAGAAACGCAGCCACCGCGACAAACCGCTTGGCACCGGAACCGAGCGCACGTCCACCAATACGGATGACCGCCTGAAAAACGATCGCAACAACAGCGGCCTTGATCCCAAAAAATAGGCCAGTCACCCATACTAAATTTCCGTAAAGCACATAGACTATCGACAGCGCCATGATCGCAATTGCACCGGGCAGAACGAATAATATCCCCGCTGCAAAGGCACCTCGTGTTTTATGCAGCAGCCAACCGATGTAAGTCGCAAGCTGCTGCGCCTCAGGCCCGGGAAGTAGTGTGCAAAAATTGAGCGCGCTTAGAAAGCGCCCCTCACCGATCCAGCGTTTTTCCTCAACAAGGATACGGTGCATGAGTGCGATCTGACCCGCCGGGCCACCAAAACTCAACAGTGCAATGTGCATCCAAACGCGGAGTGCCGCTGAAAATGAAATACCATGCGGCACTTAGTGCGCAGGCCTACTCGTCGCGCTTGGTTTTGTTATGATTCACGTAAAGCAAAGCTGCGGCGATTGCAGCAGACCCGATACCCAATCCGATCCCAGCCTTAATCAGCTTTGATTTTTTTGCTTCAGCATCTTCGGCGGCTTGCTTGGCATTTGGCGCTTCAAGCTTGCCATCATCTTCGGTCATTCCAGTCTCCGCTTTCGTCATAGGCAATTATACACTGTGAGTAGACGGTATCGAAACGAAATTCTACTCCGAAGCCTCAGCGATTTCAGATAAAAGATGAGTGTCAAGAATGCGGACATGGCCGTGATCAAGCGCGATGATCCCCGAGTCTGCCCACGCGCTCAGCTGGCGATTGATATTTTCACGGCTCATCCCGGCAAAGCTGCCAAGCTCACTTTGACTAAGCGCGAGCTTTAACCGTCCGTCAGTGCTATTCACGAGGGTAAGCCGCTGTAGAAATCGAGCAAGCCTTGGCCCTGAGGAGAAAGCACGATCACTCTCAATCGTATTGTTGGTCTGGCGAAGGCGGCGCGCAATCTCTTTCATGAAACGCCATGCCATCGGCGGCTGACGCTCAACAAATGATGCAAATGCTGTGCGCGTCAAATGAAGATAGCTGCCCTCACTAAGTGCGATGACCGAAGCCGTTCGATCTCCGCCATCAATAACCGAAATTTCACCAAGAACAGCACCCGCTTCGGCATAATCAAGTGTTATCTCACGACCATTTTGTGCAACCATGGTGACTCTGGCATTGCCAGCAAGCAACATGATAAGTGAATCGCCAACATCGCCCTGCATCATGAGCGTCTGGCCTTTTTTCATCGTGGCCTTGGTAGCAACTGACAGCAAGTCATTCAGTTCATCGACCGAGCAGGATGAAAACAATGTTCCCGGCGGCAGCATACCCAGCAATGTGCTTGCGTCCATAATTCCCCCACGCGAAACATCTACCAACCGTGAAATAACGTCCGATCAGATGGGTTAATATTATCTTAAACCATAGTGGGTGAAAAACGACAAGATATTTTGTGCATAAGCGAACATATATTACACAGCCAATGGCGGATATCCGCCACTGGCTGTGCGTAAACCCATCAATTAAAACATATAAAGCCTACCAGACTTTTACCCGCTCAGCAGGGGCTAGGTAGAATTTCTCACCCGGTTTAGCACCAAAAGCAGCATACCACGCATCAACGTTGCGCACGACATAGGGCCGAAAATGACCCGGCGTATGCGGATCAGTCGTCAGCCGCTGCTGAAGATTGGCTTCGCGGTATTTATTCCGCCAAACTTGGCCAAAGCCGAGGAAGAAGCGCTGATCACCTGTATAGCCGTCAATGAGTGAGGCCGCTTTGCCGTTAAGAGAGATTTTATACGCATCATAAGCAATCGTAACACCTGCAAGATCTGCCATATTCTCACCAAGTGTCAATTCGCCATTAACCCTTGACCCCGGCAGAGGTTCATAAGCGCCATATTGCTTCACGACCTTGGCGGTGTAGCCTTCAAAGCGCTTTACGTCCTCTGCCGTCCACCAATCAGTCAAACGCCCCTTGGGATCAAACTTGCGGCCCTGATCATCAAACAAATGACTAATTTCATGGCCAATCACAGCGCCAACGCCGCCATAATTCACCGCAGCATCTGCATTGGGATCAAAGAAAGGTGCCTGAAGAATAGCGGCAGGAAACACAATCTCGTTCTGCAGGGGATTGGCATAAGCATTGACCGTTTGCGGCGTCATAAACCATTCGGAGTTATCAACTGGTTTACCAACCTTGGCAAGCTGGCGGTCATATTCGAATGATTGAACGCGCAGTGCGTTGCCAAGCGGATCACCGCGCTCAACCTTCAGTGCAGAATAATCACGCCACTTGGTTGGATAACCAATCTTGACATCAATCGCAGCGAGCTTTTCGCGTGCCTTCACCTTGGTTTCGGGTGCCATCCATTCAAGCTGATCAATCCGCTTGCCCATTGCAGAAAGAATGTTTTTGACCAGCGTGTCGGCTTTGATCTTCGCTTCAGGTGGGAAATGCTTAGCAACATAAAGCTCTCCTACCGCTTCACCAAGAGCGCCATTGATTTCATCAACACCGCGCTTCCAGCGGTCCTTGAGTGCTGGCGTTCCCGAAAGGATTGGCCCGTCAAAAGCAAAGTCTTCTGCAACAAAGGCCTTGGGGAGATAAGATGCCGAAGTTTTGATAAGATGGAAGGTCAAATAGTCTTTCCACAGATCAAGCGGTTCACTTGATACCAGTTTTGCCGCGCCTTCAAGCGCGCTTGGCTGGGTCGCGATCACAGTTTTCATTGAAGCGATACCAAGCGTTTGCAGATAAAGCGACCAATCAAAGCCAGGCATTTTCGCGGCCAGATCGCCAACCGCAACTGGATTGTAAAGTTTCTCAACCTGACGTGACTGCGCCTGCGTCCAATGCGTTGTCGCTATCTTTTTTTCTAGGTCGTAAATGCGCTGAGCCTTGGCGGCGGAATCAGCAATACCCGCGAGCTTGAGCATATTGCCAATGTGCGTCACATATTTGGTGCGGACTTCAACGAAACGGGGATTGTCCTCAAGATAATAATCGCGATCGGGAAGGCCAATGCCGCCTTGACCGAGATAGGCCGCATAAACAGTATTATCCTTGAGATCGAGCTGAACCCCCATGCCGATTGGTGTCGAAATCCCGAGGCGATTGGCTACCCCGAATGCAGCGGCGAGCTGGCTCGGCGTCTGAATGACTTGCACCTGAGCGAGTAGCGGGGCGAGTGGCGCTACGCCCTTTGCCTCGATCGCCGCCTCATCCATGAAGCTAGCAAAGTAATCACCAACTTTTTGTCCGCTGCTTCCCGGCGCATTATTGGCGGCGGCTACTGATTCAATAATCGCGCGCGTCCGCGTGTCGGACAAGTCGCGCAAAATCCCAAAGCCCCCGTGTGAGGATTTATCCGCAGGAATTTCGGTCTTCGCTGCCCAAGTGCCATTGGCAAATGCGAAGAAATCGTCGCCGGGCTTCACCGCCTTGTTCATGCCATCGGTATCCATCCCGAAGGTGCCGAACACGGGCTTGGCCGTTGCTTTGCCAGCCGCAGCGGTTTTGGCCGTTGCGGGTTTTGCGGTCGCGCCTTTTTTGATTTCTTTGGCAGCGGCAGGCACAGTAAGTGCAGCCGAAGCAAGCGCAATCAAAGCGGCGCTGGCGAACAAACGAATATTCATGACGATCATCTCCTTATTGTTGGGAGCGTCTTTAGCGATGTTCACCCACAGCCCGCAAGCACTGCGCGCAGCGCTGGTCGATCCGAATTCAGCGTCTATCGAAATCAAATGCCGCTAATCGGCGCGCCAATGGAGTAAGCCTTCGGCGTCGCTACTAACCATTCCAGCCGCGCCAACCGCTTCGGCATTGGGATCAAGCAAACGGCTAAGGCTGATGGTGTCGTCTGTATCAACCCGTCCAAGCAAACGCGCACCCTCTGGGGTTCGCCCAATAACAGTGCCAAAGCGGGTGCTGCCATCGCGGGCGTAGAACACTGTGAAAGTTTCGATTGTTGCCGGGCCGTCATAATGCTCGACAACAGGCGGAACTTCGTCACGCTGCGCGGCAGCCTCCGCATTGTAATCAAATGGTGAAGGGAAATGAGCAGCCGCAATAGGTCGGGCCGAAATGACAATTGCATGATTGTGCGTGGCATAGCCCCCGTTAGCAAAGAGCAGCGCGGTGCCGCTTTCCCGCCGCAGCGTATCCACCATCGATCCAATCGCATGGCTCATATAATTGCCGATTGGCCCGCCACCAAAAGTCAGTCCTCCGAACGCTGTGATTGGCTTATCAACTGGCCAATCAAGCACACGCCGCGCCATTTTTGGGATGCAGGGGAAGCAGGAATAAAGCTCGACATGATCAAGATCAGTACTGGTTAGGCCATTAAGCTCAAGCGTCTTTTGCAGCGTCGTGATCATGCCTGCTGAACGATCATAACGGTCGCGTTTGAGGATCGAATGTGTTTCATGCGCCGCCGCACCCTGCCCGACATAGATGATGCGGTCTTCTGCAATACCCGCAGCGCGCGCACGGGCGAGGCTTGTCAAGATAAACCCAGCGCCTTGGTTGACGCTCGAATTGGCAACCATCCGCTTGAGATAGGGATAGGCAATTGGGCGATTGTCGTCATTTGAAGCTGTAATTTCTTCGTGCGAAAGTGCCTTGCGCAGCCATGCCGTTTCATTGGCCGCCGCAACCGCAGACATGCCCGCCCAAAGCACGCCCGTTTCGCCTTGCGCCTCGGCAAAACTCTGTCCCCACGCCGCACGGGTCGCATTTTCATACAGCGGATAAAGATCGGTCGGCGCAACAAGGCCGTGCCGCGCCATCAGCGATTGTGCACCGCTGTTCGCAACATCACGCAGCGCATCCTTCTTCTCACCAGTTGCCGATTTCGCACGCTGCGCCGCCGTCCGCAGCGCTTCGGCGCCGACAATCGCCGCGACCTGAATTTCGCCAGCGCCAATCAGGTTAGCGGCTTCATTGAGCAACTGAACCGGGCTTTCGCCCGTTGGCCAGGGGGTTTGCTCGACATGCGCGGGCGTAATGCCGAAATGGGCCGCAAGCACTTCGGCGCAATTGCCAAGCCTTGGAAAGCTGATCTGGTTGACTACGGCTAGGCTGTCGAGCGCGGCGATCCAACCACCACCACCGTCCGCATCAGCGTTTTCAAGCGCACCAATCATCAACGCAAGCGAGTCATGAACGCAGTCGCGATCATTAATCTGGCCAGTGCCGATGATGACGGGAATGCGGGTTGGGTCGAGTGTCATCAGATTTCCAATTTTGTGATCGAACAGGATTTGGTGAGGCCAAGCCCGCGCTTCATTGCGGGATAGGATCGCACAATCGCCGCCGTCATCGCGAGTTCAAGCCTGACTGCGCGGCCGTGTTTTGCTTCAATCGCATCACCTAGCGCGAACGCATCGGGTGACTGTGTCGCAATCGCCTGTCCAAAATCAAACGCCGTTTTGAGATCGCCTTCAGGAGGATTGCCCGCCAGCGCCGCGTTCACCTGATCGCGCGGAATTTTCTGCTGGAGCGCCCAGCGCGCCGCCGTCAGTGCGCAAGGGCCGCAATCCTCAATCAACGTCGCGCCGATCCGCGCCATGTGGAAAAGATCAGCCGGCGCATCGTGGCGATGCATCGACGCAGGCATGAAATGGGTGAACTTTTCATAGGCATGGCAGGGCGCGCCTGCGATTTCATGCATATAGGCTGACTCATCGGGGGCCATCTTGTCGCCAATGGCGAGGAAGATGCGCTTCGGTACGCCCGCCGGAACGATCTTCTGAGTAGCGAACAAAATGGCAAGCGCGGTCCAAACCATCAGCGGCGGCCCGAGCACGCCCGGCGCATCCTTCCAGAAAATATCCTGCGCGCAAATACCAGTCAGCACTTCATAAATATGGAGCGCGCCGTGCGCCGCAAGAAACAGGCTCCCCGCCAAGGCCGCCATCCACCGCCCCGACGGATACCAAGCAGAGTATGCCAGCATCACCCCACTGCCGAAAAAGGCGATCCCGATATCGCGGATGAAATGCTGGTTAGGCGGCCCAGTGAATTTGACCGTGCCCACCGCCTGATACCAGCCATAAGGATCCCAAAGCATAAATGCGCCGTTGAACAGCGCGAAGAGCGCCGCAATCGCAATTAGAATTTGCGCAATACGGTCAAGCGTGTCGGGCTTTTGCATGGGTGCCTGCCTTTCTCAACTACAACTGGTTTTGAACACCTTACACTCTTTCGCTCGATACCTCTTGATCAGCGATTGCACCTGCGGCGTATCGTCCGTCCAATCGGTCTCGCTGCACAGTAATTCCTTATGTGCGCCCAAATGTTCAGCCATCGTAGACTCCCAGCCGGGTAAGGCCGTCAGCACCTGTTCGCTGGTGTAGAGCATATATTGAACATAGTTTTCATAAGCAGCCTAATCATCCGTACCATTTATCGCACAATAATCGGGCGCGGCAAATTTGGACTGATTGATCGAAAGGTTCAGAAACTCGCGGTAAATGTCGCGCGCCGATTGCTCACGCTGCATTTGCGCAGAGGCGTTAAGCTGAACCTTGATACCAACAATGCCGCCGACAACTGCGACCAGTGCGCCAATTGCGGATAACGCCTGAAGCGCTGGAGCATGTTTTTCGAGCCATTTTATCATGTCATGATACTCTTCCCGCCTTTGGCTGTTGTTGCGTCGCGCAGTGAATCCCGCCGCCCGCGTCGCCAATCGGATCGGTCTTGAGCATCTCAATCACACGCCCCGGATAAAGCGATTGGAGCAATTCGCGTGCGTTGCCATCAGCCGCTTTGTCGCCAAATTGCGAGACAATCACCGCGCCGTTGCAGACATAATAGTTGACATAGCTTGGCACGAAATTGGGCTGGCTACTTCGAATATCGACTGGCTCATCGAGCCGGACAATCTCCAAGCTGCGCCCCTTGGCATCGGTTGCACCTTGCAGAATTCTAAGCGTTTCATGGCCAGAAACCGACCAAGGATCGTCAGGATCAATCGTCGCGCCAAGCTGGATCAGCACTTTGCCCGGCGACACAAACCGCGCGAGTGCATCGATATGATAGTCGGTAATATCCTTGCCCTTCACGCCGGGTGCCCAGATCATCTTTTGCCCGCCAAGCGCCGACAAAAGCCGCTTGCCGATTTCAGCCTGCGATGCACTATTGCGGTTGCGATTTACCCAACAGCTTGCATGGGCAAGCAGCGTTCCAGCGCCGTCATGTTCGATGCCGCCGCCTTCGCCAACCAGCCCGGTCTTGAGGAGCGGCAGACCAAGCCGCTGTGCTACGCGCTCAGCTATGTGTGCGTCGTTGCGGTATGGCTGTTTCCTACCCCAGCCGTTGAATTGAATATGCGCGACGGCAAGCGCGCCCGATTTATCGCGGACAAAGGTTGGCCCGGCATCGCGGCACCACAGATCATCGGTCGGGATATTCCAAATTTCGACATTCTCGCCGAGCTGCGCCCGCGCGGCAGGGGCACTGCGATCATCGACCATCATCGCGACGGGTTCATATTTGCTGATCGTGTTGGCAATCAGCGCGATGCTTGCCTGAACTTTGGCAAGCGAAGGCGGGTCATAGACCGACAGGCTAACCGGCCACTGCATAAGGGTGCGCTCATGCGGCTCAGACTCGAGCGGCATTTCAAATCCACGCGCAGCGATGGAGTCAATGGCCGTGCCCCGCGCTGACTCTGCGTCATTACAACCCGCCATTAGGCCAGTCGCTGCAAGCCCCAATCCCGCCGTAAGAGCCGCGCGTCGATCCATACCCATTTCATTTTCTCCCCACCGGAACTGCGGCTGGCGTCCCCATAAAGCGCGGGGCTGGCCCAGGCTGATCGATCCCGCCAACATTGACGAACGTACCCCGCGCGACGTTGTGGGGATGTGTAAGCGCATCAGCCATTGATAGCACTGGCCCAAAACAAATGTCAGTGCCTTCCATCAGCGTACACCAATGGTCGCGCGGCTGCGATTTGAAGATTTCGCTGAAGCGCGCTTTGAGCGCTGGCCATTGCGCCTTGTCCATCTGCGCGTCGAAAGCAGTATCGTCAGTCAGCCCAAGCTTTTTGCGGAGCAGCGCGTAGAATTGCGGCTCGATCGACCCAATTGAGATGAACTGGCCATCGCCACATTCATAGGTGTCATAGAAATGCGCGGCGGTATCGAGCATGTTCACCCCGCGCGTATCCTCCCACATGCCCATCCCACGAAAACCCCACTGCATTGCGTGGATGACGGCGGCACCGTCAGTCATAGCGCAATCAATCACTTGGCCCCTGCCCGATGCGCGCGCGCTCAAAATCCCCGCGAGCATCCCGAAAGCGAGCATCATGCCGCCGCCCGCAAAATCGCCAATCGCATTGGTTGGCGGGGTTGGCTTCTCGTTCGGTCGGCCATAGCCGTGGAGGTTGCCGCTGATCGAGATGTAATTGATGTCATGCCCCGCCGCATGTGAAAGCGTGCCCGTCTGCCCCCAGCCCGTCATCCGTCCGAACACGAGCTTTGGATTGTCGGCGAGCAAAACTTCAGGGCCGAGCCCAAGCCGCTCCATCACACCGGGGCGAAACCCCTCGATAATCCCGTCCGCCGTGTGGATAAGTTCACGGACTTTGGCGATCCCTTCGGGTGATTTCAAATCAGCCTCAATCCGTTCGCGATTGCGCGAAAGGACATCGCGTCCCTTGGCATCGGGCGCTCCCGCGCGGTCAACGCGGATCACCCGCGCACCGTGATCAGCCAGCATCATTCCACAAAAGGGCGCGGGGCCAATTCCCGCCAGTTCGATGATGGTGACGCCATCCAGTGCTCCGGGCATATTTGATCTCCTGTGTGCGATTTGCCAGAACTGTTGGAACCGCCTTACGTTCACGTCAAGCTATCAAACTTGATTATTCCCGCTCAACGCCATACTAATAGCTGTGTAACAGGTTCACCGGAGACGGTGATGAAAAGGGAAGTCGGTGAAAACCCGGCGCTGTTCCCGCAACTGTAACCGGCGAGTTCCTCTCCGTGACACCACTGGGCTGACTTTTTTGGCTTGGGAAGGTGGAGAGGCGCATTGACCCGGAAGCCAGGAGACCTGCCGGTTACAGCTGATCCTTTGTGCCAGCGGGAAGACTGGCGCGAACGGGGGAGTTTTCCTCGCGTGACGGCATTTGGTTGAACGTCACATGAGGAGACTATTACGTGACAATTTTGAAATATGCAGCGGCGGCGCTTGTGCTGTTGCCAGCGACTGCGTTTGCGGCAGACGACGACACCATTATCGTCACCGCCAACGGCATTGCCCAACCGCGCGCCGAAGTCGGCCAAGCCATCACTGTCATCGATTTGAAAACGCTTGAGACCCAGCAAACTTCGGTGATCACTGACATACTCCGCAACGTACCAAGCGTTACTATCGCGCGTAACGGGGGGGTTGGCGCGCAAACGAGCGTATTTATTCGCGGTGGCGATAGTTCGCAAACACTCGTCCTGATTGACGGTGTGCGGATCAATGATCCTTCAAGCCCGAATGCCGCGTTTGATTTTGGCGCGCTGCTCACCGGCAATATCGGTCGGGTCGAAGTGCTCCGTGGGCCAAACTCGGTGATCTGGGGCAGCCAAGCGATTGGCGGCGTGGTCAATATCCAGACGCTTGAACCAACCGAGAGTTTCGCGGTCAACGCCCGCGCCGAATATGGCTATCAAGATACCGCCAATGTTCAGGCAAATGTCTCGGGTCGTACCGGAATAGTCTCGGGCAGCATTGGCGGCGGACTATACCGCACGACCGGCATTTCGGCTCTCGTCGGCGGCTCTGAACGTGATGGCTACCGCAATGCATCGGCTAACGGCAAACTCAAAATTGCCTTCACTGATAATCTCTCGCTCGATTTCCGGGGGTATTATAATCGGGGTGAAGTGCAGTTTGACAGCACCTTCCCGCTTTCCCCCAACGCGCTTCCCGAAACTGAAAATGAGCAGTTTTTGGGCTATGTTGGTCTCAATGCAAAACTGCTTGATGGTCGCCTCACCAACCGCCTGTCATACACCCGCACTGACATTAGCCGGATCGGTTCTGACGTTGTTCGCCCCGTCAATTTCAACGTCAATGCGATCAAAGCCACGCTTGACCGCTTTGAATATCACGGCGCCTTCGATGTGGCGGACGCAGCCAAACTCGTATTCGGCGTTGAGCATGAACGCAGCTTTGCCAGCACTTTCTTCCCGGCGAACGGCCCCGGCACGGTGCCTGACCGCGCCAAAACGACCGTCACCAGCGGCTTTGGCCAGTTAATCCTCAAGCCCTTCGCCGGCCTGACGCTAACAGGCGGCGCACGCTATGATGATTATAGCGATTACGGCGGACAGACGACTTTTGGCGCGAACTTTGCCTACACCCCCAATGACGGCAAGACGCTGATCCGGGGGACTTATGCAGAAGGTTTCCGCGCGCCGACGCTAACCGAGGCGTTGCTGCCATTTGGCAACGTTGCGCTCAAGCCCGAAACCGCGAAGAGCTTTGATGTGGGCATTGAGCAATCGCTGCTCGACGGCGAAATCCTCGCGACCGCAACGTACTTCCGACGCAACAGCCGTGACCTGATTACATTCTCGTTCGTGACGTTCCAGTCGGAAAATATTGCCAAGGCACGCGGCGAAGGCGCTGAATTTGGTTTGGCACTCCGCCCGACCTCCAACCTCAATGTGGCGGCAAACTTTAGCTTTGTTGATGCGACCAGCCGATCACCGGGCAGCTTCGGCAATCAACTCGCCCGGCGACCACAGGAGAATGTCAACCTTTCGGCGGATTGGAAAACGCCGTTCGGGCTAAGCCTAGGCACCACGATTACGCTCACCGGCGATGCATTTGACAACCTCGCCAATACCCGGCGGCTTGACGGCTATGCACTCGTCGGCTTGCGCGCGGGGTATAGTGTGAATGACCGGATCGAACTGTTTGGCCGCGTTGAAAATCTGGGCGATGAAAATTATCAGACCGCCGCCGGGTTTAACAGCCTTGGCCGCAATGCCTATGTCGGGGCGCGGGTGAAATTCTGATGCGGATTGGCTGGCTCCTTGCGCTGCTGCTGAGCGGCTGTTCAAGCGGGCCAGCCATCACGCCGGGCGGAATCGTCTCGGCAAACCCGTGTATAGACGCGGTGCTGGCTGAAATTGCCGCACCGGGGCAGATTGCTGCCGTCAGCGCCTTTTCGCATGATGCCGACAGCGCGTCTGCGCCGCTGGCTTGGGCGCGAATGCATCCGACGGTTGGGATCACGGCAGAGGAGATTATCGCAGCGCGCCCACGCCTTTTGCTCACCGGAAATCTGGCGAGCGCGGGAACCGACGCTGCGCTCTCGAAAGTCGGGGTCAAAATGATCACATTCGGCGTACCGGCAACGGTTGAGGAAAGTCTGGCGCAAGTCCGCCACGTTGCGCGCGCCATTGGGCGTGAGGCAGCTGGCGAGGCGCTGGTGGCGCGAATTGAAAAGAGCCTAACAGAAGAAGGCGTCACTCCCGCGAAGGCGGGAGTCCATAAACTCCCAAAGCCTGTGAGTATGGATTCCCGCCTTCGCGGGAATGACGATGATGGGCCAAAAGACTCGGCGCTCATCTGGCAAGCGAGTGGGTTCGTCGCTGGCAAGGGAACGCTTCAGGATGAACTGCTCGCGCGCGCAGGTTTCTCCAACGCCAGCGAGACTTACGGCCTCAAACAATGGGAACAGCTCCCACTGGAAACTGTGATCCGCAAACCGCCAACAGTCATTTTCATGGCGAGTAGCGCTGAAGGCGATGACGCACGCACGCTCGCTATGCGCCAGCGAATGATCGCGCGCCTTGGCGGCAAGACCAGGATTGCGCCGTTTCCTGACAAGCTGCTGTTCTGCGGCGGGCCGACGATCATTGATGTGATGCGGGTTTTGAAATCATGATCCGCGCCCTGCTCATTCTCTTCACCGCGCTCGCCTTCATGCTCTCGCTTGCGGCGGGCAAGGTGTGGATTGCGCCTACCGACTGGCTCGTAAACAGTACCGACGGCTGGATCATGGCGGAGCTACGACTGCCGCGCGCGATCCTCGGCGGGAGTATCGGCGCGGTGCTCGGGCTTTCGGGTGCGGTGCTTCAGGGCTATCTCCGCAATCCACTCGCTGATCCAGCGGTGGTTGGTATTTCAGCGAGCGCGGCGCTTGGCGCGGTGCTGGCGATCTTTTTCGGGCTGGCGATATCGCCACTTGCGTTGTTCATTTGCGCTATGACTGGCGCAGGCCTTGGCCTGATCGCGCTCATCGCGATTGCCGGGCGCAGCGGCGGGCCGCTTGGATTTATCCTCGGCGGTGTTGTGCTCTCAACATTGAGCGGAGCGCTCACCTCATTTGTTATAAGCATCGCGCCCAACCCCTTTGCGACGTCCGAAATCATCAATTGGCTAATGGGCGCGCTCACCGACCGGAGCATGGGCGATGTCGCGATAGCTCTACCCTTCATTGGCGGCGGCTGCCTGATATTGGCAACAACCGGGCGCGGATTAGATGCCCTTACACTTGGCGAGGATAGCGCGATTACGCTCGGCATTGATCTTGCGCGACTGCGCTTGAAGGTGATCCTAGGCGTCGGACTATGCGTTGGCGCAAGCGTAGCCGTTTCAGGCGTAATCGGCTTTGTCGGGCTGATCGTGCCGCACTTGCTGCGCGGAATTGTCGGTGAACGGCCATCAGCACTGTTGATCCCATCGGCGCTTGGCGGCGCAATCCTGACGCTGACAGCTGATGCGTTGGTTCGCCTCACGCCCGGTGTGGGTGAGGTAAGGCTAGGCATCGCGATGGCGCTGATCGGTGCGCCCTTCTTCCTGTGGATGATGCTACGGGTGCGGGGACGCGCGCTGTGACCATCATTCTTGAAAATATCAGCGCCACAATTGGCGGCACACCCATTTTAAGTGGAGTGAGTGGACGCTTAGAGCGCGGGCGCGTCACTGCGCTGATTGGCCCTAATGGCGCGGGCAAGACCACATTGCTGCGCACAATGCTTGGCCTCCAACCGCTGAGCGCCGGGACGATCACTCTTGACGGCGTGAGTGCGTCCACCCTTTCCACCAACGAACGCGCGCGGCGATTGGCCTATCTACCGCAGTCAGGCGCGCCGCATTGGAACATCAGCGCGCGCGAACTTGTCGGACTTGGCCGCCTGCCGTGGCGTGGGACACCGCAGGACGCGGCGGTGACACATGCGCTGACCGCAACTGATACGCTGCAATTTGCCGGCCGCTTGGTCAACACGCTTTCGGGCGGGGAGCGCGCACGCGTGATGCTCGCTCGGGTGCTGGCCGGGGAAAGCGATTGGATTTTTGCTGACGAACCACTCGCCAATCTTGATCCGCGCCATCAACGCGATGTGATGCTGCGCCTCAAGTCCGCCGCGCATGAAGAGGGCAAGGGTGTGATCGTTGTTGTTCATGAACTGAGTGCGGCAGCAGAGATTGCCGACGACGTCCTGATCCTAAAAGGCGGGCGCGTGATTGGCACGATCTTCGATGCGCCAACGCTTGAGGCCGCGTTTGACATGCCGTTTGACCTGATCACGCACGGCAAAGGCATTGCAGTTCTGCCGCACGCAATTTAAGCGCCGAAGCTATGAACTATGACGTCCTTATCATTGGTGCTGGCCACGGCGGCGCGCAGGCGGCGATCATGCTGCGCCAATTAAAATTTGAAGGGTCGATCGCGGTCATCGGCGATGAAGGCGAAATCCCCTACGAGCGCCCGCCGCTTTCAAAGGATTATTTCGCAGGCGACAAGGAATTTGAACGCATCCTGATCCGCCCGGTCAAATTCTGGGACGAGCGCGCAGTCGCGATGTTGCTGAACAAGCGCGTGGCCTCGGTCGATCCAGTCGCACATTCGGTCGCGACCGAAGCGGGCGAGACATTCGGCTATACCCACCTGATCTGGGCAACTGGGGGCGCGGCGCGAATGCTGCCTATCCCCGGCGGCAATCTGCCCGGTGTTCAGGGCGTCCGCACCCGCGCCGATGCCGATGCGATGAAAGCCGCTTCGGAAACGGCAGAGAGTATCGTCGTGATTGGCGGCGGTTATATCGGGCTTGAGGCCGCCGCTGTGCTGCGGAAGTTTGATAAAAAAGTGACGCTGCTCGAAGCGCTCCCGCGTGTTCTGGCGCGCGTGGCTGGTGAGGATCTTTCACGATTTTACGAGGCCGAACACCGCGCGCACGGCGTTGATGTCCGCCTCGGCGTGTGCGTAACCGCGCTTGAGGGCGAGGGCCACGTCACGGGCGTTCGGCTTGACAGCGGCGAACTGCTCCCCGCCGATCTCGTGATCGTTGGCATCGGGATTATCCCCGCCGTCGCGCCGCTCGCCGCTGCGGGAGCAGACTGCGAAAACGGTGTCCACGTTGACGCACAGTGCCGCACCAGCCTTCCCGATGTCTTCGCAATTGGCGATTGCGCCGCGCACGCCAACCGTTTTGCAGATGGTGCAACTATCCGCCTTGAGTCAGTGCAAAATGCGAATGATCAGGCCAATGTCGTCGCGCGCACGATTATGGGTGATCCGCAGCCTTACCACGCGGTGCCCTGGTTCTGGTCAAACCAATATGATCTTAAGCTCCAAACCGTCGGCCTCTCGACTGGCTTTGACGCGAGCGTAACGCGCGGTGATCCGGCGACGCGCAGCTTCTCAGTGGTGTATTTGAAGGCGGGCCGTGTTATCGCACTCGACTGCGTTAAAGCGATCAAGGACTATGTGCAGGGCAAGGCGCTTGTGATTGCCGGGGCGCAGATTGACCCCGCGCGATTGGCCGATACCTCGGTTCCGCTCAAAGAAATGCTGGGCTAACGCGCACCCGCTTTTGCCCCCATCAGAATATCTTTGTTGCAAGCGCGCGCTTCCACCATATGAAGCAACAGCATGACCCAAAGTCTGACGCATCTTGAGCGGCTAGAGGCCGAAAGCATCCACATCATGCGCGAAGTGGTGGCCGAGGCGGAAAAGCCGATAATGCTTTACAGCGTTGGCAAGGATAGCGCGGTGATGCTCCACTTGGCGCGCAAGGCATTCTATCCAAGTCCCCCCCCGTTTGCGCTGCTCCATGTTGACACGACTTGGAAATTCAAAGCGATGTATGATTTGCGTGAGAAGGCTGCAAAAGATGCGGGCATGGAATTGCTCGTCTGGCAAAACCCTGAAGCCATTGCGCGCGGGATCAATCCGTTTGATCATGGCGGGCTCCACACCGACATGTGGAAAACCGAGGGGCTCAAACAAGCGCTTGATCATTACGGCTTTGATGCAGCCTTTGGCGGCGCCCGGCGCGACGAGGAAAAGAGCCGCGCCAAAGAACGTGTCTTCAGTTTTCGCTCAGCCAATCACCGCTGGGACCCAAAAAACCAGCGGCCAGAGCTTTGGAACCTCTACAATGCCCGCAAGTCCAAGGGGGAAAGCATCCGCATCTTCCCAATCTCAAACTGGTCTGAACTTGATATCTGGCAATATATCCAGTTGAACAATATCGAAATTGTCCCGCTCTATTTCG
Organism: Sphingomonadales bacterium; assembly: GCA_031418495.1. Classification (GTDB taxonomy): domain Bacteria; phylum Pseudomonadota; class Alphaproteobacteria; order Sphingomonadales; family Sphingomonadaceae; genus Aquisediminimonas. Next base: position 30,597 of record JANOXQ010000114.1, read on the forward strand.
CAGCGAAACGCCCGACGGTTGAGCGCGACGGGCTGATCCTGATGGTTGATGATGAGCGCTTTCGTTTAAAGGCGCATGAAGTGCCGGTTGAGCGGTCGATCCGGTTTCGCACGCTTGGTTGCTATCCCCTAACAGGCGCAGTTGAGAGTGAAGCGGCAACGCTTTCCGAAGTCATCCAGGAAATGCTGCTCACTACAACATCCGAACGCCAAGGCCGCGCGATTGACCATGATCAGGCGGCAAGCATGGAGAAGAAGAAGGCGGAGGGGTATTTCTAATGTCCTCTTCCTATGAAACTGACGCCCTCATCGCATCAGACATTGACGCCTATCTTGATCAGCATCAGCATAAATCGCTGCTGCGCTTCATCACCTGTGGGTCAGTTGACGATGGCAAATCGACGCTGATCGGGCGGCTGCTTTATGACAGCAAGACGATCTTTGAAGATCAGTTGACCGCGCTAGAAGCCGACAGCAAACGCATCGGTACGCAGGGGCAGGAGATTGATTTCGCGCTCTTGGTCGATGGTCTCGCTGCCGAGCGCGAACAGGGCATCACCATAGATGTGGCCTATCGCTTTTTCGCGACCGAAAAGCGCAAGTTCATCGTTGCTGATACGCCGGGACATGAGCAATATACCCGCAACATGGTGACGGGTGCCTCAACCGCTGACCTCGCCATCATCCTCGTTGACGCGCGCAAGGGCGTACTAACGCAAACGCGGCGGCATAGCTATCTCGCGCATTTGCTGGGCATTCGGAACATCATTCTTGCGGTCAACAAGATGGATCTGGTCGGTTATGACAAGGCGATTTTTGATCGCATCGCGCTCACCTACCGCGCCTTTGCCAATGAGATTGGGATTACAAGCTTTCAGGCGATCCCGATTTCAGGGTTCAAGGGCGATAATATCACCATCAAGTCAGACAACACGCCGTGGTACAAAGGCGCGTCTCTGATTGATCAGCTTGAGGGCGTGTCCGTTGACGCTGAGCGCGATCAGGCCAAGCCGTTTCGCCTGCCGGTGCAATGGGTCAATCGGCCCAACCTTGATTTTCGCGGGTTTTCAGGCCTGATCGCGAGTGGGAGCGTCACGGTCGGTGATTCCGTGCGCATATTGCCTTCGGGCAAAACCTCCGCCGTTTCGCGGATCGTGACGATGGACGGCGATCTGGAAAATGCCGTTGCTGGCCAATCGGTCACGCTGTGCCTCAACGATGAAGTTGATTGTTCGCGCGGCTGCGTGATCGCTGCGGCTGATGCTCCCCCACAAGTCGCCGACCGCTTTGAAGCGAACATCGTCTGGATGGCCGATGAGCCAATGATCGCCGGGCGAAGCTATTGGATCAAAATCGCGACGCAGACCGCCTCGGCGATTGTTCAGGCGCCCAAATATGAAGTCAACGTCAATACGCTAGAGCAGCGCGCGGCAAAGACACTTGAATTGAATGCCATCGGTGTCGCTGAAATCGCGACTGACAAACCAATCATTTTTGAGGCTTATGCTGAAAATAAAACGCTTGGCGGATTCATCCTGATCGACAAGATCACCAATGCGACAGTTGCTGCGGGGATGCTCAATTTCTGTCTGCGCCGCGCGCAAAATGTTCATCTTCAAGCCGTCGACATCACCCGCGATATGCACGCTGACCTTAAGAACCAGAAGGCTGCGGTACTATGGTTCACTGGCCTGTCAGGTGCTGGAAAATCAACGATTGCCAATCTGGTTGAAAAAAAGCTCCACCGGATGAACCGCCATACCTTCCTGCTCGACGGTGATAATGTTCGCCACGGCCTCAACAAAGATTTGGGCTTTACTGATGCTGACAGGATTGAAAATATCCGCCGTGTTGGTGAAGTGGCACAGCTCATGGCCGATGCTGGTTTGATTGTGATCACTGCCTTCATCTCGCCGTTCCGCGCCGAACGGCAAATGGTGCGCGAAATGCTGCCACCGGGTGAGTTTATCGAGGTGCATATCGATACGCCGCTGGCGGAAGCCGAAGCGCGCGATGTCAAAGGACTTTATAAAAAGGCGCGCAGCGGCGCGCTCAAGAATTTCACGGGGATCGACAGCCCCTATGAAGCGCCCGAAGCGCCCGAAATCCGGATTGATACGACTGCAATGACGCCTGACGAAGCTGCCGACGCGATTGTTGAGGCGTTAATCGGGTGACAATTGATGAATCCGACACCCGCTTGGCTAGCCGTTTAGCAAGCGAAGCGGGTGCTTTGTTGCACGCGCTTCAAAGATCGGAGCAACTCACAGGGAAAGCATTGGGTGCCGAGGGAGATATGATTGCCAATGCTTTCCTTATGAAGGCACTGCGCGAACTTCGTCCCGATGATGCGCTGCTCTCCGAAGAAGAAACCGACAATGCGCTGCGGCTCTCTGCCAAGCGCGTTTGGATCATTGATCCACTTGATGGAACGCGCGAATATAGCGAAGGACGAAGCGATTGGGCGGTGCATGTTGCACTTGCGATAGAGGGTATAGCAACAGTGGGTGCGGTTGCACTGCCGGGACTTGAGTTGACGCTCTCATCAGGCGCGCCGCCACCACTTGAAACTATAAACCAACCGCTCAAAATGGTTGTCAGCCGAACGCGACCTGCGGTCGAAGCGCTTGTGGTTGCCGAAGCGCTTGGCGCTGCATTACTACCAATGGGATCAGCGGGCGCAAAAGCAATGGCGGTCGTTCGTGGAGATGCGGATATCTACCTTCATTCGGGCGGGCAATATGAATGGGACAATTGCGCACCAGTCGCCGTCGCACTGGCTGCAGGCCTGCACGTGTCACGTCTTGATGGGTCGCCGATGCGCTATAACAATGCAGATACGTATCTGCCCGATATTCTGATTTGTCGGGCTGAGTTAGCCCAGCAAATATTGGCGATACTTTAACGCAAAATCATCTTGTCGCCATCGATTACCAGCGTCCCGATCCGCGAAAGGAAAGACTGTCCCAGCAGTGAGACATCAAGCCCCTCGGCGACTACGGCACCCTCAACATCAAAAGCCTCTTTGCGGCCAATCGCGACGCGACCGATTTTCAGAATCTGCCCGCTGACATCGCCTGATGCGCCGCGCGCAATGACGCGGAACTGACCCGGCGAAAACGGCAACCCAACATGTTTCGCATCAGCCATCGTAAGCACAACGCTTGATGCACCCGTATCAATGAGAAAGTGAACAAGCTGCCCGTTCACTTCGGCATCGACATAAAAATGGCCGTCGTCGGATCGTTCGATCACCTTGTCTATCGCAGGCTCCGGCGCGGTTGCGGGTTTAGCGATTGCAACCACAGGCTGAACAGACGGGGAAGTGGAAGGCGCAGGAACCATGAGCCCAACCGCCACACCGACTACGATGGTTCCAATGATGAATTTTGCGAACATGCCCCCTTGTGACAAAGCAAAGCTGCGATGCCCTGTGCAAACAGGGTTAACGAAGCGTTAGGAGGCCTCAGTTTTGCGCCCGGTAGTCACAGAGAAAAATGGCGGATTTCTCAACAAGTAGACACTGAATCGGTATATTTTTCAAACCCTCGTCAAGGCAGAATAGCAAAAGAAATCGCAAGCAAAATGATCGTTGGACTCATCAACCAAATGAAGCAAAAAGCCTCCGTGTAGGAAAGCCGTTTTTTTATAATGGCTGGGATTTGGGGGGGGTGCAGACTGTCCGGATTTGGGGTCTGCAATTGGGAAAGCTGGCATTCCGATAGCGGTCTACCTTGAACCGTTAGCTGACAGACAGTATTTTAAGGCTGCATTAGAATATCTGAAATTTAGCGCCGCAATGGTGAACATCGGATTCTCTCACTCAACTCTGGACAGCGTTTCACTTTGTGTTCATTTGTAGCGAATGCTTAGAACCTTCTTCAAACTGGATGGAACGCCAGTCACCCACGAAGAAGGGATGCCTATGCCCAGCATGTCCCCCGGCGATGAGATTACGAATACGCTATTCAGGGGAGAAAAGTGGGGGCAGCCACGCTTAGCAATAAAAAAGGTGACATTCAGGAACGTATCAATCTCAAACATGGAACTGTTCCAAATCACTTTCACTAATTGTATCTTCGAGGACTGCATCTTCAAGGGGAGTCGGTTTCGTGAGGTAGAATTTCACAAGTGCAGGTTCATCAACTGCAACATGTGGAAATCCAAATTCGAACAATGCTACCTTGATCCTGCATCAATTTCTCTTGATCGGCGCTACCGAGTCGATGCATCAAACGTCGGCGTGACTATGTACCATGCGCTCCTCGCAAACTACTCTAATGAGCGACAAGATGCGTTCTACACCATTGCTGACATCGAGTTCCGTAGATGGAAGCGCTATCAACTTAGTTACGAAATTAGGAAACAAAACGTAGATTTCCTTCCAGGGCATTGGGAGAAACTGAAAAGCCTTACTTACGATCTTCTCACTGGCTACGGCTACAAACCGGTACGCCTCTCTGTTGTTACGGTTGTTGGCTTTCTTGCAATAGCCGTGTTCAATCACTTTGTGATTGGCGGCGAACTCTTGATCAATGGCGAGCGTCCACCAAGCACCTCTCTCGTCGATAGCATCTTTTATACTTTCTCCGTCCTCACTGTGCTCGGCTTCTCGACCGTAGTTCCAGACAGCGAGCTCGCTAAACTGCTAACCATCTTCGAAGTATTGGCAGCCATCGGGTGGTTGTCCATCTTCACCTCGGTTCTGGTAAAAAGGTTCCTACGATGACGTTCACCGAGAAAACTGGAATTCGCGCGGCGTCGGAGGCCGTCTTCGGATCCTGCGCGCGCGGCGACATTGACCGCCTGAGCGACCGTGACTTCCTGATTGTCGACGATGATCCGAAAATCCTCCGAGCGCGCACGAGGACGCTCAAAGCCGAGGGGGTGTCAGTCGCTGCTTACACCTTCCGCAAGTTGGAGAGCTTGGCTGGCAGGGGCGCGCTATTTGTTCAGCACCTGAAGCTAGAGGCCTCTGTAATTGCCGACCGTGACGGACGTCTTACCGCCCTGCTCGGCGCATTCCGACCGAAGGAGTGCTATGATTCCGAAATTCGTGACAATGGGAGACTTGCTAGCTTGATCGGGACAGTTCCCGCTGGCGCTAAGGCGGAGCTCTGGGCTGCCGACGTACTTTACGTTACCGTGCGCAACTTCGGCGTCTTGTGGCTCGCTGGCCGCCAACGATACCTGTTTGCTTATGACCGAATTCTCGAGGCGCTTCACGAGGAGGGGGTGCTTGATACCGCAGGCGTTTCAAACCTCCGGCGACTGCGCTTTCTTAAATCGCTTTACCGCAGCGATAGTATCGCCATCCCCGGCACTGTCCACAGGAAGGTAAGGAGCGCACTCACCGGGCTTTCTCATGGGCACTTCCCGCCTCGCTCGATCACCATCTCAGCCAGCGAAGTGCTAGCCGCACCCGCGCCAGCAGACGGCTTGCCTGCATATCTTCAGGTCCGTGATCTCGAGAAGCGGATGCTAGCCGCCCATTCGCTCATCGGTGACTCATTCGACGATCCGGCTTTAGCGGCACTGAGCGATTGGATTCGCGACCCTCGCGCATACGCTAATCTCAGTGCGGCCCGTGCGCCCGCCCTTCGAGCCAAGCTTCTGGCTCTAAACGAGCGTACTGGCCATGCCCGCTTGGGCTGAACGACCAATTGTGGGATAGGAGCAAGTCGTAGACAAACGTCCGAAATCTCGCCGAAAACCAACATTCAAACTGAAACAACGATCTCTTCTCCAAGCCTCCCATTAACGAAGGGCTTGAGATTGACCGTGGCTTAGAAAAGGCGATACGGCGCATTCATGTTCAACGACATCTCCTCACCAATCGCCCTTCTCCACACGCGCCGTTCGGGAAAGCCGCGTGATATGATCGCCCCCGGCCCTGTTGCCGCTCAACTTGACCAGATTTTGCGCGCGGCCATTCGCGTGCCCGATCACGGGAAGCTTGCGCCGTGGCGGTTTGTGGTCGTCGGCGCGGATCAACGGGGCGCGCTTTCGGAACTTCTTGTGCGTGCCTACAGGCAAGAAAAACCTGAGGCTGGACGGCTTGAAATTGAGGCGATGGAGCAATTTGCGCACCAAGCCCCAACGCTGATCGTGGCGCTTTCATCACCTGTTAGCGAAAGCAAAATTCCGCTTTGGGAGCAACAGCTTAGCGTGGGGGCCGCCTGCATGAACTTGCTCACCGCGACGCACGCGCTCGGCTTTGTTGGTGGTTGGCTGACGGGCTGGCCCGCATATTCAAACGCCGTGCGAGATGCCTTTGGCACGCCCACACAGCGTATCGCGGGCTTCCTGTTCATCGGCACCCCCGCGCGCGCACTTGAAGAACGCCCGCGCCCGGAATTTGATGCGGTCGTGCGTCATTGGAACCCCTGAAATTAGGGGCTGACAACGCATCTGTATTAGTGTATTAAACTGCCATGACAGCAAGTGAGTCTAGCGAAGTTCCCGTATATCTGCGGTTGCGTGCAATGCTTGCCGCATCCATTCTTGAGGGCGATTACCGCGAGGGCGATCAACTTCCCTCGGTGCGCGCCTTTGCCGCAAGCCACGGCGCAAACCCGCTCACCGTTGCCAAGGCGTATCAGGCACTTCAGGATGATGGCCATGTTTCGGTGAAGCGCGGTGTGGGGATGTTCGTAGCGGACGGCGCGATTGAGCGGCTCCGCGATCAGGAACGCGATACTTTCCTCACCAAAGTCTGGCCGCGTATGCGCGCGCATATTGAACGGCTGGGGATTGACCCCGTTGCCCTCGTTGCGCGTGAAATCGCCTGATAGTGGCAATTCGCTCGCGCTAGCCTTATAGGCGCAGCATGGTTTTCAAGCGTCTGTTCGGTATCACTAAAGAAACACCGCCGCGCGTCTGGAATGCCCCGGCGGGTCAGCGGATTTACGCGGTTGGCGATATTCATGGTCGCCGGGATTTGCTTGATGATCTGCTCACGCGAATTGACGCTGATGATGCGGAGCGCGGGCCTGCGCAGACGCAAATCATCTTTCTTGGTGACTTGATTGACCGGGGGAGTGACTCGCATGGCGTCGTCGAACGACTGATTCAACTGCGCGAGGCGAGCGGCAATGTCCGCCTGCTTTCGGGCAATCACGAAGAATTGCTGATCCGTGTGTATGACGGTGATAAGCGCGCAACCAGCCTGTTCCACCGTGTGGGTGGGCGCGAGACCATGCTCAGCTACGGCATGAGCGAAGCCGATTATGATGCGGTTGATCTAAGCGAATTGGCGGCACTCATTCCAAATTATGTGCCGGTCGCGCATATTGATTTCCTCAAAAGCTTTGATGATTGGATCGAGGCAGGCGACTATCTATTTGTCCATGCGGGTATTCGTCCTGGACTTGCAATTGAAGAACAGGAGACAAGCGACCTGCGCTGGATTCGCCGCGAATTTACTGAACATAAGGGCGAGTTTAGCCACATGGTGATCCACGGCCATACGATTACTGAGGGCGTCGATGAACAAGCCAATCGCATCGGGATCGACACGGGGGCTTTCGCGACGAATCCAGCGCAGGTCGCTTGTCTCCTGTTCTTCAATTGCAAGTCCAGGACGAATACCCGCATGGACAAATAGATAGTCGCCTGCCTCGATCCAATCATCAAAGCTTTTGAGGAAATC
>JANOXQ010000115.1:0-22253 GCA_031418495.1 Sphingomonadales bacterium
AAGTGCGCTATCTTTGCCAAGCGCATCAAGGAATGCCCCAAGGTCTTTTACCGAGTCCTCACGCTTGAACGGGCCATTGTCGAGGCTGACGAAGGTTTTGCCATAGCCGGTTGACCCGCGCACATTGGGATAGAAAATCGCGATGCCTTGTTCATTGAGCAAATAATTGCTGCGGCCCTGAAATCCGGGGCGGCTCTGCCCCTCTGGCCCGCCGTGAATATTGACGATTAGCGGGCGCTTGCCGGGAAATTTCGCTGGATCGGGGCGGTAGAGAAAACCTGACACTTCTAGCCCATCAAAACTTTTGACCGCAATCAACGCAGGATCGACATTCCTCGTAACATCAAGCCCGCCAGTTTCGCTTTCCGTCCAGCGAGTCACGGCAAGCGTTTTGGGATTGATGCTATAGGCGTCAGCCGCACTTTTGGCCGATGTGAAGGTGACGCCGATATCGCCCCATTCGGAAATCTCAAGCCCGCCGATGATGCCCGCTGGCAGTCTGTTCACCACGCGCACCGCATTTGTTTGCGGGTTAAGCAGCTTTAACTTGCTTTGCCCCGCTTCGTTGGTGACATAGGCAATCGTTTTGCCATCAGGCGCGATGTCAAACGTATCAACATCCCATTTTTCGGCTGGCCCGCGCGGCGCAAACGTTCCCGTCACGGGATCAAGGATGCCAAGCCGCTGAAATTCGGAGTCTTCATCCGAAGTTACCCATAATGTCCCGTCGGGGGCAAATGCTACATCGCCGTAAGCAATGTTTTTGGTGTGATCACCAATCGGCGTCATTTTGCCGGAAGCGATATCTAGCCGCGAAAGGTTGACCTTTGTAACCGAGATATATTGCGCGACGATCACTGACTTTTTATCGGGTGCGAACGCCGCTATTGCCCAGCCACCGCCCTTAACCTCGGCCACCATGCGGTTGGTTTTCGGGTCGCGCGGGTTCATCACATAAAGATCATTATCAGTGCCGTTGCGCTGAGTTGAGCTATACCCGATCAATTCACCATCGTCACTCCACGCGTTCAGGCTGTTGCGGCTTTTACCGTCGGTCAGCAGGGTAAGCTGTCCATCCTTGAGCGTAAAAATCTGGAAGAATTCGCCGCCGCCAACATCTTTTTGAACCAGCAAGACATCACCACGCTTGGGTGCCCAACTGCCATTGCCGACGGGTTCGGCCTCAAAGCTGATCTGCTTGCGCGCCATCATCGGCCCGGCAACGCGGTGAAGCTGGGCGGTGTTGCCAAAACGTGTGGCGATCAACATCGATTTGTCGGTTGGATGCCAGCCAACAAATCCAGCGGTCCGAAACTCCATATAGGGCCGCGTCTTAACAGCAAGATCATCGGGCACCGCAGGAATACCATCGGCAACAAGTGCAGCTGGTTTAGGAACTTCGGCAAAAGCGGGAAGCACAGGGGTAGCAAGTGCTACCAGCAAAAAAATTGCACGCATAGGTTGGCCTCTCAGTTATTTATAACATGTTTAGTCCGCAAAAGCATGTTCAACAACAGCTTAACGCACTGTCAAACGCGCCAGCAAATCACTACGAAACGCGTCATTATCAACTGCACTCAAATAGGTAATACCCCCATTTGGATCAGCTTCAGCAATCAGCCTTGGCACGGTATTATTTATCTCGATGCTTGCGCGACAATTATACGATGTGAAGAGCGTTGGCGCTACCAGCCATCCAACCGCGAGTGTATCAAATGGTGTAAATCCAGGTGCTGAAAAAAAGCGCAGCCAGTCTGCCTGCCACTTGCGTGCACTTTGAGCCAGCCACTGCACGCAATCATCACCGTTCGTCGTCAGCCAATCCAGATCGGTTGGAGTAAGCCACATTTTTGAGGCAACTTCCCATCCAGCAAGTGTGATTGGCGCGCCAAGTTTGATCAGCGTTGCTGCGGCGGCTATATCAAGTTCAAAGTTTAAGTCTCGAAATGGTTTGGTTTGCTCTGGTGCGGCGCGGAATTCCAATCCTGGTCGCCGCCCGCCGACAAAGATAATCTCCTCGACATGCGCAACGAGATCAGGCTGCGCTGCAAGTGTTGCCGCTATAGTGGTAAGCGGGCCTAGTGCGAGAATTGTAAGCGGCTGCTTTGCAAGTGCAGTTGCAAGCGCTTGGGTCGCAGGGTTGTTGATCGCATCAGTAACAACATCGCCACATCCAAGATAAACCGGCACGTCGTTGCGTCCAGCTCGACGAACGATTTCCTGTGCCATTGGATAAGTGTGATCAATCCCGCAATTACCAAACACTGCGGAAACCCCAACAACTTCAAGCTCTGGAGAGCGTAGCGCCTGAATGAGTGCAAACGCATCATCAACTTCACCATTGCCAGCAGTAATTGCGGGATCAGTATCGATCCACACGCGCCGCTGAAGGCTCATGCGTGGCTTCCAATGACCATGTGACGTGCGCGCTCAAGCAAGGCGGTCTTTTCTGCAAGGTCAGCCGCAAGCGGAAGCTGCGCAACCCCGATCAAGCGACGCATAATTTCAATTCCACTGATCTTGTCAGCAAGAGTGCGATCAATCCGCCCGCGATACCGTGTGTAAATCCGATCAATCAGGGCATCGTCTTGGCCAGAAAGAATCAGGTGCGCGGCAAGTACACCAACATCCCATTCACGCGGGCCGATCCAGCAAAATTCGGGATCAATGATCCGCAAGCCCTGTGTCGTTATCAGCCAGCTTCCCGGATAAAGATCGCCGTGCAGAACGACGCCCTCGTCCGTCTCAAGGTAAGTTTGGCCAAACGCTTTAACCGATTCGACGAATGCAGCGTCAGCCTTCAACTGGTCAGCAACCTCTTGTAATCCTAGTGTAATCACGTCGAGATCAAAGCCGCTATTTGGGTCAAGCGGAAAATCAAAAATATGTACCGCGTTAAGCAAGCGCATCGCATGGTTCGTCAGTCGCGTATTGCTCGGTACTGCCAAATCATGCAGCGCAATCATCCAGTCAATCACCCCGTCGAGATCAGCCATAGCGATTGGCGTACCCGCATAAGCCGTCATGCCGTCGGTGCCTTCACCAAGGTCTTCAAACAGATTTGCAGCATGTGCATCATCATAAGCCAAATGAAGCGGCATTGCTGCGCCAACCGGGGTTCCATAAACAGCGCTATAAAATGCGGCCTCAACGCCAGCACGGGCGATTGGAGCAGGAATATCAGGATATTTTTCCACCCAACCATGCGCACGTTTCAGAATAAGGCTGCTGCCATCACTCAGTGTAACACGCTCAACAAGGTTCATGTTACCTGCCCCGGCTATTGCAGACGAGATAGCTTTCGCGCCTTCTGGAAGCCAATCAAGCATATCAAGCACATCTCCAGCGGACATCGTCGGTTCGGTCATCGGCAAACCTCTTCAAAAGGGGGTGGTTGAATTGGCGAGAGGCTGTATCGTAGGGGCAAGAATAACAGGTGCAAGCAGGGAACGTTCATATCATGCAGAGTTTGTTGATTGGTGCGGCGGGGATAGTGCTATTGTTGGTGATTGCCTTTGCCCTTTCCTCGAATCGAAAGCATATCAGGTTGCGTGTGGTCGGCGCAGCATTCGCAATGCAGGCCGGAATCGCTGTTCTTGTCCTTTATGTGCCCGCTGGACAGCGCGTGATTGCAGCCATGTCTCAAGGCGTTTCAAATCTGCTCGGCTATGCACAGGCTGGGATCGACTTTCTGTTCGGCTCGCTTGCTAAGCCTGAAATCGGCGGGAACAGCTTCGCCATTGCGGCGCTCCCGGTCATCATCTTCTTCGCATCACTCATTTCGATCCTTTATTATCTCGGCATCATGCAGTTGATCGTCAAATGGGTCGGCGGCGGCATTCAAAAGATCACCGGGGTTTCTAAGGTTGAATCGCTCTGTGCTGCTGCAAATATCTTTGTCGGGCAAAGCGAAAGCCCGCTCGTGATCCGTCCTTATCTTGCGAGCCTCACGCCATCGCAACTTTTCCTCGTCATGACATCGGGGATGGCTGGCGTCGCTGGAACGATTCTTGCGGCCTATGCCTCAATGGGTATCAAGATCGACTACCTCCTCGCGGCGAGTTTTATGGCGGCTCCCGGCGGTATCCTGATGGCAAAAATCATGATGCCAGACGATCCCAATGATAAAGAAATAGACCCTGTAGAATTTGCTGACACCAGCCACGATGAGGAAAAACCTGCCAATGTGATCATGGCAGCAGCACAGGGCGCGCAGACCGGGGTGAAACTAGCCGTCGCGGTGGGATCGATAGTCTTAGCATTTGTTGCGCTGGTTGCGCTTGCGAATGGCATACTTGGTGGAGTTGGTGTATGGTTTGGTTATCCTGAATTAAGTTTTCAAGCTGTACTTGGCGCAATTTTGAAGCCTATGATGTATCTTATTGGTGTTCCATGGCATGAGGCAGGGGTCGCTGGCGGCCTGTTCGGCACGAAGGTAGTACTCAATGAATTTGTTGCCTTTATTAGCCTAGGTCAAAATAAGGACCTTTCTTCTACCTCCGTAGCAATTATAACTTTCTCCTTATGTGGCTTTGCCAATTTTCTTTCTATCGCTATCCAGATTGCCGTAACTGGTAGCTTGGCCCCCAATCAACGCCCGATGATTGCAAAGCTCGGTATCAAGGCGCTCGTTGCGGGCAGTTTGGCAAATCTGATGAGTGCAGCGCTTGCGGGGATGCTACTCGGCGGCTAGGCGTTTATGGGTAATGAAAGACGTAAAACCCTTAATTGTTGGCCTTGGCGGCACCGGCAGTGTCACAGGTTCGACCGAACGGATTCTCCGTGAGGCCCTGAACGCTGCCGAAATCGCTGGTGCAGATACCCTTTTTTTCGATGGTAAAGCGCTTGACATGCCGATGTACAGCTACGGCGGGGAACGCACTGATCCAGCGCTTGCGCTGATCGCGGCACTTCGCCGTGCCGACGGGATTATCATCGCATCGCCCGGTTATCACGGTACGGTATCGGGGCTAATCAAGAATGCACTCGATTATGTTGAAGATATGGCGCGTGATGAGCGTGTATATTTTGAAGGTCGGGCCGTTGGCCTGATTGCAGTCGCGGCTGGCTGGCAAGTGACTGGATCAACGCTTGCAACGCTGCGCAGTATCACCCACGCGCTGCGTGGTTGGCCAACGCCAATGGCAGTTGCGATCAATTCAGCGCAGCCTGTATTTGCTGATAATGGCACAATTGCAGATCCCGGCATTGCAAATCAGATTAATTTGCTCGCCGGGCAGGTTGTTGAATTCGCACGCATGAAGGCGCTTGATGTCCTTGGCCGTGCGGCTTCACACGCAGCAACGGGTTAAACGGCTGCGAATTCTCCGCTGGCTTCATCGAGAATATGGAGCAATCCATCATCAATCGCGAAATAAGCACCGTGAAGGGTCACTCTCCCTTCCGCTTCGCGAGCGCGAATGCAGGGGAAGGTGCGCAAATTAGCAAGGCTTACCTTAATAGCCTCATGCTCCATCGCGCGCAGTGCTGAACTATTCTGCTCATGACCATACGCGCTCACGACTCTTGTGCGTGCATCATCAAGCATATCGATCCAGCGAGCGATGAAGCCACCTTCACCCGGCCTAGCATCCTTGAAACCTTGCGTCAGCGCGGCAAGGCAGCCTCCGCAACCGCCGTGCCCCATGACAACGATTTCAGGCACATCAAGCTGGGTCACGGCAAATTCCAATGCTGCTGAAACGCCGTGTCGTCCTTCACTCAGTTCAAAAGGCGGAACGAGATTAGCGACATTTCGTACCACAAACATCTCGCCGGGTGACGCATCAAAAATTGTTGCCGGATCAACTCTACTGTCAGAACAAGCAATCACCATCACTTTTGGCGACTGGCTTTCGGCGAGTTCGGCCCAGCGTTGTCGTTCATGTTGCCATCCACTTGTCCGAAAGCGTTGGTATCCAGCAATAAGTGTTGCGAAATCAGCCATGCCAATCTGCTAGCGGGCAATTGGGGGCGCTGGCAACACAAACTGCTTCAACCGATGACGATCACTCGCTATGTAGTGTGATATGTCTGAACCAATACTCGCCGCTCGTGTCCGCAAACCTGACTGGATCAGGGTAAAAGCACCAACCTCCGTCGGATTTGCCGAAACCAAGGCGATCATGCGACGACTCAATCTTGCAACAGTCTGCGAAGAAGCCGCTTGTCCCAATATCGGTGAATGCTGGACGAAAAAACACGCTACTGTAATGATTATGGGCGATACTTGCACCCGCGCTTGTGCGTTTTGCAATGTGAAAACGGGGATGCCGCGTGCGCTTGACGCGAGTGAGCCGCAGCATGTTGCCGATGCAGCCGCAGAACTTGGCCTAAAGCATATTGTGGTAACGAGCGTTGACCGCGACGACCTCGCCGACGGCGGCGCATCACATTTCGTTAAGGTGATTGAGGCACTTCGGCGGACAACGCCAGGTACGACAATCGAGATATTGACGCCTGATTTTCGGAACAAGGCCGACGCTGCGGTTGAGGCAATTATTACAGCGAGACCAGATGTTTATAATCATAACCTCGAAACAGTGCCAAGACTTTACCCAACAATCAGGCCCGGCGCGCGATACTATGCATCGCTTCGTTTGCTCGAAAGCGTCAAGCGTCATGATCCATCGATTTTCACCAAATCAGGTGTGATGCTCGGCCTTGGTGAAGAGCGACTTGAGGTGCATCAAGTGATGGATGACATGCGTTCTGCAGACGTCGATTTCCTGACGATGGGTCAGTATCTTCAACCAACCCCAAAGCACACAAAAGTCATTGAGTATGTGCCGCCGCGCGCGTTTGACGCCTATGCAGCGATTGCCCGCGCAAAGGGTTTCTTGCTGGTTGCCGCAACGCCGCTAACGCGTTCCAGCTATCATGCTGACCGCGATTTCGCATCTATGCAAAGCGCACGTTCAGCGCAGTTCGCTGCAAAAAATGGTTCCGATGCCAAAGCATAGCGAAACCCGTGCACTTAAATGGACTGCGGGGCAGATGTTTGATCTTGTCGCCGATGTTGCGCGATATGGAGAATTTTTGCCTTGGGTCATCGCGGTTCGGATTAGATCAAACAGTGATCTTGAAATGATGGCCGATATGATCGTCGGGTTTAAGGGATTGCGGGAGAATTTCACCTCGCGCGTGGTCAAATCGCGTCCGACGATGATTCAGGTCGATTACATTGATGGCCCGCTTAAATTTTTGCGTAATGAATGGCATTTTTCAGATCGGCCTGAAGGTGGCTGCAACATCGATTTTTCGGTTGATTTCGCTTTTAAATCTAAGATTTTCGAAGCACTTGCAGGACAAGTTTTTGAACGCGCGCTCAATAAGATGACTGATGCCTTTGTTACGCGGGCCGAGGCACTTTACGGCTCAGCACCTGGCATCAGTAGTTCAAGCGCAACCAGCGCTGCTTGAATCCGTATTTCGCCGCGCCCGATATCGCCAAACTGCTTTGTATCCGCAACTACATCTTTAGGGTTTTCACCGCGCTTTGCCCTAGCAAACACAACAGTACCAACGGGTTTTTGTACGCTACCCCCATCTGGCCCAGCAATGCCAGTGATCGCAACCGCAACATCGGCTTCCGATCTATCAAGTGCGCCCTGCGCCATGCCCCAAGCTGTAGCGATTGAAACCGCGCCAAAGGTTTCCAATATGTCCGTCGATAATTTGAGGTTAGATATTTTGGCGCTATTAGCGTAAGTTATGAAGCCAGCCTCAAAAACGTCTGAGCAACCTGAAATGGCTGTGAGCGCTGCTGAAACTAATCCCCCGGTGCAGCTTTCGGCGACAACAAGACGTCTCCCGAGCGCACGATTGGCAGCGATGACCTCAGCGGCAAGCGCAACAAGGCGCGGATCAATTCCATAATTCACTTACTGCTTGCTCCCATTATTGCGGCAGGTGCAGGCGCTGAACATAGCGTGATTGGCAGTCGAGCGCGTGTGGCCGGACTTCCTGTTTCGAGCAGGGTAGTGATCAGCATAGCCATATTCCGCGTAGGTAAAGGCTGAAGAATGTTAATAAAGCGATCAGCTTTTGCGCAGTCTTTTGCTAGTAAATTCTGGGTCACTTCGCCTGAAATTGTCTTTTCTATGAGTGGTTTAAGTGCCTTCTCCCCCATCAAACTTGCGACTGGAAGGCCCGACACCTTATCAAAGGCAGCGCTTGCCACTGGCCATGCTTTGTCAGCATCAATCTGATACCGTGCAGCGGTAACAATGCCTGACTGAACCAGCGATGCGGTTGCAGGAAGTGTCTTGGCGCAGTGTAGCGAAATTGCGCGTACTGCTGCAGGCAGGGCGTAAGTGACCAAGCCTTCAGCTTCCTCTCCTGAAAGGCAGGCTTTTGCCGATGTTTGTGCAACTGCATTGACGGGTAACGCCGCGACGAGGGCAAGCAAAAGCGCCGAGTATCCTATTTTTCCAAATATCATCATAAGCTCCTGATGGTGGCGACTGCTTGTGCCGCAATGCCTTCGCCGCGCCCAGTAAATCCTAGCCGCTCGGTTGTCGTGGCTTTCACGCTAATCCGCGTTATTTCGATACGCAATATCTCTGCAAGTTGCGCGCGCATTGCTTCGCGATAAGGCCCAATCTTTGGCATCTCACAGATGATTGTGACGTCAACATGATCAATGATCCCACCGCGCTTGCTAACAAGATCACGCGCATATTCCAAGAATTGCGCTGAATCTGCGCCTTTCCACTGCGGATCGGAGGGCGGGAAATGATCACCAATGTCGCCTGCACCTATCGCCCCAAAAATAGCATCTGTAAGCGCATGGAGCGCAACATCGGCATCGCTATGCCCAGCTAAGCCATGCGTATGCGGAACGGCGACCCCGCAGAGCCAGAGCGGAAGCCCAGCTTCAAGTCTGTGCACATCAAAGCCAAGCCCGGTGCGGCTGATCAACCCAATACTAAGCCACGCCTCGGTAAGCGCAAAATCATCGGCATGGGTGATTTTTTCGAGCATTATATCTCCCGGCACAGTCGCCACCATGAAGCCACCCGCGCGAAACATCTGCGCATCGTCGGTTGCAATATCACCAGACCATAGCCGATGTGCCGTCATGGCGGCATCAAAATGTGCTGCCTGAGGGGTTTGAACGCGAACAAGTGCGCTTCGATCAACGACATCACCAAGCGCTTCACCGCACCGTGCCAGCGTGTCATTCACTGGTAAAACGGGAACGGCACATGGCGCGTTTTCAAGTGCTGCAATCAGTCGGTCGATTACAGCCAGTGGAAGCAGTGGACGCGCAGCATCATGTATGAAGACCAGCGCAGCACCCCCGTCTGCCGCAATGGCTTCAAGTCCATTACGCACCGAATCGATCCGATTGGGGCCGCCAACAATTGCACCTGCGATTTCGCGGCCAACAAGCGCTGAGTCCAATTGCGCCTGCTGTCCTTCACCAATGACCACATAAATCGCATCAATTGCGCGGTGCGCCGAAAATGCATCAACCGCGCGTGCGATCATCGTCACACCTGCCAGAGGCGTAAATTGCTTGGGAAGACCGCCACCCGCACGCACGCCTTTGCCGGCGGCAACAATCAGCGCGACGTTACGGCATACAGGCATGACGTCCATTTGTCCTTTTCTAGGCGAGCCGAATTCTCGTCTTTGGCGCTGCGCATTGACACATTTGAGGGCTTGCGAATAGCATTGTTGCGCTGCGGCATGAAGTCATGTAGGAAAATGCCTGTTTTTTAGGCAGTATAATGACACGCATCAAGCCAATCGCCATCGGCCCGATTACAATTGAAACACCCGTCATCCTCGCCCCGATGACAGGGGTTACAGATATGCCGTTTCGCAAAATTGTCCGCCATTATGGTTCTGGCCTCAATGTTTCCGAGATGATCGCGAGCCAGGCGATGATTCGTGAAACGCGCCAGTCGCTCCAAAAGGCGGCTTGGGACGCGGTTGAAGAACCAATCTCAATGCAGCTTGCAGGCTGTGTGCCTTATGAAATGGGTGAAGCGGCAAAGCTCAATGAAGAACGCGGTGCTGCGATTATTGATATAAACATGGGCTGCCCGGTGAAGAAGGTGGTAAACGGTGAAGCGGGCTCGGCGCTGATGCGCGATTTGCCGCTCGCCGCGAGTATTATCAAGGCGACGGTTGATGCCGTGAAAGTGCCAGTGACAGTCAAAATGCGGATGGGCTGGGATCATGGCAGTCTCAACGCGCCTGAACTTGCGCATATCGCCGAGGATTTGGGAGCGCAGTTGATCACCGTCCACGGACGCACACGCTGCCAGATGTACAAGGGTTCCGCCGATTGGGCGTTTATTCGCCAAGTAAAAGAGGCTGTGCGGATTCCTGTGATTGCAAACGGCGATATTTGCTCGGTCGAGGACGCGCAGACGGCGCTTGAACAGTCGGGCGCGGACGGGGTTATGATTGGCAGGGGTGCCTATGGTCGCCCATGGTTGCTTGGACAGGTGATGCAGGCGTTGACGGGCAGGGCGGTAATGCCTGACCCAACCATTGAAGAGCAATATCATTTAATTACAAAACATTACCACGCAATGCTTGAACATTATGACAATATCACTGGCGTCAATATGGCGCGCAAACATATCGGCTGGTACACCAAAGGGCTGACTGGATCGGCTGAATTTCGTAACGCGGTCAATCAAATTCCCGATCCGAAAGTTGTGCTTGATATGCTTGAGCAATTTTACACGCCTTGGCTGTCAAAGGCTGCCGCTTGACCTTTACTGAAGCCATGCCATCGGCGGAGGAACTTCTTGCCGGGCTTCATACCGCGTTGATTGTGATCAATCGGTCAGGGCTGATCGTCCGCGCAAATGTGGCTGCTGAAGTTTTGCTCAATGAAAGTGCATCGCATTTGATCGGATGCAGGCTTGTTGATGTTGTTAAAGTGCCCGAAACCTATTTGCCGGTTGATGGAAGCGTCTTGGCGGCGTTTGATGTTGAAATTGCAACGCGCAAAGGCGGGCGGTTTCGCGGTGATTATCATGCCAATCCGCTGAGCGATTATGCGGGCTGGTACATTATTTTGATGAATCCGATTGCCGGGGTTCAGCAACGGAATCAGCGGCTTGAACGGAGCAGCGGCGCGCGTACCGCAATTGGCGTTGCGGCGATGCTTGCGCATGAAATCAAGAACCCTTTGTCGGGGATACGCGGCGCGGCACAACTGCTTGATAAGAGCATTTCCGCTGAAGATGCCGTCATGACGAAGTTAATCCGCACTGAGGTTGACCGGATCGCAGCGCTGATCGATCAGATGCAGGGGTTCACTGACACTCGCACGATGGATTTTACCGCCGACAATATTCATCAGATGATTGATCATGCGCGCAACGTTGCGCAGAGCGGATTTGGCAAACAGATCAAGATTGTCGAAATCTATGATCCGTCGCTGCCCATGGTGCGAGTTCACCGCGATTCCATGATTCAAATTTTGCTCAACTTGCTCAAAAATGCCGCTGAAACCGCAGAAGATGGTGAAAAGCGGACGATCAGATTGACAACACGTTATCGCCATGGCGTTTCAGTAGCGACCAATGACGGGACAAAGCGGGTGGTGCTGCCAATTGAGCTTTGTGTGATTGATGATGGGCCGGGTGTGCCAGCCGAACTTGCCGAAAACCTATTTGAGCCCTTTGTTTCATCCAAACGGGCAGGGCGCGGGCTTGGCCTTGCGCTGGTTGATAAACTCGTCCGCGATATGGGCGGCATTATTCAATATGCGCGTGAAGGAAGGCCTGAAATGACAGTGTTTCGCATCTTGCTGCCACGCGCCGATATGGCCGCACTATGAGCGGCGGCCGTATACTGGTGGTTGATGATGATGAAGCGATCCGCACCGTCGTTTCAGAATCACTGCGACGTGATGGCCATCTGGTTACGGCAGC
Organism: Sphingomonadales bacterium; assembly: GCA_031418495.1. Taxonomy (GTDB): domain Bacteria; phylum Pseudomonadota; class Alphaproteobacteria; order Sphingomonadales; family Sphingomonadaceae; genus Aquisediminimonas. The sequence goes on from JANOXQ010000115.1 coordinate 11,907, forward strand.
GGCAAGCGTTGCCGAACAACGCGCGTTGTTTGAAAGCTTTGCCCCTGATCTTTTGATCACGGATGTTATTTTGCCCGATGGTAATGGGCTTGATCTTGTCCCCGAATGGCTCGCGCAATATCCCGACATGCCGATCATCATTTTTTCGGCACAGAATACGCTATCAACCGCCGTCCGTGCCACAGAACAGGGCGCGTTTGAATATCTGCCAAAACCGTTTGATCTTGACGAACTTTGCCGTGCGGTGCGCGATGGGTTGAGGCGGCGGGGGGCAGGGGGCGTCACGCCCGCTGTCGCTGATGATAACGGCACTTTGCCGCTTATTGGCCGCTCTCCCGCGATGCAGGATGTCTACCGGACAATCGCGCGCGTTGTTCCAAATGATCTATCCGTGCTGATCCTTGGCGAATCGGGCACAGGGAAGGAACTGGTCGCACGCGCGGTGCATGAACTGGGCGCGCGGAAATCGCGGCCTTTTATTGCCGTTAACATGGCAGCGATCCCACGCGATCTGATTGAAGCGGAGCTATTCGGCCACGAACGCGGCGCATTTACAGGGGCTGCGACACGCGTTTCAGGCCGGTTTGAACAGGCAGCAGGGGGCACATTATTCCTTGATGAAATTGGCGATATGCCGATGGAGGCGCAAACCCGGCTACTTCGCGTATTGCAATCTGGTGAGTTTACGACCGTTGGCGGCAGCCGTGCCATTCGCGCCAACGTTCGCATCATCGCCGCAACGCATAAAAATCTGGTTGATTTGATTGCAAGCGGTGCCTTTCGCGAGGATCTGTATTACCGGCTCAATGTGATCCCGATTGCGGTGCCACCACTGCGCCACCGGGGCGATGATATTGCCATGCTCGCGCGCCATTTCCTTGACCGCGCTGCAAGTGACGGACTGCCGCGCAAATCGCTTGCGGCAAGTGGTGGCGCTCGGCTGGCGCGGCATGACTGGCCGGGCAATGTCCGCGAGCTTGAAAATATGATGCGTAGGCTTGCCGTCTTGACGCGTGACGAGGTGATCACTGATGAACTGGTTAATCAGCAGCTTGACCAATTGCTCGCGAATAGCCAGCCAGCCGTTGCGCTTCAATTCGCTGATGAGAGCCTCTCGCTCGCGGTTCAGCAACATCTTTCGCACTATTTTGCGAGTTTTGGGCAAGCCTTACCGCCAGACGGCCTCCATCAACGGCTGACAGAAGCGATTGAACGACCGCTGCTTGTCGCAACCATGTTAGCGGTGCGCGGCAATCAAATCCGCGCGGCAAAGCTGCTCGGCATTAACCGAAATACACTGCGCAAGAAGCTGTCCGAGCTTAACATTGACCCTTCGCATGGCCGAGGCGTAAGGGTTTGACCCGTTTTGAGATGATTTGCGGCTAAATGATCACACCTGTGTTGGAAATGCCACGAAAATAGCGTAAGCACAGCGTAGATGGTAAATCCAGTATCGCCTGCGCTTGACCAATGGTTCCGCCGACTGTCGATTATGACACGTCGCCGCCGAATGTTGCCGAGGATTGAGCTGGCAACCTTCCTGATTATGCTGATCGTTGCCGTTGTCAGCTATTTTATCCTGACGACGAGCACAGGCAAAACGCAGCCAGTGACTCCGCCTCTGGTAGCACTGCTATTGGTGGCGAACCTTATCCCCGCAATAGCATTAATCGTGCTGTTTGGGCGACGCGTAGCCAAGCAACGTGCCGCGCTATCCCCGGTTGGTGGCAATGGTCGGCTTCATGTCAGGCTGGTTGCGCTCTTTTCAATGATTTCGAGCATTCCGTTGTTGATGCTGGTCGTCTTTGCCTCGCTCCTGTTTCAGTATGGCGTTGAATTTTGGTATTCTGATCGTGCGCGGAGCATGTTTGAAAACGCCAATACGCTTGCACAGACATTTTATTCGGAAAAACAGCAGCGTATCATCCGTGAAACCGAACTGATGGCCAGCGACTTGAGCTTCAACCTTTCTGTTGCGCCAGTGCAAAGCAAGTCCTTCAACGAGAATTTTGCCTATCAGGTTTATGTGCGAGAACTTTCCGAGGCAGCGATTGTTAAAATCACGCCAAAGGGTGGGTCGCAATCAATTGCGCTGGTCAATCCCTATGATCGGCCAACCGATAACTGGGTGACGCCGGCCGTTATTGAGCAGCTTCGCAAATCAAAGCGTACAGTGTTTCAGGATCGCTTGGGCAGGATGCAGGCAATTACACCGCTACCAGGTACCCCTGACGCCTATGTTTATGCAGCGCGGGTAAGCGATGAACAGGCGCTGGCGCAAACCAAACGCTTTTCGCTCGTTCTTAAAAATTATAATGATTTGGTTGAGCGTTCGCGCAATCTTCAGCTTCAGTTCCACGCGGCATTGATGGCGATCACGCTTTTGATCGTGGGTCTTGCGGTTTGGGTTGCGCTGCAATTTGCTGACCGGCTGGTTAAGCCTGTTGGGGAGTTAGTTGATGCTGCGCGCCGCGTGACGGCTGGTGATCTTACTGCGCGCGTTGCGCCGACCAAATCACGCGATGAAGTGGGCACGCTTGCCAACGCATTCAACCGCATGACCGAGCGGTTGGAGGGGCAACGTCGTGAGTTGATTGACGTTTCGGATCAGATTGATCGCAGACGCGCGTTTATTGAGGCAGTGTTGACCGGGGTAACGGCTGGCGTTGTTGCGGTTGGTGATGACAACCGAATCCGAGTCATGAACCGCTCGGCAATGGCTTTGCTTGAAACAGACCCCGCAATTGGGGAGCCGCTGTCAACTATTGCACCTGATCTCGATGCCGTTTTGCAACGCGGAATGAATGACGAGATCGTTGAGATTGAAAATGCAAATGGTGCGCGGACGCTTGCGGTCAAAATAACGCGTGATGAGCTTGGTCATGTGCTGACCTTTGATGATATCACTGCGCAATTGGCAGATCAGCGCAGGGCGGCTTGGGCTGACGTTGCGCGCAGGATCGCCCATGAAATAAAGAACCCGCTAACTCCAATTCAGCTTGCCGCTGACCGTCTCAAACGGCGTTTCAGCAAGGAAATTCAAACTGACCCAGCCATGTTTGAACGGCTGACCGATACTATCGTTCGCCAAGTGGGCGATTTGCGGCGTATGGTTGATGAGTTTTCATCATTTGCGCGGATGCCAAAGCCTGTGTTCCGTGATGAGATCATGATCGATGTTTGCCGTCAATCGGTGTTCCTCCATGAAGTTGCGCATCCCGAGATTAATTTTCAGATTATTGCGAACGATCCATCGCTTTCGATGGTATGTGATCGTCGTCAGTTGACGCAAGCGCTTACCAACCTTGTCAAAAATGCGATTGAGGCGATTGAGACGGGCATGGAGTTAGATACAGCGCATCACGGCGATGTTAAGATCACTTTAGAACGTATGCCTGACAAGGGCATAATCCTGTCTGTGGCTGATAACGGAGTTGGGCTGCCGCTTGAGCGTGAACGTCTTGCCGAGCCTTATATGACAACGCGAGAACGCGGCACAGGACTGGGTCTCGCCATTGTTAAAAAAATTGTCGAAGAGCATGGTGGCCGAATGCGTTTTTGTGACCGCGATGGTGGCGGTACAATTGTAACGCTTGCCTTTGATGAAAATTTTGCTGCCTTAGTTGCCGATGATCAGGATGAAGGGGCTGAAGCCACACCCCGAAACTTAACCAGAATAGTGAGTCGCTAAGCCAATGGCCCTTGATATCCTAATCGTTGATGATGAAAGCGATATCCGCGAAATCGTTTCGGGCGTCCTTGAGGATGACGGTTATGCAACGCGTACCGCCGCAGACAGTGACTCAGCCTTGGCCGCGATTGCTGACCGCCGGCCCTCGCTAGTTTTGCTTGATGTTTGGCTTAAGGGTTCAAGACTTGATGGACTTGAAGTGCTTGATGAGATCAAGCGGCGTGATCCATCACTTCCCGTTTTGGTGATATCAGGCCACGGCAATCTTGATACAGCGGTTGCGGCTATCAGACGGGGGGCGGCTGATTTTATTGAAAAGCCATTTGAGGCCGAGCATCTGCTTCATCTCGTTGCGCGCGCGACCGAAACTGAACGCTTACGCCGTGAAAATGCCGATTTGCGCGCGCAGATTGGGCTTGATGATGAACTGACTGGCACATCAAGCATGATCAATACAATTCGTGCGACCCTGAAACGCGTCGCCCCCACGGGTAGTCGAGTCTTGCTTACTGGCCCAGCGGGGGTCGGCAAAGAAGTTGCCGCGCGCTTGCTTCACAAGTGGAGCAGCCGATCAACTGCACCTTTTGTTGTAGCAAGTGCGGCGCGGATGACGCCTGAGCAAGTTGAGGAAATCCTGTTTGGTCGAGAACTCGGTGATGATGATATTCACCCAGGCTTGCTTGAACGCGCGCATGGTGGAACTTTGTTTCTCGATGAAATCGCAGATATGCCGCTCAATACTCAGGCGCGTATCCTGCGTGTGCTGACTGACCAAAGTTTCGCGCGGGTTGGCGGTACGCGCATGGTGAAAGTTGATGTTCGGGTCGTTTCGGCAACCTCACGCGATCTCACTGAAGAGATTAAGGCAGGGCGGTTTCGCGAAGATTTCTTTTATCGCCTTAATGTAGTGCCAATTCATCTGCCGCCGCTGACTGATCGGCGCGAGGATATCCCAGCACTTGTTGATCATTTTGTTGCTTGTTTTGCTACTGAGCGCCGTATCAGGACACCAGCCATTGCGACCGAGGCAATCGCCGCACTTCAGGCCTATGATTGGCCAGGCAATGTTCGCCAGTTGCGTAATATTGTTGAACGCACGATCATTCTTGCGCCGGGTGAGCGGATTGGCCGAATTGATGTCGACATGCTGCCGACCGAAATTGTGAATGAAACACAGGCTTCGGGCAGTGGTACCGTAAATGCGATGATGGGTGTCCCACTTCGGGAAGCGCGCGAAACATTTGAACGCGAATATCTGCGTGTTCAGATTCGTCGCTTTTCGGGAAATATCTCCCGGACAGCTACCTTTATCGGGATGGAGCGATCAGCGCTTCACCGAAAACTCAAGATTTTGGGAATGGCTGAGCTGCGCCATGAAGACGACGAAAGCTGCTGACGTGCGGAATTTTCCGTGCTAACCTGATAATGTTGTAATGCAGATTTTACAAACACGACGCCGCGTAACGGCGCAGGAGCGGGCGATGACCCGCCAATAGTATAAGAGGTTAGAAATGCCCGAGAAGTCAAACAATCTTCAGGATATCTTCCTGAATGCCCTCCGCAAAACCAAAACCCCAGTGACGATGTTCCTCGTTAAGGGTGTAAAATTGCAGGGAATTATCACATGGTTCGATAATTTTTCGGTGCTGTTGCGTCGTGATGGCCAATCACAATTGATTTACAAACATGCGATTTCAACTGTTATGCCAAGTGCGGCTGTGGATCTCGTCCCAATTGCGGCTGCGTTTGAGCAAGCCGAGCGAAAAGGTCGCCATTTGCAGGATGTGTTCCTGTCGCACGTCCAAAAGACGTTTAATCCAGTGACGATGTTCCTCGTCAACGGCGTGATGTTGCAGGGCGAAATTGCGGCTTACGATCTATTCTGTATGCTGCTTCAGCGCGACGGCATGGTGCAGCTTGTTTACAAGCACGCAATTTCAACAGTTCAGCCGGCCAACCCGCTTAATCTTGCCGAAGAAGATGTCGCAGGCGACGATTGAGCGTTTTTTCCCGAAGTAGTGATGACGGTGTCGCGCGCGGTGCGCGTGCCGTTGTCATTTGCCCAGAAACTGGCAAATCAAAGCTGCGCAGTGCTGATGCTCGGCTTGAGGAAGCAGCAGGTTTAGCTGCGGCGATCGGCATTGATGTTGTTGACCGGATGAGCGTTAAAGTTCGTGATGTGCGGCCTGCGACGCTGTTTGGCACTGGCCAACTTGAAAGCCTGACAGCGAACGTCAACATGCATGAGGCTGATCTTGTGATTGTTGATGCGTCGCTCACCCCGGTTCAGCAACGCAACCTTGAAACCGCGTTCAAGGCCAAGGTGATTGATCGAACCGGGCTAATCCTAGAAATTTTTGGCGAACGCGCCGCAAGCGCCGAAGGGCGGTTGCAGGTTGAGCTTGCCCATCTTGATTATCAAGCGGGACGTCTGGTGCGGAGCTGGACTCACCTTGAGCGGCAGCGCGGCGGTTTCGGCTTTCTTGGCGGGCCGGGTGAAACACAGATTGAGGCCGATAGGCGGATGATCCGTGACCGCATGGCCAAGCTCCGCCGTGAGCTAGCCGATGTCAGCCGCACCCGCACACTTCACCGCAGCCGTCGCAAACGCGCGCCGTGGCCTGTGATCGCGCTGGTTGGTTATACCAACGCAGGAAAATCAACGCTTTTCAACCGCTTAACGGGTGCTTCTGTTATGGCGGAGGATTTACTCTTCGCCACGCTTGACCCAACGATGCGGCATATATCGTTGCCTGGAATCGATAAGGCGATTTTGTCCGATACCGTAGGGTTCGTCTCCGACCTGCCGACGCAGCTTGTTGCCGCGTTTCACGCCACGCTTGAGGAAGTGATCGATGCTGACCTGATCCTTCATGTCCGCGACATATCGCATGAAGATAGCGACGCACAGCGTGACGATGTTATCAAAGTGCTCAGTGATATAGGGATTAGCGGCGAAAACGGCGCGCCGCTGATTGAGGCATGGAACAAGATTGACCTGCTAACCCCCGAAGCACAGGAATTTCATAAGGCTGAAGCAGCGCGCCGTGATGATGTCGTGCTGCTCTCGGCGCTAATGGGGGAGGGCGTTGCCCCGCTACTCGCCATGCTTTCAACTCGCCTGACCAAGGCGCGGCGCATTCACCATATCAATGTTGGGGCAGGCGACGGTGCAACAATCGCCTGGCTTCATGCGCATGGTAGCGTTGTTGATGAAAGCGTCGAGGATGATCAGATGGTGATCGAAGTGCGGTTGTCGGACGAGGATTTTGCGCGTTTTCAGTCGCGCAGCTTGGCCTGAACCCAAAGCGCTTCCTTCGCGTCGAGATTAAGTGCTGCAAATTCTTCGCCAGCAATATCTTCCATCACCCGAAATCGCTTTTCAAATTTGCCGTTGGCACGGCGCAGCGCTTCTTCAGGTTCGACGTTAAGATGGCGTGCCCAATTGACGACCGCAAACAGCAGATCGCCAATTTCTTCAGCACGGTGAGTGTCTGAAGAAGCCGCCTTAACCTCATCAATTTCTTCAAATATTTTTTCGAGTGCGCCGCGATCATCGGGCCAGTCGAAGCCAGTCCGCGCCGCGCGCTTTTGTAATTTCTCGGCGCGTATTAAGGCTGGCAGCGACAACGCGACACCGCCAAGCGCACTTGCATCGGTAGAGGTGCCGCGCTCAGCCGCTTTCAAGGCTTCCCAATCGGGCTTGTCCTTATTCTCGCCAAAGACATGCGGATGGCGGCGGATCATCTTGTCACAAATTGCATTCACAACATCAGCGAAATCAAAATGACCAGCTTCCTCGGCGATGCGCGCATGGAAAGCGACTTGGAACAACAGGTCACCAAGCTCATCAACCAGCGCGGCCATATCAAGTCGCTCAATCGCGTCGGCGACTTCATAGGCTTCTTCGATGGTGTAAGGCGCTATTGTCGCGAATGTCTGCTCAACATCCCACGGGCAGCCATTCTGCTGATCACGCAGCCGTGCCATAATCGCAATTAACGGCGTAATATCGGCGTGAGGGGGGTCTGAGAGTGGGTTCATCCGTAAATATCCGTAAGTCCGATAATATACATTATGTAAAATTTAATTTGATATAGGAATGCTAGGGGTTGAGGATCATCGTGTTGCCTTCAACCCGCCAGCCTTTGAGCGACGAGAGAAAATCCATCCCCAGCAAGTTCACATCACCAAAGCTTTCAGACACCAGCACCGGAAAATCTTCGCGCGTAATCGGCCCAACGCTCAACCGCGCGATCCGTGCGCGCTGCGCTGTGGTTGATCCATTCGCTGTATCGATTGAAACCGGAAAGCCCGACTGTGACACTTCAACGCCGCCAGCCTGCGCTGATCCAACTGAAAGCGCAGTTTGCGTCGCGCCGCTATCAATCAGGAACCGGACACTGCGGCCATTGATTTCGCTATCAACGTGAAAATGACCGTCTTCGCCTTTGGTAACGCGCACTGTGCCATCCTGCGTGCGCGGCGCAGATGGGTTGAGATCAGCGGTTATGCGCTGCCAAAACGCCCCCGTCTCGCCTCTGAACGAAAACAGAACAAAGCCAAGTGCGAAAATCCCGATCCAGACGAGGACATATTTCATCGTCTGACCAAGCGGCAGCTTTCGCGCGAACAATCCACTTGCCACCATCATCAGGACGATGAGGCTGTAAACAAGGCTCGACGTATCGCTGTCGCTCACAGCGTTGCAGCTTTAGTGAATAGATTAAAGAAGTTTACCCGCGATTGTTCAGCCAATGTCTCAATTGGTACACCGCGCAATTCACTGAGGAAACGGGCGGTGTCAGCAACAAAAGCTGGCTCGCAGGATTTGCCACGATGCGGGACTGGCGCAAGGAATGGCGCATCAGTTTCGATCAGCAAGCGATCATCGGGAATCATCGCAGCACTAGCCTGCAAATCCTTCGCATTCTTGAAGGTCACAATGCCTGATATTGAGATATAAAGACCTAATTTCAATGCCTTGTCAGCGAATTCCTGACTTGCTGTAAAGCAGTGGATCACGCCAGTATAGGCACCTTTAGCCATTTCATCGGCGAGTATCTCTGCCGTATCGTTTTCCGCATCACGGGTATGAACGATCAGCGGCAGGCCAGTTTCGCGTGCCGCCGCGATATGCGCGCGAAAGCTCGTGCGCTGCTGTTCGCGGTCGCTCTTGTCGTAATAATAATCGAGGCCGGTTTCACCAATAGCGATCACACGAGGATGCGCCGCGCGCGCGATCAGTTTCGCCGCGTCGATTTCCGGGTGTGCATCGGCCTCATGCGGATGAATGCCAACGCTCGCCCAGACATCGGCCTCACGTTCGGCAACGCCAACCACAGCATCCCACTCGCTTTCCCTAGTTGAGATATTGAGCATTCCACTCACACCAGCGGCCCGCGCGCGGTCAAGAACGGCGGCCTGATCCTCGACTAAGCCCTTATAAACTAGGTGGCAGTGCGAATCGACAAACATTAGGCAAGGTCTTCAGACAACATTTCGAGACGTGGAAAAAGCGGGGTTGGCCCATCAATTTTGAAATCACTCTCAGCAAGCGGCGAATACCAGTGAGATAAAACGCCGGCGAATGTCCTGACATCCTCTGGCACTCCCATTTGCGCTAGCAACTTGCCCGCAGCGATCGGAATAATCGGCAGGATCGCGACAGCCAACTGGGCAATACAGATAAACAATGTCGCAAGCACAGTTTCCATGCGCTCGGGATCAGTTTTTTTAAGGCTCCATGGCGCTTGCATATCAACATAGGCATTGCACGCAAAAACGCCCTGCAACCATGCTTCGACAGCCTGTGATAGCGCTAAATCATTGTAAGCGCGTAGCATCGTTTCGGCCAAAATATCGCCAACCGTTTGAAACAAGGCACTGTCCGCCTCATCATGCCCACGAATGGCCGGGAGATAAGCGTCACAATTTTTCGAGATCAAACTCAGCACCCGCTGCGCCAGATTGCCAAAACTATTGGCCAACTCTGCATTGCAGCGCGTCACGATCGCCTCGGCCGAATAGCTTCCATCTTGCCCGAAACTGACCTCGCGCAGGAGGAAGTAGCGGAGTTGATCGACCCCGAATTTATCAGCTAATTCAATAGGATCGACGACGTTCCCAAGACTCTTTGACATCTTCTCACCGCGCGCGAGGAGGAAGCCGTGGCCGAAGATTGCCTTGGGTAGCGGCAACCCCGCCGACATTAGGAATGCTGGCCAATAGACCGCGTGGAAACGGACAATATCCTTACCAATCAAATGCAAATCAGCAGGCCAGAAACGCGCGAAATCTCCGTCTTGATCGGGATAGCCAACCCCGGTCATATACGTTGTCAGCGCATCGACCCAGACATACATCACATGATCGAGAGAACCCGGCACTTTAACGCCCCAATCAAAGCTGGTGCGCGAGACGCTGAGATCACGCAGGCCGCCCTCGACAAAGCGGATCACCTCATTCGCACGGCTTTCGGGCCTTAGGAAACCAGGATTGTCATGGAAATGCGCGAGCAATTGATCCTGATATTTGGACAGGCGGAAAAACCACGTCTCTTCCTTCGTCCATTCAACCGGAGTGCCTTGGGGCGAGAGTTTGACGCCCCCTTCCCCATCAATCAGCTCTTTCTCATCATAAAAGGCTTCATCGCG
>JANOXQ010000116.1:0-1778 GCA_031418495.1 Sphingomonadales bacterium
GCGGCGAAGGGGCAGCTTTTGCGGCGACGGAAAAATGGACGTGCCATGATTAGTCTCTCCCACCATAATTATCATCATCACGACGCGGACGATCATCGCGGTCACGGCGCGGGCGATCCGCACGGTCGGCCTTGCGCATCATCACTGATGGGCCGACTTCATTCGCATCAACCTTGATCGTCATATAACGAATGATGTCTTCGTTAATCTGCGTCTGGCGCTCAAGTTCGGCAACCACGTTGCCGGGCGCGTCAAATTCGAGCATTACATAATGTGCCTTGCGGTTTTTCGCGATCTTGTAAGCAAGGCTGCGAAGCCCCCAAGTTTCTGTCTTGGCGACTTTGCCGCCGTTGGTTTCGATGATTTCTGTGGCGGTTGCCGCCAGCGCATCAACCTGAGCTTGAGCCAGATCCTGACGCGCGAGAAATACATGCTCATATAGAGCCATGTGCGCTTTTCCTTATCCTGCCGATCGCTGATGAGGGCACCATGCCCACACCCCTCCGGCTTTCGTCTTACCACAACGTGGAGGAGTGCCATTGGCGGATAATGGGGAGAAAGGCAAGAGTGATGTGTAGGCCATTTGCACATAACGCCCACCCGCCACCCCATGCTTGACCGGGGCTAGGCTGCCTTTGCGCGCTGAAAGGTGAAGAGGCCTCGGCTTCCTAACACATGCCGAAATCTTCAATCCGTTGAGCTTCAAATGTGAATCCACACACATGTTAAGCTCGGGGCGATTAATGGTCTTAGAGCCGCCCGTATCAGCGATTGCTTCGTGAAACCAAATCTACCTGAAAATGCTGGTCGGGGTGACAGGATTCTAGCAAATAGCTGGAATCACTTAAGAAAATAAGGCATATTCCCCTACACAGCACCTGCACAGTTATGGAACTCCGCGCACTTTCGCTCCAAAGCTGCACAGTTTCTGCACAGCGGAGTATGGGAATGGCGTTCATCATCGACAAGGAGGTTCTCAAATCCGGCCTGATCATTTTCAGGCGCGGCGATGTCGAACACCGCAATTTTTACTGCCGCATCAAGCTCCCCAAGGAGGACCGCTACAAGACGATCTCGCTTCACACCTCGGACCGGGAGTCCGCCCGCGACCGGGCGTTTGATCAGGACGCCGACATCCGGTTTCGCGTGAAGCATGACGTTGCCGTGTTCAATCGTCCGTTTCGGCAGGTGGCGGCAGATTATCTCCAGACGCAGCAGCGCCGCGCCGACACCGGCGAAGTTTCTCATGACCGGGTGAAGAATCTCCGAAACGCCTTCAAGAAGGCGCTCGAAGATTATGTCGGCAGCACCCAGATCCACTTGATCGGCCAGGACAGTTGGGCGGCTTATCCGACGTGGCGGCGTGAAAACGGCAAGGGCCGTTTCCGCGAGCATATCAGCGATGCGACAATTCAATTCGAGATGGGCGCGCTCAACGCGGTGATGAACTTCGCCATCACCAAGCGGCTTGTGCCTGCCAGCCACCGGTTTGAAGGCAGGCCAAAACTCAAAACCATGCGCCGCGATGAGTTCACCATCGAGGAATACCGCAAGCTGCACAGTGTCGGGCGCAAATGGATCAGGGCGGCGACAACGCCCCAAGGCACTTGGTATCGGACCATGTGCTACAATTTCATGCTCATCATGTGCAACACAGGGATGCGTCCGCCCGAGGCCAAGAATTTGCGCTGGCGCGACATCACGCTCGCCAAGGATCGCGACGGGCGCGAGATCGTCGTGATGTTCGTCCAGGGCAAAGGTAAATCACGCAAGCTCGT
>JANOXQ010000117.1:0-31834 GCA_031418495.1 Sphingomonadales bacterium
GTGTTTTTTTTCTACCAACCCCCCGGTGTTTTCCCCCCCTCCCCCCCACCTTTTCGCATCCCCCGCCCCCCCCCCCCCCCCCACCAACGGTGGGTGGTAAAACCTAAACCATCCGCCCCCAAAGATGAACATCCGTTCAGAAAGTCTCACGAAAGTCACACCTAAACGCATATCTTTTTCCTCTTCATGCCTTCGCGTGAGATTAATCAGGCTGCGCCGCGCGCCTTGAGGGCGCAAGTGGTTCGCGCGAAGGCGCAAAGCCGCAAAGAAGAAGAAGGTGGTAATTTTTAAGCGGCACTCCCTTTTCAAAAAACCGGGTAAATCTCAAGAAGTTGACACTGAATCGGTATATTCTCTTAGCCCGCACGGTTTGAAAAATTGGCATAATCGATCCGCCGCAACGACGCGGCGAGAAGGGAAGGCGAGAGGGGAATGTGTCAATCATGATTGGAACATATCATGAATATTGGGTGTAGGGAAGGGATTTGAATGTTGGGTAAGTTAGGTGGGCGGACTGTCTGCCTTTAGATTTGAAATTGGGTAAGCGGACGCAAGCAGCTCCTGCTCGGGTCAGTGACCGAATTTAAATCCGGTTGCACGTCCGGAAACAAGGCACTATCAAAGTCGGCAGCGCTAACTTTACACAAACTTCACACTCTGATTCTATCAGGGAATTTATGATGATACTACCATTACGAGGCGAGCACGTATCAGTGCCATTTACCGGTCGGCGCTTGCTAGAGCGGGCGCTGGTGGTTGTGCGTTTTACACCGGTTTTGAAGATCAGCGAGGAGTCTGGTAGCGGAATCGCGGATTTTCATGAGGCAATCAGGCAGCAGTATCCTCTAGTCGAGCTTGAGCACGAGGTTGCAATGCGAGTCGAGTTACGGCCTGATGGCAGTGTTAACTCCACACAAGAAAATCAGCCAGTTTGGCGCCTGTCCGATATCGACAAGGCATGGCGTGTATCACTGACCTCCCGGAGCATTGCGCTTGAGACAGGTGGCGACACCTACAATGACTGGGCTGACTTTGCTAGGCGGATCGGTTTATTGGTTTCGAAAGTGTCTGAATATTTTGTGCCTAGCCACCTTCAATACATTGGTGTTCGCTATATAAATACTGCTCGTGTTGATAACGGCACCGATCCTCGGCTTGAATGTGCTCCTGCATTGGTCAGCATCACTGGAAATCCAGACCTTGAATTAGCAGACCTCATTTGGCGCTTCTCCGTGGAGGAAGGGCATATGCTGCTTCGAAGCGGAGTGATACCTCCGCTTAATAGTTATGATCCAAACGTCTTTTTACCTCGGGAGCATTCTAATTGGTATTTGGACATTGACGTTTCAAATTCTGATACTAGAGCATTTGATGCTGATCAAATTAATTCCAGCGTTTTGGCTCAAGTGCAACGCGTACATGCGGTCTACTTTTGGGCAATGCAAAAGAACATAGGTTAGTGAATATGAACTCTTCAGCAATTCAATACCAACCAAATTCGGCACCGATGATTGTCTCCATCCCCCTAGAAGGAGGAGTGTTTCCTCTTAAGACTTGGGCCTTTGCGGCTATCTTGGTTGCTTGTAGCTCGACGTCTTCTCAAGCCACGACGATCAGTGCGGCTCGAATGATTCCGGGTAGCAGCATGGCATCAGGTGGTGCGCTACAACAGGATAGCGAGTTAAAAGTTGCTGATGCGCTTGATGACATCAAAAGGCATTCTGGTCTAACTTGGAGCCAGCTTGCGATCATATTTGAAGTGAGCCGCCAGACGGTTCATTCTTGGGCGAATGGTTCATCCGTTCGAATTGTGCATGTTGGTCGCGTAAAAAAATTACTTGAGCAAGTACGTGAGCTTGAGGACCTTCCTGCATTTAAGGTTCGTGATTTGCTACTTGGATTGTCAAAAGATCGGTCACTTTCCGAACTTGAGCCTTCAGGTGAGCTACCAATTCTTGTGAGCGATAATTCTCCTTTCGTACACCAGCTCGAACTTCGACCAAGCAACATCAAGGTAAAGCGCGGCTGAAAAACAAGTGGAATCTGGGGACACACCGCTGCTCGACGAATGGCGCCAAGGAGATTTAACCTTAGAGGCCATTGAGTTGCCTGTAATAGCCCTCGACGGTCAAGATTTGTCTTGGCAGGCTATTAATGCCTCCTATGGCGTTGTTGTCCTCAGTCAGTCTTGCGATATAATTAGGGATGTTGAGATGCGCCCCTATATCCAAGTGGCGGGTCTCGTGCCAGCAACCGATGGCGAAATCGCAAAGGCAATAAGGAAAGAGACTCCAAGCCGCATCCATCTTGACTGCCTCGTGGGCCGAAACCTACTCATTGACCTTGATGCAGCAGCAACCGTTCACAAGGCCGTGGTGGCTAAGTGGCAACGCACCTCCGGTTGCGTCTCTGACGAGGAAAGGCGGCGCATCGCTGTTGGATTTGCTCGGCATCGGCAGCGCTTTGCCTTTCCTGATAGTTTCAACGAGCTAGTTCGCCCAGTCCGTCGTTGGATCGAGTCAAAGCGTAATAAAGCCAGCCCTCAGGGAAACTTCGTAAAAGCGATTTGTGAGATTCGCGTTCATTGTGACAACTGGGACGAGCCAACAGAGCTAACATTCATAGCAGTCGTGAATCATATTCCTGACAAGGAGGAATTTCTAGAATGGGAGAGCGCGGCGAAATCACTAGAAGAAAAGGCGACGCATGACGCCTATCCGACAGCAGAGGTGCGAATCGTAACCTACGACGACATCTCTGCGCGAGAATATTTGGAGTCAGACCGTTTGGACTGGGATGGATTAAGTGATGCGCCTTAGTGCAATTCGACTTAACCAAAAGCTGCGCGACACAATTCCTATGTTCGACTTTGTAAAGCCTTAAATGCGCCCTAGAGTCCACTATTTCAAGGCAACAAGCCCTCATCCTTTACAGTCAAACCGCCACACCATCAACCCCCCTACCGCCCGCAATTGCTCTCCGCACCCGCCACCAGATCGAGACAACGCCCGTCAATTTCTGATGCGGGCACGGGCAGGCCGATCAGGCTGGCGAGGGTTGGCAGGATGTCTACTGTCTCCACGGCGTTGGGCTGTTCAAAGGCGGCGGCGCCCTTCCACCAGAAGAGGATTGGCACGCGGCGGTCATAGCCCCAGGGGGAGCCGTGGGTGGCGACGTAGCCGAACGATGCGTCGGGGATGGGCGTGACATAGGGTTTGAGCAGGACGAGGAAATCGCCCGAACGCTCGGCATCAAAGCTGGCTTTGGCGCGTTCGATCAGGCTCCATTCGTCAACCGGGCCTGCGGGCGGCGGGGCGGCGATGAGTTCATCCTTGGTGAAGACGGCGGCAACCTGGCGGTGCGCGCGGTAGAAGGCGACGGCGGCATCGCGGACGGCGGCGCGCTTATCGGTGGGAACGCTGGCGCGCAGATACATATCGCCAAACGGCGCGCGCCCGATCAGGGCGTTGTCGCCGAGGCTGAACTGCTTGGCGAGGCGGCCACCAACGGCTTGCGCTGAGAGCATGATGTCAACACGCTCTGCGGCGGGCAGGCCGTTTGCTGTATTACGCTCGGTCAAGTCATGCCCGCCGTGATCAGCGGTGAGGACGACGGTATAGGCCATGCCCATTTTATCAAGCGCTGCAAACAGCCGCCCGATGGTCGCATCAAGTGCGGCAATCTGGGTGCAGGTTTCAGCGCCACTGGTTCCAAATGTATGACCGACATAATCAGTTGCTGAAAAACTGACCGCGAGGACATCGGTCGCTTCACCTGTGCCGAGCTTGAGTTGGTTTGCAGCAGCAAGCGCAACATCAAGCGTCATCGCATCAAATTCGGGCGTCGCGCGCCAGCCCGGCGCATTGCCCGCTTTGCGGGGTTTGAGTGTGCCGACGGTTTCGGTGGCTGAAACAGGCACAGCGCGCGAATGGCTGGCGCAGGAGGCTGGTAATTTCTGAATGAGTGGCTTGGCAATCGCCGCTGTCGCGCGTGCATTGATCGCGGCGAGGGTGGGGGGCAGGCTGGCCTCTTTGCCCGCGTAAGTGCCGAACGCTTTCCCATTCCACCAGATCGTGGTGTCCGCCGTCTTGCCGCCCATCATCACCGCCGCCCGGTCTTTGCCTGACACAGCGACCACGCGCGTTGCAGGCGTAATCGCCTTCATCCGATCACCCAGCGTTGGAATGCGCAGGAATTGCGTGGAAATTTCTTGGTCAGCGGCGTTGCTGTCAACGGCACCGGGTTTTTCAGCGCAATAAATTTCAAAGGTCGGCTTGCCGTCCTTAGCCTTGCGTTCAAGTGCTGGGTTTTGCCAGTCATTGGCGATAATCCCCGTGCGCGATGGTCGCCCGCCGGTGAGGATTGTCGAGTGACCGGGGCAGGTTTCGGTTGCTGCGTGACTTTGGTGGCCGCGCGGGAAGACGATCCCGCCACTCAGGCGCTTGAGCCCGCCGGTGAAGGTCGCGCGATATTCGTTGAACAGGTCGGTTGAGAATTGATCGATCGAAATCGCGACGATCAGCTTTGGCTTGGGCGGTGTTTGGGCGAACGCTGGCGTCACCAACATTGACGCGGCGAACAGGCCCGTAACGAATGATGCTGTTTTCACGAATATGTTCCTATCATGCTGTGGGCAACTCTCTCTAATTCCTTGATGGCATAAACAAGATTGTGGTCAACCGCCTGCCAATGCGGTTATGAGATTATGCAGCACCAGCGACAAGGGAATTTGATGCGCGCGCGATTTTTCAATTTTGTGACGGCATTGTTCGCGCTTGTGTTGGTTGCACTCTCCACCACGGTAAACGCGCAGATTGGGCCGAATAATGTGCCTGCGACGCTTGTTGCTGAAACAGTGACACCTGCCGCAGGATCAACGATTACGATCGCGATCCGCTTTCAACCCAAACCAACATGGCATGGCTATTGGCAGAACCCCGGCGACGCAGGCTTTGGCGGTAAATTTGAATGGACATTACCCAAGGGGGTGAGTGCTGGCGCGCCGGCCTATCCAGTGCCGACGCGGCTGATCATTGCAGAGCTGATGAACCATGTGTTTGAAGAGGAACATGCGCTGCTGGTTCCGGTGACCATCCCGGCGGGGCTGGCGAAGGGCACCAAGCTCTCGCTCAAGCTGCGCGGTGATTGGCTTGGCTGTACGAATGAGATTTGCGTGCCGCAGGGCGGCGATATGGCGATTGATTTGACCGTTGGCGATGGCACCATCACGCCCGCCACGCGCGCGCAGTTTGACGGCTGGCGCGCGAAACTGCCGCGCCCGCTGGGCAGCGAAGCCAGCTTTGAAATCAAGGGTAAGCGCGCGCGTTTTGCGGTGCCGTTTCCGGCGGCGGCTGACATCTTCGATCCGTGGCTGTTTGCGGTGAATGAGGATGCGATCAGCTATGTCACGACGCAGACGATCAGCCGCAACGGCGATATGCTCGTCATTGAAACCGATGCGGCAGGTAGTCCGTTCACTGCATTTGAAGGCGTATTGGCAATTGGCAAGGATAAAGGCTTGCTCGTCAAGGCTGTCCCTGGTGTGGTTCCTGCCGCTGGAATGCCGATTGCCGCCGCTGCCAAAACTGGTGCAGCACCAATAGGGTTTACTGCCATCCTCCTCGCGCTTGGCGGCGCGCTGCTTGGTGGGTTGATCCTCAATATCATGCCGTGTGTGTTCCCCATTATCAGCCTCAAAGCGCTTAGCCTTGCCAAGGCGGGCGGCGATGAACGCGAAGCACGGCGAGAGGCGCTGGCCTATGCCGCAGGGGTAATCCTCGTCTGTGTCGGCCTTGGTGCGGTTTTGCTTGGCTTGCGTGCAGGCGGGAGTGCAGTTGGTTGGGCGTTTCAATTGCAAGAACCGCGCGTCATCCTTGTTCTGCTTGTGCTGGTGACAGCGATTGCATTTAACTTGGCTGGGTTGTTTGAACTTGGTGGGCTTTCCGTGAGCGGCAAGCTCGCCACGGCAAGCGGCACCAGCGGCGCGTTCTGGACTGGCGCACTTGCCGCCTTCATCGCAACACCCTGCACTGGGCCATTTATGGGCGCAGCACTCGGCGCGGCGCTCGTCTTACCGACGATTGCGGCACTTGCGATTTTTGCCGGGCTTGGGCTTGGGCTTGCTCTGCCGTTTCTGCTGCTTGGGTTTGTGCCTGCGTTCCGGCGGATGCTGCCAAAACCCGGCGCGTGGATGGAGACGATGCGGCATATCCTTTCGGTGCCAATGTTCCTGACGGCGCTCGCGCTCGTTTGGCTGCTCGGACGGCAAGCAGGGGTTAACGCGATGATCATTGGGCTAGCCGCCGCGATGGTCGCTGCGTTTGCGCTATGGTGGTTCGGTCGCAGGCAGACAGGCGGCAAGGGTGGTGGATGGGCTGCAATTGCGGGTGTCATCATGCTGATGGCAGGCGGAGCCGCAGCGATCCCCAAAGGCGGTGCGCAAACGGGAGCCACGATCGGTGAAAGCGCCAGCACCAACATAGCTTTTGATGAAGCCAAGCTCGCGGCACTCCGTGCCGAGGGCCGCCCTGTGTTTCTCTATTTCACCGCCGATTGGTGCGTCACCTGCAAGGTCAATGAAAAAGCCGCGATTGAGCGCGCGGAAACGGTGGATGCTTTCAAGGCCAAAAATGTTGCGGTGATGGTCGGCGATTGGACGAACGCTGATGCGACGATCACGCGCTTCTTGAATGCGCGCGGGGTATCAGGCGTTCCGCTCTATCTCTATTATCCCAAAGGTGGGGGTGAGCCGCAGACATTGCCGCAAGTGCTGACAGTTGGGACGCTGACTGCGCTTACTTCCTGACGAACACGCGTTTACCGTTCACCCAAGTCTCTTCAACCTTGACCTGACGGATTTCTCCGGGCGGAATGAAAAACGGATCGCGATCAAGGATCAGGAAATCGGCGCGCATCCCCGGCGCAATTCGGCCAATCTTGCTTTCGGCAAATCCGGCATAGGCCGCCCCGGTGGTGAAGCCAGCAAGTGCGGCCTCTGGCGTCACGCGCTCTTGCGGCAGCCATCCGCCAAGCGGTTGGCCGCTTGCATCCTCACGAGTAATCGCGGTGGCGAGCCCAGCAAAGGGATCAGGGCTCTCGACCGGAGTATCTGAACCAAAGGCCAGTCGCCCTCCCGCCTTCAATATTGAATTCCATGCATAAGCGCCGCTCAGCCGTGCCTGCCCGAGCCTAACCTCGGCCATCAGCCGATCAGAGGTTTGATGCACGGGCTGCATTGACGCAATCGTGCCGTTCTTGGCAAAGCGCGCTATATCTGCGGGATCAACCACCTGCGCATGTTCAATCCGCCAGCGCCGGTCGCCTTTGTAAGTGATCGCAAGCTCATCAATCGCATCAAGCAATTGTCCATTTGCGGCGTCACCAATTGCGTGGACGGCGATCTGGAAATCATCCATTGCAGCCCGGCTCATCAAATTGCTGAGCTTGGTTGCGTTAAGGAAGGACAGTCCACGCTGACCCGCCTTGTCGGCATAATCGGCCTTAAGGAACGCGCCACGTGATCCGAGCGCACCATCAGTGTAGATTTTAACGCCCACCAGCCGGAGCCGATCTTCGTAAAGCCACGGCGTCGGCCCGGTGCCAGCAATCGCAATCATCGGCTCAATCCCAGCGGCATAGGAAATGATCCGCACCCGCAGCCCGCCGGCATCGCCTGCGCGGCGGAAGGTCAGCCAGTCGTCAATATTTGTGCCCATATCAGCAATCGCGGTGATGCCGAGTGAGAGTAAATGCTCTTGCGCCTTGGCGAGCGCGATATCACGCTCCAGCGGAAGTGGTGGAGGGACAAATTTGGCGATCAATTCTCCCGCTGCATCAACGAACACACCGTTTGGCTTGATGCCCGTTTTCTCGATGCGGCCACCGGGCGGAGACACGCTCTTCTCGGTAATCCCTGCTGCTTTCATCGCTGCGCTATTGGCCCAACCGGCATGGCCATCAACGCGTTCAAGCCAGACGGGCTTATCGGCAATCACGCTGTCCAAATCAGCCGCTGTTGGGAAGCGGCCAAGCCCCCATGTCTCCTGATTCCACCCGCGCCCAAGGATCCATTTGCGCGACGGGTTGGCGGCGGCATAGGCCGCGATTTTCGCCTTGGCCTCCTCAAGTGAGCGCGTGTCCGACAGATCAAGCGTGATCAGTTGAAAGCCAAGCCCCATCACATGGCCGTGCGCATCAATCAGGCCAGGGATCAGCGTTTTACCCTTGGCATCAAAACGGTAATCTGGTCGCTCAGGTCTCTTGTCACCACGCTGAAGAACGCGCGCTATTTTGCCGTCAGTCGTGATGACCAACCCGTTGAAGCGCGCGAATTTGCTGCTTTCATCAAGCGTGATGCCGTTGACATTATCGATCAGGCCATCGGCATGGGCCGGTGTGGCGAGGAGGAGCGCTAACACAAGGCCCTTAATCCCGAGCGAAGTCGAGGGACTGGGAACAGGCGAAAGATGTCTCGACTTCGCTCGACACGAACGGAGTTTGGTTCCGCTCACGGTTTTGCCAGCCTACGAATAAACGCACTGGTATCCTGTCGCCCACCGCCCATGTGCTGAACCTCGGCATACATTTGATCAATCATTGCGGCGAGCGGAAGCGTAGCTCCGTTGGCGCGGGCCTCATCAATCGCAAGACCGAGATCCTTGCGCATCCAATCGACCGCGAAACCAAAATCAAATTCATCTTTCACCATCGTGTCCCAGCGGTTGAGCATTTGCCAGCTTGAGGCCGCCCCGCCCGAAATCGATTCGAACACTTTATCGAGATCAAGATTTTCGGCCTGCGCAAAGCGCATCCCTTCGGATAGACTGGCGATGATCCCGGCAAAGGTGATCTGATTGACCATTTTGGTAAGCTGTCCAGCACCGGTCGGCCCAACATGGACGATCTTTTTTGAATAGGCCGCCATGATCGGGGTTGCGGCATCAATCGCCTTTTCTCGGCCACCACACATCAGCGTGAGTGTGCCATTTTCTGCGCCAATTTGCCCGCCGGTCACGGGCGCATCAATCGGCTGAATATATTTGTCCTTAGCCTCAACCGCGAGCTGACGCGCGATCTTGGCCGAGACCGTCGTATGATCAATGAACAGCGCGCCCTCTTTCATTGTGCGAAACGCGCCGTCTCGAGAGAGCGTTACTGCAGCCAGATCATCATCATTGCCAACGCAGGTGATAACTGCATCAACGCCTTGTGCCGCTTCAGCCGGGCTTGCCGCACTGCGACCGCCATGCGCCGCGATCCAAGTGTCCGCCTTGGATTGGGTGCGGTTATAAACCGTCATATCATGTCCGGCTTTCGCCAGATGCCTTGCCATTGCCCCGCCCATAACGCCGAGGCCGATAAATGCTATTTTTGCCATGCGCCAAGCATAAGCAGAGTTTGCAGCAAGCGCTAGATGCTCTAAGCGGCTTTCCCATGGCGACTGCTCTCAAAACCAATGAACCCTTTCCCGTGACCCTCAATGATGTTCGTGCGGCACAGGTGCGGATTGGCAATTCGGTTGTGCGCACACCAACGCTGATTAGCCAGACACTGTCTGAATTGACCGGAACAACGGTCTACATCAAGTTTGAGAATCTTCAGTTTACGGCGGCGTTCAAGGAGCGCGGCGCGCTTAACCGGTTGCTTCAGCTTGGCGATAATGCGCGCAAAAATGGCGTAATCGCCGCGTCGGCAGGTAATCATGCGCAAGGGCTTGCCTATCATGGTAAGCGGCTTGGCGTGCCAGTCACCATTGTCATGCCGCAGCCAACGCCGACGGTAAAAGTGATGCAAACCGAGGGCCACGGTGCCACTGTTGTTCTCCACGGCGAGACTTTTGATGCGGCCTATGCTTATGCCCGGCAGCTAGAAGGGGAGCGAGGACTGACGTTCGTGCATCCCTTCGATGAGCCGGATGTGATCGCAGGGCAGGGAACGGCTGCGCTCGAAATGCTTACAGATGCGCCTGAGATTGATACTCTGGTGATACCGATTGGCGGTGGCGGTTTAATTTCGGGTATGGGCGTCGCGGCCAAGGGGCTTAATCCTGATATCATGCTAATTGGGGTGCAGGCTGAGCTTTACCCGTCGATGTATAATGTTATCAACGGCACTGATCAGCCGTGCGAGGGCGATACGCTCGCCGAAGGGATTGCAGTTAAATATCCCGGCGAAATGACGCGGAAAATTGTTGAGGCGATTGTCGACGACATATTGCTTGTCAGCGAACGCGATCTTGAGCGCGCGGTTAGCCTTTTGCTCCAGATTGAAAAGACCGTCGCTGAAGGGGCGGGTGCTGCGGGCTTGGCGGCACTTCTCGCGCATCCTGAGCGCTTCAAGGGTAAGACGGTTGGCATTATCCTGTGTGGTGGCAATATCGATACACGCTTGCTTGCCAATGTGTTGCTGCGCGATCTTGCGCGGTCAGGGCGACTCGCTCGGTTGCGCATTCGCTTGCAGGATCGCCCCGGCGCACTATTCAACGTCGCGCGGATTTTTGATGAGCAGCGCGTCAACATCATCGAAATATATCATCAGCGCGTGTTTACGACTCTGCCTGCCAAGGGGCTGATCACCGATATCGAATGCGAAACGCGTGATGCAGCGCATCTCGAATCGCTCATGGCGGCACTTGCCCGCGATGGGTATGAGGCTTCGCGCGTCGAACTTGCCTAAATTCGCGTCAAGTTCATGCCGTTAACGCATAATAGTTGGTAAATGCGCTTTTCATCACACGCTTATCGCAGCATACTCTTATCACATGATAATTGAACGCAATGAAGGACAGATTAGAACGTGACCGCGCAATTCCGTTTTCCGCGCTTCTTTGTCACAAGCCCTGCTCCGTGCCCCTATTTGCCGGGCAAGCAAGAACGAAAAGTCTTCACTGAGCTAAGCGGCCAACATGCGGCTGAGCTAAATGATGCGCTTGGCAAGATCGGGTTTCGTCGCAGTCAGGGCGTAGCGTACCGGCCAAGCTGCATTGATTGTTCGGCCTGTGTTTCGGTACGCGTTGTCACAGGCGAATTTAAGCCAAACACTAGCCAGCGCAAATTGTTGAAGCTCCATAACGACCTTGAAGTGACTGCCTGTCGCCCTTGGTCAACGCAGGAGCAGTTTGACCTTCTGCGCCGCTATCTTGATGCGCGTCATCCAACCGGTGGCATGGTCGGCATGGATGAAATTGACTATGCCGATATGGTCGAACAGACTCCGGTAAATAGCTATGTTGTTGAATATCGCGAGCCGTCGGTTGATGGACGGCAAGGCCGCTTGGTTGGCGGTTGTGTTACTGATCAGCAGGCCGACGGCCTTTCGATGATTTATAGCTATTTTGAACCCGATGATGAAAACCGCCCAGGCCTCGGTAATTTTATCATCATGGATCACATCCTGCGCGCCACTGCTGCTGGCCTGCCTTATGTCTATCTTGGTTATTGGATTCAGGGATCAAAGCGGATGGAGTATAAGGTCAAATTCCAGCCGATTGAGCGGCTTGGCCCTGATGGCTGGCAACGCTTTGATCCTGCAGTCGCTACGCCGTGCAGCCCGCCAACGAGCCTTGCAATACCGATGAGCGTCTAAAGGGCTAGCAGTTTGCGTAGGGCGGGTTATGAAGGGGGCGAGATGCTGACGCTGCCCAATATTCTTACCCTGTCACGGATATTTGCCGTGCCGATTTTGGTAGCCTTACTCTGGCATCCAAACTGGGAGGCGGGCTACGCAATTGCCTTTGCGCTCTATTGCCTGATGGGGATTACCGATTATTTCGACGGCTATGTTGCACGCGCGCAGGGAGCGGTCTCAAAGCTCGGCGTTTTTCTTGACCCGATAGCGGATAAGATCATGATCGCGGCGGTGCTGATGATGCTGGTCAATACCAAGGATATCATGGGCTGGCATATTATACCGGCAATCATGATCCTAATGCGCGAAATCGCAGTTTCTGGCCTGCGCGAATTTCTCGCTGATTTGCGGGTGTCGATGCCAGTCAGCCAGCTTGCGAAATGGAAGACAACGTTCCAACTGGTAGCGCTTGGCGCGTTAATCCTCGCAGGCGCAGTTCCCCATCTTGCTTGGGTGAAACTGGTCGGTCTTACAACGCTGTGGGCGGCGGCGGCACTGACTGCAATCACGGGTTGGGATTATCTGCGCGTTGGCCTGCGGCATATGGATTGATTGGCTGTGGCGGTTACGCTCCTTTATCTCGCTTGGGTGCGTGAGAAGGTCGGTATAGCCGAAGAGGTTATCGACACATTTCCTGCGGGGATTGATACGCCAGCCGCACTTGCGGGTTGGCTTGCGCAGCGCGGCGAAGGCTATGCTCTGGCTTTTGCCGATCTCTCACGTTTACGCTGTGCGGTTGATCAGCAAATGACGGCAATGGATGCCGCCTTTGGTAGCCCCAAGGAAATTGCGTTTTTCCCGCCGGTAACAGGCGGATGAAGCGGATCAAAGTACAGACTGAAACCTTTGATGTCGGGGCTGAGTTCACGCAGCTCGAAGCGTTGGGTGGCGGCGCAGTTGCAAGTTTTACCGGTCTAGTGCGCGGCGATGGGGGTTTAAGCGAACTTACGCTTGAGCATTATCCGGGAATGACGGAGGCTGCGTTGCATAGGCTTGCGGATGCAGCCATGTCGCGCTGGGCGCTTGAGGGTGTGACAATCATTCACCGCGTAGGACCGATGGCGCCGGGCGAGCGTATCGTGTTCGTCGGTACCGCATCGCCGCACCGTGCGGCAGCGCTTGAGGCATGTGCCTTCTTGATCGACCGGCTCAAAACCGACGCACCGTTTTGGAAGCAAGAGCGCTTTGTGGATGGCCGCGTGCTTTGGGTTGAGCCGCGCGCAAGCGATGATGCGGCGGCTGCACGCTGGTGAATAGACAGTGAGCATTAGGCTACCTATATGTTCAACATGACAAAACATTCTGACCCCCGCAGCTTGCTTTACCGTGACGGTGCGCTTGACCCCACAACCGCACAGCGCATAACCAAATCTCTGCTTGATCGCTGTGATGACGGTGAACTTTATCTCCAATACCGTGTCTCTGAAAGTTTCGGCTTTGATGACGGTCGCCTTAAAATGGCGGATTATTCGAATGATGCTGGGTTTGGGCTGCGCGGCGTTTCAGGTGAGATGACTGGGTTCGCCCATGCTAATGAAATCAGCGAGGCTGCCATCCGCCGTGCGGGCGAAACGCTGACCTTGCTTGATCCGACAACGGGCGTAGCGATGGCTCCGCCACGCAAGAATAATCGCCACCTTTACACCAATGACAATCCGATGGCGCTCATCCCGTTCGCACAAAAAGTCGCGCTGTGTCAGCAGATTGACGCCGCTGCGCGCGCACGCGACCCGCGCGTCGCGCAAGTTTCGGTCAGCCTCTCTGGCGCTTGGAGCGTGATTGAAATCGTGCGCGCTGACGGCTTTGTTGCAACTGATATCCGTCCGCAGGTGCGCCTCGGTGTTAGCATTGTTTGTGAAGTGAACGGGCGGCGTGAAAGCGGCAACTTCGGTATGGGCGGACGCTATCTTTACGAAAGCCTGTTCGATCCCGCGACATGGAACCGCGCAATTGATGAGGCGCTCAAGCAGGCGCTGACCAATCTTGAAAGTGTTGATGCGCCTGCAGGCGAAATGACGGTTCTACTTGGCCCCGGTTGGCCTGGTATTATTCTTCATGAAGCGATTGGCCACGGGCTGGAGGGTGATTTTAACCGCAAGGGCAGTTCGGCCTTCTCTGGGCGGATTGGTGAACGTGTTGCCGCTGCTGGTATTACGATTGTTGATGATGGTTCATTGCCTGACCGGCGCGGCTCGCTCACCATCGATGATGAGGGCACGCCGACCGAAGAAACGATCCTGATCGAAGATGGCATCCTCAAAGGTTATATGCAGGATCGACTTAATGCCCGGCTGATGGGTGTTTCGCCGACAGGCAATGGCCGCCGCGAATCCTTCGCCCATGCGCCAATGCCGCGTATGACCAATACTTTTATGAAAGCAGGCCGCGATGATCCGGCTGAGCTTTTATCGCGTGTGAAAAACGGGATATTTGCCAAAAGTTTTGGCGGCGGGCAGGTTGATATTGTCTCAGGGAAATTCGTGTTCAGTTGCACTGAGGCGTATAAGGTTGAGAATGGCAAGATCGGCGCCCCGATCAAGGGCGCGACACTGATCGGTGACGGCCCAAGCGTCCTCACCAAAGTTACCGGCATCGGCAATGACTTCGCGCTTGATGAAGGCGTTGGTGTTTGCGGAAAAGGCGGGCAGAGCGTGCCAGCAGGCGTTGGTCAGCCGACCTTGCTCGTTGAGGGGCTAACGGTTGGCGGGACGGCTTAATCGGCTTCATTAGCCTGTGATGAGCATATCAATCGCGGCTAAAATCTCCGTGTCGTGATCGTTTATTGAGGTTATCACTGACCCTAGCTCATTTTTCTGCATGGCCCCTGCATATTGCGTGTACATCGCTAACGCGACGCCCTCAACATTGAAGAGTGGGTTGAACCGTGCGGCACGCTCCGGCCCATGCTCGGGCGGCATGCGTGGCACAACGAACCGCGACTGAAGATGCGAGAGTAAATCTGCCTGACAATCAAGTACCAAGCCGTCGCCGCTACTTAAACGGTGGACATCAAAACGGGCCATTAAAACATGCGGTATTTGGCGAGTGGCAGGCCATACTTTTCCACATAGGCATTTGAGGACTCAAGCGCCGCACGATTCTCACGCAGCCATTTTTCGCTACGTGCTTTTGAAATCGCCACAACAAGCCCTTCTTCACACGCCGCCGAGATGTTGATGCCAAGCGCCTTCGCGTCGGCGATAGCCTGTGCATCAAGCGTGAGGTTGGTCGCTTTACGGGGTGTTTTTGCTGCATTTACCACGTGCATAATATGTGCGCATGGTAAATGCGCGTCAATCAAAACCCTGCAGTCAAAATCACCCCGATACGGCGACCGGGACGAAGCCCTGCGATGAAGTTACGGCGCAGATCATTATTCGCGTCGGCAAAGCGGATGATCTGTGCAACGGCATCTTCATCGAACAGGTTCTTGACGTAAAATTGCACTTTATACCGATCATTCTGAACACCAAGGCGAACATCGGTGACGACTGATCCGCCGGTTTTGGCAAGATTATCGACCTGCGCAAAGCTTGATGAGATCAGGCTGACATTGCCACCTGCAAAAACCTCCCAATTGCCGCTGCCGATTGGCCGGTTATAATCTACATCAAAAAAGATCTGGTGCTTAGATGCGCGTGGGATTTCGCGACCTTTGATTGATCCGAACAGTGATTGGCAGCCAGTGATGTTAGGAAATTGATCCCCAATTGAGCAATTGACGAGGCTGTCATCGGCAACATCATTGAGCACACCCTGATTTTCATCAAAGCCGCTAGTGAATTTGGAGTCTGCTAATGAATAATTTGCTGTGACGGTCAGGTGACGATCAGGCCGCGCGCGCAGTTCAAGTTAAGGCCTTTGATCGAGGCATTGCCTGCGTTCACAACTGCCGAGACTTGATTTGGTGACACGCTCACATTCTGGGTCAGTTGATATCCAGTGATCTTGTTGCGAAATAGCGCCAGATTGGCGGTGAAGGCCCCGTTTAGGAAGCGGTTTTTGAAGCCGAGTTCATAGGTCTCAACATTCTCCGGTCCAAACGACGGAAGCCCGCCTCGGATCGCCGAAACGCCATTGAAACCGCCAGGTTTTTGCCCTTCAGCATAAACGCCGTACACTAGGTTGTTTGGGGTGAACTGCCATGACAGAGTGCCGCGCGGCGTAAATTTGGTGAATTTGGCTCTGGCGATAACAGGCGCAGGCACTGGTCGCCCTGCATCAACATCAATTGTGCCTTGGGTGATTTTTTCTTCGGCATAGCGCCCTTCAAGGCTAAGCGAGAATTTGGAAGTGATATCAAAGCCGATTGATCCAAATACCGCTTTGTTGGTGATATCGACATTGTTGACATCGCGTGACAGCGGCAGCGCAACTGCGATTGGCACCGGCTGCGCACAAACCGGGCTACGTGCGCAAGCAGCATTGATCGCGATGACCGAATTGGCATTGGCGCGGGCCAGTGCATCGGCGGGCAGCGTACGAGTGTCGCGCGTGTCATCGGACTGGTCGAAAAAATAGCCGCCAAGGATCAGATGAAGCTGGTCGCTGTCATACTGTAAGCGCAGTTCTTGTGAGATATCTTGGGTGCGCTGGAAACTATCGAAAGTGAAATCGCTGACCGAGCCGACAAAGCTCAGCCGCCGGTTGCGCGGTGGCGCCAGTGGCAGTGGCGCGCCAATCGGGAAGCTAGCGAACAAAGTCGTCTGGAAACTATTGGGCGTATAGTCAGCGTCAAACGCGCTGGTCGCGGCGCGATAATTATAGCCAGTGAGAGATGACAGCGTGACCTTATCACTCAAATCATAATCAACGCGGAAACTGGTGTTGAGCTGATCTGACTCAAGCCCGACGTCGCCGGGGTTAACAAATTGACGTGTGAAATCGGTGTTGATGGCTTGCGGACGGATTACGCCGCAGAAATAGCGGCCATTACCGCGATAGAGCGCGCCATTGTCAGGCAGGCAATTATTATCATTCGCACTTGTTGCAAAGATTGCAGGCTGTCCGTCATCGGTTCGGTTGTAATAGCTGCGCAGAGCGACTGTCAGCGGACCGCCGTTATCAAACTTGAATGCACCTGAAAATGAGTAAGAGGATTGTTTGCCAATTTTCGAGCCATCAAATTGATTGCGAAATTCGCCGCCAAAATCATAAAAGCGAGCGTTCACTGTCGCAGAAAGAGAATCGGTGATCGGGCCGCGTAGGCCCGCAGTAATATCATAACGCTCATTTTCGCCGATATCGACCGAGAGCTTGCCTTCAAACTTGTCACCAGTCGTTTTAGAAATGATGTTGATCGCGCCCGAATAGGTATTGCGGCCGTAAAGCGCGCTTTGTGGGCCTTTGACGACTTCGATCCGCTCAATCCCGTCAACATCATAATCGGCAAGCGAGCCGCTGTAATAAATCCCGTCGATGAAGAAGGCTACACCCGATTGACCAAGCAAGTTTGCCTGCCCGCGAATAACGGGGCGGTTGCCATCGCGGCCAAAGCTATCGTCAAAAGTAAGCCCCGAAGTGGTCTTTGAAAGGTCTGACAGGCTGTCGAGACCAAGCCGATCAATATATTCCGCAGTGACCACCGCGACTGTCGTTGGGGCGTTCTGGAGCGTTTCTTACTTTTTACGCGCGGTTACGATGATATCGGTGCTTTCATCGGCGGCTGCGGCCTCCTGTGCCAATGCCGATGCTGGAACCGCCATCGTTGCCGCAAGCAGCAGAGCTTTTTTCAAACCGCGCATATTTCTTTCTCCCCCATTCCAATTTCGTACAGTGGTTCCACCATATGAAAAATTTGTCCAGACAAATTTGTGTGAGGCCTAGAAAATCTGTACCATTGTCACGATTCTGCTACAGTCAGGATATGAAGGATGGGCTGTGACCGCTTATATGATTGTTACCGCAAAGATTGCTGATCGCGCCACATTCATTGCTGGCTACGGTGCGGTTGCGGCGGATCTGGTTGCGAAGTTTGGCGGAAAATATGTGCTGCGTGGCCCCGGTGTTGAGCTGCTTGAAGGAGATTTTGGTGACAGCGCATCAATGGTGATCTCTGAATGGCCATCGAAAGAGGCTGCCCGTGCCTTCTGGAACTCGCCTGAATATGGCAAAGCAAAACTGTTGCGTGCTGGCGTGGCACAGTGTCAGGTGCTGCTGATTGAAGCGCCAAAGATCAACGAACAAGAGGATCTATAATGATGACACGCACAGCCCAAATCGCCCAGTACGGTGGCCCCGAAGTGATCGAATGGATTGATGTTGACGTGGCCTCGCCTGGCCCCGGCGAGGTTCAGATGCGCAATACCGCCGTCGGTCTCAACTTCATCGACACTTATCACCGTCGCGGCATTTATCCGGTGGCGTTACCATCAGGGCTTGGGCTTGAAGCCGCAGGCATAGTCGAGGCTTTGGGAGACGGCGTCACCGCGTTTAAGATTGGTCAGCGCGTTTGCACCTTCGGCCCAGCGATGGGCGCTTACACGACTTTGCGTAAACTGCCCGCAACAACGCTTTTTGCAACGCCTGATGACATTAGTGACGATATTGCCGCCGCCGCCTTGCTCAAAGGCTGCACTACTGAATTTTTGGTTGAGCGCTGTGCGAAAGTTCAAGCAGGGCAAGCCGTGCTCGTCCATGCAGCCGCCGGCGGGGTCGGCTTGCTGCTTGTTCAGTGGCTAAAGCATGTCGGTGCGACGGTGATCGGAACGGTCAGTACTGAAGAAAAGGCGGCTTTGGCGCGCGCTGCCGGTGCCGATCATATCATTCTCTATGGCCAAGAAGATGTCGCTAAGACTGTTCGCGAAATCACCGGCGGTGCTGGCGTGCGCGTCACCTTTGACGGCGTTGGCATGGCCACTTGGGAGGCTTCACTTGATAGCACAGGGCGGCGCGGCTTGATCGTCAACTACGGTAATGCTGATGCGCCGGTTGGCGGGGTGAACCTTGGCATCCTCGCGCAAAAAGGATCGCTCTATAATACACGGCCGACCTTGTTTGACTATTATGCCGATCCAGTCGAGCGATCCACAGGGGCTGACCGCGTGTTTGACATGATCCGGCGCGGAATCATCGCCGTCACCATTGGCCAGACCTATGCGCTTGAAGATGCAGCCCAAGCGCACCGCGATCTCGAAGGGCGCAAAACAACAGGTTCAACCGTGCTGCGGCCCTAGGCGCGCTTACTTCGCCGTCGCCTTGGGGCGCTGGCCATCAATCATCCGTTTGAACACCGTCCAAGTCGTATCATTGGGACGGGTATCATCGCCGGGCGGGGGTGCGGTATAGATTGGGTAGTTTGTGGTAATCTCATCTTTGATTATCTTGGGCAGCTCATCATAGCTTTTGAGCTTTGCGCCCATCGCGTTGAACACTAAATACCCCTGCCGCCCGCGCATTTTCATCCACGGCATCCAATCCGAAATACGCACCCATGATACGCTTGGATAAGCCGTTGGGTTTTTGGTATCGAGCATTTCAGCGGCATCAAAGGCGAAATCAAAAATCTCCATCGCATGATATTTGCCGCCGATAAAATCCTGATATCCGCCAGCAAGCGGGTTCTCGTAAAAGAGCGGAACTTCAAATGGTAGGAATAGCCAGCGGCCCTGTCGCCGGATTGATATGCTCGCTGGTTTGCCATCAGCACTGATTGGAAAGTTTGGGCGCGAATTGACCGGATCATTGTTGATTTGCATCACGTCAACGCTCTCGTCAGTCCATGGGTTTGCCCATTTGCGGACGATCTCACCCGTTTTGGTGTCAGTGTAAAACATCACCTCACGGCTGACGAGGCGGTAACCCTTGCCGCGCTTTGGATCTTCAACCGCGACACATTGGCGGACGTTCATGCCTTCACCAGTGAACAGATGACGGTCGGGTTCACCAGAGACGCGCGAATAGACTTTGCCTGACCAGTAGTAGACCGCAGGGACGCCGTCTTTTTCACCACACTGAACGCGCTTTGAGATTTCAAACGCATCGGCGGGTACTGCCGGATCGAGCATTCGCGCCTGTGCTGGGACTGTAAGTGCCAAAAAGCTTGCGGCGATGAGTAAGGCCTTCATAATCTCTCTCCCTTGGAAATGGTACAGCTTGCCTGCATCCAGCGTAGATTGACCCCGAGCCGCCCGACATCGGGATCGCCCCAGACATAAGACACCGCGCGTTCGGACTCGGCAGGCGTGTGGACATAAAGGACGATGCTTGGCCGATTTGTTCCGCTCGCCCAGACGACATTGCGCATCCGCAGGATGACTTCGGGCGCGCCGCTTGTTCCGCCGCCAAAGCGAACACGGCCGCCCTGATCATGCATTTTAAGGCCGGGGATAAGGTACCAATCTTCACTGCCATCGGCTTTTTTCTGGGCTTTTGGTGCGGTGCCCCAGCATGTAACATCACGCGCACGGCGCAGCGTGGTTTTGCCGTCCTTGCCGATCTTTGTCGTGATCGTGTCAGGAGTATTGGCTGTAATCTCAAAACTATTCGTCACTGGCTGACCATAAGCATCAACCCAAGCGATCAAGGTTTTGCCAGCTTCGCGCGTTATCCGCAGCGCGATCCACGGCGGCGGCATTCTCCAAGCCTCTTTTTCAAAATACACCTCTTCTTCGTTCGTGTAGGTGCCGGGGGTAAGAAGGTTGGATGGGCTCGCCAGAAGTGGGCTTGATGCGACCATCATTATTCCGAAGCCAAGCTGTTTCACAACAAATCCCCAAATTTGAGATTAGGCTATCGCAAATTATTACGAGTAACAAATGAAATTTGTCCGGACAAATTTGTAAAGGCAGGCGATAACGGCTCGGGCTAAGCACTTAACATGTGCGAGATATCGACAAGCGCGAAGCAACGTCAAAAGCCACGAAGTCGATCAAGGCGAAGTGGCCGACCATATAATCGCCCCGCTCCAAGCGGTAGCGTGGGTTCGGAAATAAAGCGACTGGCCCAGAAGCGCCGAAACCGGGATTTTGCCTTCAATCAACCTTGCGCCATTGCCAATGCACCGCTGGTGCGTCTTCGAGCCGCCGTGCCGCTGGTGCCCTGAATCGGCAGATTATCTTGCTGAACGCACCTACCGCCGCCGCCTCAATACGGCGAGCAGTTGCGCAATGCTTTGCTTATAGCGAGCGTATCAATTTACGGAGATCATCGCCCAGTCGCTCAAATCCGAGATGCTCATAAAAACTAACGGCCTGTGCATCTTTGGCATCGACTATCATTGCATAGGCCATGACTTCGGTACGTGTTGCGCGTAGCAGCGCATCGGCGACCAGCGCGCCGCCAAGCCGCTTGCCTTGATACGCTTGCGCTATCGCCAATCGCCCGAGCAATACCGCCGAAATGCTTGGATAGCGCGGCAAGCGCTTGATGCGTTCCGGCGATAGCTTGTTGAGAATGAGCGCAGCGCGACGAATTCAGAACCCACGCGTTGGCACTTCGCACACCAGAGGGAGACCGCCGCGAATTAGAGCTTGCACAAGACCAATTGCGCGACGCGGGTGGACATGGAGGGGATCGCTGACCTGATTTTGCTGATATAGTGTGGCGGGCCAATGCCGCGACCGCTGATTTACAGACAGTTTAGCAAACGCAAGAAGCCGTCGAAGTCGCCCGTGCTCATGAAGGCGCGCCGCGTGAAAAGTTGGTCGATATTGCCAAGGTTACCCTTCGTGTCTAGTCGATTCGACTAGTTTTCTAGTCGAATCGACTAGATACCCCGGGTGCCGGACATGTTAGTTTTACGATCCATTTTGTATGGAGATGTATGATGATTAATGTCGCGTCCTTGACTCAGTCAAATCAAAATATCGGTGCGCAAGCTGGCTCTGCTAGTTTCAATGTTGATAAATTTCTCGAAAAAGACATTGGTATATTTGGCCTCAAAACTGGTTTTGATGCAAATAATGCCGATATAGCAGGTATCGCTAGCAAATTTGTCGATTTGGCGAAAACAAGCTCGCCTGAATTTGCTATGAAGGCGCTTATTCAAGTTTTGGATAAGTTGAAACCAACGGATCAAGGGCAATTACTCCGCACTCTTGATGCGCTTCCTGACAGCCAGACCCAATTCTCTGCTAAGGATTTCGTTAATCAAAACAAAGCGTCAGACTTTTTTGGATCGCGTGTCGATATTAACCGACTGGCAGATTCGTTCGTTAAATTGCAAAATAGCGACTCATCGGGATTCTCGCGCCAAGCACTTGATAGCATAATGAAGGAAGTGTCTCCTTCGGAACAAGTGGCGCTTGCAGCCGCAATCGCAAAGCGAACCAATTGATCATAATAGTGTTAGTTATATATAAAATTTGATAACGAATGCCGAGAGAAATATTATTTCCCTCGGCATTCGTTATTCTGTTCGTAGCGTATTACGCTATGACTAAAATCTGTTTGGTCTCTATCCACAGTGCTTTATTTGCAGCGCTGCAACGCTCATCTTATCGGTTGATAGCGACATTTCGAGGATCGGAGCATTTATAACTAGAAAGGCGAGGCAGGGAGCGATACTCCAGATCAAAATTCTGCCAGCTTAGGCTTTGTAAGGCAATGAAGTTGGTATCGCTTTTTTGCGCCAGCTCAAACTTGCCCCCTCAAACACTGCCGTCTAAAGCGCACCGCATGAAACACGCCCTTAACACAACCCGCGCCGCCAACTTCTCCGCTTGGTATCAAGAACTCATTGCCGAAGCTGATTTGGCCGAGGAATCGGGGGTGCGCGGCTGCATGGTGATCAAGCCGTGGGGCTACGGCATTTGGGAGCGTATCCAGAAGTTGATGGACGCAGAAATTAAGCTCGCAGGTGTTGAAAATTGCTATTTCCCGCTCTTCATCCCGCTCTCTTTCTTTGAAAAAGAGGCCGATCATGTGGACGGCTTTGCCAAGGAAATGGCGGTCGTCACGCATCACCGTTTGATCGCAGACGGCAATGGCAAGCTCGTGGTTGATCCATCGGCCAAACTTGAAGAGCCGCTGGTCGTGCGCCCGACATCGGAAACGGTGATTGGCGCGGCGATGAGCCGCTGGGTGCAATCGTGGCGCGATCTGCCGCTGATGGTCAACCAATGGGCCAATGTCGTCCGCTGGGAAATGCGGACGCGGATGTTCCTGCGGACGAGCGAATTTCTTTGGCAAGAAGGCCACACCGCACACGCCGATAAGGCCGACGCAATGTCCGAAACGCTGCGCGCGCTTGAGATGTACCGCGCCTTTGCCGAAGGGCCGCTGGCGATGCCCGTTGTGGCTGGTGAAAAGCCTGAAAATGAGCGTTTCCCCGGCGCTGACGCGACCTACAGCATTGAGGCGATGATGCAGGACGGCAAGGCGCTTCAGGCCGGAACCTCGCATTATCTCGGCACCACTTTTGCCGAGGCGGCTGGGATTAAATATCAGGATAAGGACGGCGGCATTGCGCTTGCCCACACGACAAGCTGGGGCGTTTCAACGCGGCTGATCGGCGGCGTGATCATGACACACGGTGATGATGACGGCCTGCGCTGCCCGCCCCAAATCGCACCACAACAGATTGTGATTATCCCGATGCTACGCGATGATGATGGCGACGCGGCGGTGCTTGACTATTGTCGGGCGCTCGCGGCTGAACTGCGCGGGCTAAGCGCGTTTGGTGAGCCAGTGCGGGTGTTGCTCGATACCAAGGCCACCAAGGCGCAGACCAAGCGCTGGAGCTGGGTCAAAAAAGGTGCGCCCGTGATCGTTGAAATCGGCCCGCGTGATGTGGCGGACGGCAAGGCGGCGGTGATCCGGCGCGACAAGCTTTATCAGGACAGCGGCAAACTCGCGACCGCCTTCACCCCGCGCGCGGAGTTTTTGGCAGGTGCGGCGGCGCTTCTCGAAGAAATACAGTCGGGGCTGTATACTGAGGCCAAGTTGAGGCTCGACGCCAACATCGCCCGCGATGTGACTGATCTCGCCGCGCACTTCAAAGGCGACGACGCGAAATTCGTCGGCTGGGTTGAAGTGCAATGGGCGCGGCCAACTGGCGCTGCACTCGAAAAGATCGTTGAGCAGTTGAAGGCGTTAAAGCTCACCATGCGCAATGCGCCGCTGGCTGCTGCGGCGGCGGATGGGGTGTGTTTCTTTACGGGTGAGGCTGCGGTTGAGCGCGTGCTGGTGGGGCGGACGTATTGAATGGTCAAACTCTCCCCCGAAGCCGTCGAAACGGAGATGCGGCTTTTCGACGAGTTGGGGCTTCAACCCTATCTTGATCGGTTCGGAAATCGAGTGCCAGATTTCTATTGGGTTTTGTCAAAGAAGCATCCAGAACGTGGCCCCTATCCCGCTAAAGCAATCGCCAGAAATGCTCTAGGTCAACCCAAGCCATTCTATGCAGGTTATGGCAGTGGCAAAGCGTGCACTCTCCTTGAAGAGGCCGGATTCCGAATTTCGGATACACGCGAAGGAGCCGCCGAGATCAGCCGTCAAAGTCGATTTCAGGACTATTTCGACAAATTTGGTGCAACAGAACGGGAAGTGATTGCGAAAGCACGGATAGGACAGAATTTTTTCCGAAAAGAGATGATCCGCTTGCGAGGATCGCGTTGCCAAGTGACAGGTATTACTGACAAGAAGCTACTTAGGGCGTCGCATATCGTGGCATGGGGAGACATTGAGCCGGATGATCCCGAGCGTTTAAATCCAGACAATGGATTGTTACTCTCAGCCTTGTGGGATGCCGCTTTTGACACAGGGCTTGTGAGTTTTAGTGACGATGGAAAACCAATTTTTGCCGCTAGTATTAGCCAAATCGCGGCTTCGGCATTGGAAATTAAAACATTGGGACAACTTGATCTGACAGAGGGTCAAAAAGTCCGCCTCGCGCTTCACCGCAAGAAATTTGGATTCTGATCATTGAATCACGCCGCCCGTTTCAATTCCAGCACTAATCCAGCCGCCTTCTGCAATTCGTGTATCACTGCGAATAGAGTCCGTGCGGTCGGGTTGCCGCTGGGGCTGAACATCCGCATCAGGCTCTTGGCTGGTGTACCAGTGCGGGCGCTTAGTTCGGTGAAGCCCAGCGTTGCGTTGATGTAATCGCGCAAAACAGCCTTGCCGGTTTGCACATCGCCCGAAAGGAGCACTTCGATGGCTTCGGTGAGGAGGGCTTCACGAAATTCGGGGTCGTTCCTGATGTTGGCGGCGACGGTTTCTTTGAATGATCTTGTAAGTGGCACAGTCATGTTCCTTTCTTGCGGCGTTTGTAATCGGCCCACATTGCCTTGGCCTCGGCAATATCCCGATTTTGGCGCTGCTTGCTGCCGCCCGCCAACAGGATGATGAGCGTCGCACCGTCAAAACCGAAATAGACCCGGTAGCCCGGCCCCCAATCGATCCTGATCTCACAAACCCCGTTGCCGACGGACTTAATCGCGCTATCGTTGCCCTGCTCAACTCTTGAAACAGCAACAGTAACCTTGGCACGTGCCTTTGGATCAAGCGCCTCAAGCCAGCGCCGGAAGGGGCTGCGCTCTTGGCTATCCAAATATTCCTCTAAGACACGATCTGTTGGTATCATATGTGTGACCATATTTCAATGAGCGAGGATGTCAATTTCGCATAACGTGGCGCAATCTCGCGAAATTTGTCGTTTCCCCTTTGCGGTTGATCTACCCGTCCCCATCTTAGGAAAAACTACAGGAGCCACCCAATGACCACCCCATCATCTTGCATCATCGCTGGCGGCTGTTTCTGGTGTGTTGAGGCGGTGTTTCAGAGCTTGACCGGGGTGATCGCGGTTGAGAGCGGCTATATCGGCGGCAGCGTCGTCAATCCCACTTACAAGCAAGTGTGCAACGGCAATACCGGCCATGCCGAGGCGATCCGGGTGACTTATGATCCCGCCCTCATCAGCTACGCCGACATCCTCGACATTCATTTTGCGACACATGATGCGACGCAGCTTAATCGGCAGGGCAATGACGTTGGCACCCAGTATCGCTCGGCTTTGTTTGTTGAGGACGCCGCGCAGGAGGCCGAGGCGCGTGCCGGGATTGAACGGGCGCAGGCCGATCAGTCAAAACCGATTGTGACAACGATTGAGCCAATGGCCATCTGGTATCCGGCCGAAGATTATCATCAGCGTTACTGGGACGGCGAGGGGCAGTCGAATGGCTATTGCCTCGCGGTGATTCCGCCTAAGCTCGCGAAACTGCGGAAAGGCTTTGCTGTGCGGTTGAAGCACTGAAAAGATAAAGGATTTACATGGGCGTTCAAAAGTGTAACCAATACTTTTATAAGAATGTCGGGGGGCATAAGAACGGGAGGTTACTAATGCCATACGCACTTTTTTTGAAAACCGTTTATTCAAACCGCTTTTTTCTCGCGCCATGTGTTTTACTTGCTTCAACGGCGATGCCTTGGCAGGCCTATGCTCAGACAGCTACACAAAATGAACCGTCCGCGTCAAAGCAGTCAGCCAGTGATGAGGACGAGGATACGAAAGAGCTTATTGTTGTTACCGGCTCGCGGATTAAGCGGACAAGCAACGAAGAGTCAGCGATTCCATTAACGTCTATAAATGCAGAGGATCTGCTAAGGGGAAGCGGCACAACCCTTGGTGACACCCTTAATAACTTACCCGCCCTTCGTTCCTCTTTTTCACTCGGGAATTCAAATCAAGCGATCGGTACAGCAGGCGTTAACTTTTTAGATTTGCGTGGGCTCGGTAGCGTTCGTACGCTTGTTCTCATTAACGGTCGCCGACAGGTTGGTAGCTTGCAAGGCTCAAGCCAAGTTGATGTTAATACGATTTCAACTGCTCTTCTTGAGCGTGTTGATGTTATTACTGGCGGCGCTTCAGCGGTATATGGTTCAGATGCGGTTTCAGGTGTTGTAAACTTCATCACTAAGAAAGATTTTGATGGCGCTGCTTTTACTGGTTTTGGTAGCCGTTCAAGCAGAAGCGATGCTAACCGTGCAGGTGGATCAGTTACTCTTGGAAAGAATTTCAGCGAGGGACGCGGTAACATTGCCGGTTCTATTGAGTATAATTATACAGATAGCCTAGATTTTTCGCGTCGCAGTTTTTCACGCAACAATGACACGTTCGTCGTCAATCCGGCCAACGTAAATAGTGCAAATGACGCTGTTCCTGACTCCATTTTTGTTCGCGGGGTAAGATCTATTGTGTTTTCAGATGGTGGAACGGTTTGCTTCTCACCGAACTGTAGAACGCTCAGCGTGCTGAGATTTAGGCCGGATGGTTCACTTACCCCAGCAGATTTTGGCGCAAGAGATTTCCGCAGGCGAGATAATGGTGTTACTACGGGTGCTCGCGTTACTCAAGGCGGAGATGGCAGCAACTTTAATCGCACCGAACAACTTCTTCCTGAGATTAAACGTTACGCAGCCAATGTGTTAGCAAGTTATGACTTCAGTCCTGCACTTAAATTTTCAGCAGAAGGCAAGTTTGCCAGAACTAATACATTGTCATTTTCGGGCGGCCCAGCTTTCAACGGACTCGGAAATCCAGTTACGGCTTCGATCGATAACCCTTTTCTAACGGCTCAAGCGCTTGGTGCCCTCCAAAATGCGGGTGTTGTTGGCGATGATGGTACGTTTACGTTTCAGCGTAATAACATTGATTTTGGGTCGCGCGGTGAGACAAACGAGCGCGATCTTTATCGGTTCTCGGGCGGATTTTCGGGGGATTTGAGTGATCATCTGAATTATGAAATATCCTATACATACAGTCGTTCTAAATTAAAATTAACGTCACTCAACAATCGAGTTGAGCAGCGTTTTACGAATGCTGTCGATGCAGTGCGCGATGTTGCTGGTGTTCTTGGCGCGCGGGGTGCTATTGTCTGTCGCTCGACGTTGACTGCTGGAAATCGCAATAGCGGTAACTTTGATGTTGATAATTGTGTGCCAGTCAATGTTTTTGGTGAAGGAAATCCTAGCCCAGAGGCGGTGTCGTTCATTAATACTACCAGCGCCACTCGCAACACTCTTCAACAAAGTGTCGCGTCGGGTTATTTAAGCGGGGATAGTGGTGGTTTTTTCAAATTGCCGGGCGGCCCAATTGGTATTGCAGTGGGTTTCGAATATCGACGCGATAGTAGCCGGTTTACAGTGCCAGATGCACTTAATGGGGTTCCAGGCGATACAACAGGTATCAACCTTCTACGCGATGGCCTAACATTTTTGAATGCGCTACAAGATGAACGAGGATCAGTGAGCGTTACGGAAGGGTTCGTCGAAGTTAGCTTGCCGTTTTTCCGCAAAACACGATTTGCTGATGAATTATCGATTGACCTTGGTTTCCGATATGCAAATTACAGTACAAAACAAGTTGGTGGTGTTTATGCATTCAAAATCGGTGGGCAATATGCCCCGATCAAAGATATTCGTTTTCGGGCAAATTACTCGCGTTCAGTTAGGGCGCCAAACGTAACGGAGTTGTTCGGGCCAAACGTGCAGAATTTCTTTGGGGTTACTGACCCTTGCGATATTAACGAAATTGGTTCGGGCACAGCAACGCGTAGCGCAAATTGCGCGGCACTTGGTATTCCAGTAGGATTTGTTTCTGATTTAACCGCAACTCCTGAAGGAACATCTGGCGGCAATCGCAACTTAAGCGAAGAAACATCGCGTTCATTAACATTAGGCGGTGTCTTTCAGCCTTCATTCTTACCGGGATTTTCATTCTCAGCAGATTATTATCGAATTCGAATCAATAAAGCGATTTCTTCGGTTGCAGCTCAAGATATTTTAGATCAATGCGTTGATGCAGCAACTATCAATAATTTGTTTTGTCCTTTGTCTGATCGTGCAGGTGCCAATAATCCTAACAATATTGCACAATTTAATATTGCGTTCATTCGCCAACAATCTCTAAATTTTTCTGGATTGCTAGCAAAAGGAATTGATTTTGAGACAAATTATAAAATTAAAATTGGTAAGATTGGGACATTGTCTCTCAGGAATTTAACAACTTACGTTATTCGTAGAGATGATTTTCCTTTTGTTGCTGAACCTAATAGGCCTGATCGAT
Source organism: Sphingomonadales bacterium (assembly GCA_031418495.1). Lineage (GTDB taxonomy): Bacteria > Pseudomonadota > Alphaproteobacteria > Sphingomonadales > Sphingomonadaceae > Aquisediminimonas. The sequence goes on from JANOXQ010000117.1 coordinate 28,634, forward strand.
CTTTATCTGAATTAGGAGATCCGCGTTACTTATCGAATTTTATAGCCAATTTTAAAACAGGTAAATTAAGCCTGAATTATGAGTTGCGCTATATCGGTAATCAACTTCTCGTTGATGCAGAGTCAGTAAAAACAGTTGGCGGAAGACCACCCGAAGACCCCGACGCACAAGATTTCCTTAAAACAGGTAATGCATTCTATCATAGTGCGCGTATCGGTTATGACTTGGATAAAGATTCAGACGTTTATGTTTCGGTTGACAATATATTTGATCGTAAACCGCCATTTGGTCTTTCTGGTGCAGGGACTGGCTCCGCAATCTTTGACAGTATAGGGCGTTATATAACGATTGGTTTGTCGGCAAGGTTCTAAATTGCTTGTTTTTTAATGAGCAGCACGCGATAACCTATCATTGATTGCAGTTCCAAGGCCGTTATTCGGTACGGATGTTACTGCAATCTTTGCGTAATGTGAGGCATCTGCTTGATGTAGCAGGTCAAACAGGTTGGCGGCGGCTTCGATTAGGTTGCCGTTTGGCGATAGGGTGGCATCGCCGAGCACATCGCCAAAGCCGATGAGCCATTCGTCATCTTCCGCCGCGACTGCATTCAGCCGCAGCGGTTTTGTCGGTGCATAGTGGCTGGCGAGTTGGCCGGGGGCTTCGATGTCGCCGCCGCTTTCAAGCGAAAGGCCAAGGTCAATTGGGCCGGGGCGGAGCAGGCGGAGCGCACCGTCCTCACCAACCGCAACGATGGTTGATTCGAGCCCAACCGCACAGGCGCCTGCGTCGATAATCATCGGGATGCGACCATTTAGGCTCAATGCGACATGCGCGGCGCGGGTCGGGCTGATGCTGCCGCTAGCGTTCGCGCTAGGTGCTGCAAGCGGGCGTCCGCACGATTTGAGCAGCGCCTGCATTGCCGGGTGGGCGGGTACACGGATTGCGATGGTTGTTAGACCTGCTGTGACGAGGCTTGCAATTTCGCTGTCGGGGCGCAGCGGCAGAACGAGCGTCAGCGGCCCCGGCCAATGTGCGGCTGCCAATGCCCGCGCCGCCTCACCGAAAACCGCGATCGCTTCAGCCGCTTCAAGGTCTGGCACGTGGACGATCAACGGATTGAAACTCGGGCGACCTTTGGCGGCGTAAATCGCGGCAACCGCTTCGCCATTGGTGGCATCGCCTGCGAGTCCGTAAACTGTTTCGGTTGGCACCGCTACGACTTGGCCCGCAATGATCAGCGCTGCGGCCTCGGCAATCGCTGCACTACCGTAGGGGCAAATGCGGGTGGTAAAACTGGGTTTTGCGCTTGGCATGGTCGCCGCTATAGCGGTGCTGAATTGATCCTGCCAACCTGAGTATCACGCATGACTTATACCCCCCCGATTGCCGAACAACGCTTCGTTCTTGAAACCGTAACGCGGATTGATGAACTCGCCGCGACTGAGCGCTTTGCCGCTGCCTCAACTGATATGGTGGATGCGATCCTTGAAGGTGCTGGCAGCTTTGCGCACGGCGAATGGGGGCCGCTCAATTGGGTCGGTGATCAACACGGCGCACAGTGGAAAGACGGTGCGGTCACGATGCCGCCGGGATTCCGCGAGGCTTATAAGGCTTATGTCGAGGGCGGTTGGGGATCGCTTGATGGGCCGGAAGCGTTCGGCGGGCAGGGGCTGCCGTTCGCACTCGCGACGGTGGTGATTGAGGATCTGGGCACCGCCAATATGGCCTTCACGCTCTGCCCAATGCTTACGGTCGGCGCGATTGAGGCGATTGCTCAGCACGGCAGCGACGAACAGCGCGACTATTATCTGCCAAAACTTGTGACTGGCGAATGGACGGGGACGATGAACCTGACTGAGCCGCAGGCGGGGTCTGACGTTGGCGCGCTCCGCACCACCGCGACGCCGCAGGGCGATGGTAGCTTCCTGATCAAAGGCACCAAGATTTACATCACCTTTGGTGAACATGATCTCGCCGAAAACATCATTCATCTCGTTCTCGCGCGCACGCCGGGCGCGCCCGCTGGAACGAAGGGGATATCGCTATTCCTAGTGCCAAAAATTCGCCCCGATGGCAGCCGTAATGACGTCCGCTGTGTGTCGATCGAGCATAAGCTGGGCATTCATGCCTCGCCGACGTGCGTGCTTGCATTCGGCGATGATGACGCTTGTACTGGTCATTTGATCGGCCCTGAAATGGCAGGGATACGTGCAATGTTCACGATGATGAATAATGCACGGCTAAACGTTGGCTTGCAAGGGGTTGAGATTGGCGAGCACGCGACCCAGACCGCGATTGCCTATGCGACGCAGCGTATTCAATCGGCGCGGGCGGGCGCTGAAACGGCGGCTCCCGTCGCGATTATCGAACATCCCGATGTCCGCCGGACGCTGATGCGGATGAAGGCACTGACCCAAGCCGCGCGGGCGCTGCTCTATTATGCGGCGGGTCAGGTTGACCGCGCGCATTTGGGCATAGAGGGCGCGAAGGTGCGGCTTGATATCCTGACGCCGCTCGCCAAATCTTACGGGTCTGACGTTGGCTGCGAAATCGCGAGCCTCGGCGTCCAAGTCCATGGCGGCATGGGCTTTGTCGAAGAAACCGGTGCTGCTCAGCATTACCGCGATATCCGCATTGCCCCGATTTATGAGGGCACCAACGGCATTCAGGCGGCCGATCTCGTCGGGCGCAAACTGACCGGAGACGGCGGGGCGGGGCTTGCCGCACTGATCGCCGACATGCGCGCTGAGGCGGTGGATAGCGCGCTGATCGCGCTGATCAATGCCGTCGAGGGTGCGGCTGCGCATATGCTTACGGCAAGCATTGATGATCGGCTTGCGGGAAGCACGCCCTTTCTGACGATGGTTTCAGTTGCTGTCTCCGGCTGGCTGCTCGAACGGCAAATGCGGATTGCAGCGGCGCATGACAGCGCATTTCATAAGGCCAAAGTTGCGACCGCTGGCTATTATCTTGCGCATATTGTGCCAGAGGCGCTTGGGTTGGCGGCCTCGGCGCGCGCTGGTGCGGCTGGGCTTTATGCGCTTAGTGCCGAGGAAATGGCGGCATAGAGAATTTTGACCAATCCACGTTCGTGGGGGGGGGGGAAGCGTACCCCGCGCCCACCCGGGGGGACGAGGCCACCAACCCCCGGGGCAAAAAAAAATTTTTGGGGAGCAACCAAAAAAAAAACCCGTACCGGGG
>JANOXQ010000118.1:0-7599 GCA_031418495.1 Sphingomonadales bacterium
AAGGTTGGCTCTGGCTTCGCCTTTGGGCCAACGTCGCTCATCAACCTGTCCGACGTGCCCGCAACGCAGCTTGTTCAGCCCGGCAGCATTTATGACATGCGCTACCGCATCCGCTTGGCGAGTGGCGCTAATCCTAAACCAATTATCACCCGGATTGATAAGCAGTTTCCGCAAGCCGGTTGGGAAGTGGGTGATCGCAGTGACGGCGCACCTGCAACGCGCCGATTTGTTGAGCGGATGGGGCAATTCCTCTCGCTCGTTGGGTTGACCGCGCTTGTGATTGCTGGAATTGGCGTTGGTAACGGCGTCTCTAGCTATCTTGCCACCAAGCGGAGCAGCATCGCAACGATGAAAGCATTGGGTGCAGATTCGCGAACGATTTTTCTCACTTATTTTCTGCAGATCATGATTGTGTCGGTAGGCGGGATCGTCGCTGGGCTTGCGCTTGGTGCTGCCCTTCCTGCGATTGCATCCCAATTTGCGGGCAATGCCCTGCCAATGCCAGAAGGGTTTGCGGTGTACCCCAAGCCGCTGGCGATCAGTGCAGCGTTCGGATTGCTTACGGCGGTGCTGTTTGCAACCATCCCCTTGGCCCGCGCGCAAAGTGTCCGCGCGGCATCGCTTTTTCGCGGCGGCGTGGTTCAATCAGATCGACCAAGCGCTAGTGTCATCGCGTTTGTCGCGGTGATGGCGGCAGTGCTTGGTGCGCTTGCTATATTTTCGGCGCGTGAGCCACTTTTTGCAGCCTTTTTCCTTGCAGCAGCACTGCTGCTCCTTGTGATTCTTGCGGTGGTTGGCGGTCTTGTTCAGTGGACTGCTGCGAAACTACCGCGCCCACGTGCGCCCTTGCCTCGGCTGGCGCTTGCCAACCTCCTCCGGCCCGGCGCGCAAACTGGGCGGCTTGTTGTCGCGCTTGGGCTTGGCCTCTCACTCTTCACAACACTTGCGGTGATCGAAACCAATCTTTCGGGCCAGATGAACAGCACAATCCCTAAAAAAGCGCCAAGTTTCTTTGCGCTTGATATCCCGCAAGATGGGGTTGATCAGTTTCGTGCGATTGTTGAAAATGCAGCGCCGGGGTCAGACGTGGTCACGGTGCCGTCGCTGCGCGGAGCGGTGGTTTCACTACGCGGTGAGCGTGTCGCAGATATGAAAAATATCCCTCAAGAAGCGTGGGTTTTGCGCGGTGATCGCGGGCTCACTTATGCTGACGAGCCGCCCGCTGGTAACGCTGTGGTGAAGGGTAAATGGTGGCCAAAGAATTATAGCGGGCCTTCGCTTGTTTCGGTGGATATTGACGCCGCCAACGCGCTTGGCCTCAGACTTGGTGACGAGTTGGTTGTCTCGGTTCTCGGTGTTGAGGTGCCAGCAAAGATCGCCAATTTCCGTGAGATTAACTGGGATTCACTTGGCCTTAATTTCGCGCTGATCTTTTCTCCAAATGCGCTCCAAAGCGCGCCACACAGCTATTTGGCGACTATCGCAGTACCGCCCACGGCGGGCGCAGAACGTGAGGCGCAGATCAACCGCGATGTTGCCAAAGCCTTTCCGTCATCATCGTTGGTGCGGGTTAAGGAAGTGATTGCCTCGGTCAGCACCTTGCTTGGCCAGCTTTCGGCGGCCGTCCGCGCGGCGGCTTCGGTGGCCATCTTCGCAGGCATTGCAGTATTGGTTGGGGCTATCGCGGCGGCGCAACAAGCGCGCGTTTATGATGCCGTGCTCATGAAACTGCTCGGCGCGACTAGGCGGCAAATCCTTGGCGGGCAGGCAATCGAATATATCATCCTCGCGCTGATTGTATCGGGCATCGCGCTTGGCATTGGCGCAGGTGGCGGTTGGTATGTGGTCACTAAAGTACTGACGCTCGAATGGGCGCCCGATTGGGGCGTTGTACTGGCGACGCTTGGCATCGGTGCCGCGCTTACGCTTGGCCTTGGTCTGGCAGGAGCGATACCCGCACTCGCCGCACGGCCAGCACGGGCACTTCGCGAGCTTTAGGCAAAGCTGTAAGAACCGCCTTTATCAAGCGCAGCACGGTAGCTTGGGCGTGCGCGTACCACGGCAAGCCATTCGGCCAGTTTTGGTGCAGTCTCTGCAAGGTTGGCACGAACATTGGCGGCCTCAATGGGAAAGCTCATGATGATGTCGGCGGCGCTAAATGTGCTTCCGGTAAAGCCGCCCTTTTCGACAACGACCGATTCCTGATATTTGAGATGGAGCGCGATCTGCGCCTCTACAAAGCCAAATGCTGGGCCAGTTTGATCGGGGATCATCCCCATGATCAGCTTCATCACAAGCGGTGGCATTGCTGAACCTTCGGCATAGTGCATCCAGTAACGGTGTGTTTCATAATCGGCATGATCACGCGCCGGGTGGAGGCGATGCTCGGTATCAAACCGGTCAAGCAGCGCCTCAAAGATTGCACCTGTTTCGGCGATAACCACCCCGTTGATAGTGATCATTGGCGATTTACCGAGCGGATGGATCGCAAGCAATTCGGGTGGAGCAAGCCGTGTCATCGGGTTGCGTTCATAGCGCTTGATTTCGTAAGCGACGCCGAGTTCCTCAAGCAGCCAAAGCACGCGCTGTGAGCGTGAGTCCTGTAAATGATGAACGATAATAGTCATGATGTGGGTTCCTTATGATAGTTTAATTGGGTGGCACGGGCGGCAATTTCACGAACTAGTTTGGTCGCGAGGATGGCTGTGACATTTGCAATATCGCGCGATGGGTTAAGCTCAACGATGTCAGCCCCAACAATCGTGCCGCTGATACGGTCTAACACGTTCAAAACATCGCGTACCGATAATCCGCCGGGTTCGGGGTGTGAGACACCGGGGGCTTGTGAGGGGTCAATGCCGTCAAGATCAAGCGAGATGAATAGCGGGCCGCTCAGCACCGGCACGGCCTCTGGCGTGAAGTGTGGCATTTGAATGATTTCAACGCCGAAACGTTCGGCCTGTTCGCGGCAGTGGCGCGTCAGAGTTCTGATACCCACCTGAACCAACCGGTGGGCATAGCCTGCCTCCATAATCCGGGCAAAAGGCGAAGCGTGCGAACGCGGGTTATCATCAAAATCATCATAAAGATCGGGATGAGCATCAAAGTGCAATATACTAACCGGCCCGTGGTGCGCGTAAATCGCAGACATTGTCGGCACGGTCACCGCATGATCACCGCCGAGCAACAACGGCACTGCCCCAGCGGCAAGGCTTTTGGCAACGGCGTTGCTGATCTCAATATCATCCGACGACGTATCTTCAGTTAGTGGAAGATCACCCAAATCTTCGAGCACGAAATCAACCCCGACTTCCATACCATTTTCGCATGAGAGATTTCCGCGATCGCTCCACAGTGCCTCGCGAATGGCCATTGGCCCAGAGGCCGCACCGCGCTCGAACGAGCTGTTAATATCGGTTGGTAAGCCAATGAGGTGAAAAAGTGGAAGCATCCCAGCATTGATTGCGAGGTTCATTCAAAAAGTCACGCACAAAAAGGCCCGCCGGGGGATGGGCGGGCCTTTCGTTGCTTGAGGCTCTAAGCGATTATGCCTTGAGGAATGCGCTACGGACGGTTGATGCAAGCATCGCGCCCAGAGGTGTTCGCATCAAAGATCGTCGTCAGCCTCGGGTCCTGTCATCATCACTTCGGCGACTTCTTCGGTTTTGCCGCGAATTGCCGCTTCAATCTTGAGCGCAACCTCAGGGTTTTCGCTCAAATAAGTTTTCGAATTCTCACGGCCTTGGCCAAGGCGGATCGAGTCATAACTAAACCAAGCGCCCGATTTTTCGACAATTCCGGCCTTGACACCAAGATCAAGAATTTCCCCATTTTTCGAAATGCCCTGCCCGTACATGATATCGAATTCAACCTGCTTGAACGGCGGCGCGACCTTGTTCTTAACGACCTTCACGCGTGTGGTGTTGCCAACAATATCTTCGCGATCCTTAATCTGGCCGGTGCGCCGAATATCGAGCCGCACCGACGCATAAAACTTGAGAGCATTGCCGCCAGTCGTCGTTTCTGGCGAACCATACATCACGCCAATTTTCATACGGATTTGATTGATGAAAATGACGGTGCATTTTGAACGGCTGATCGAACCCGTAATCTTGCGCAGCGCTTGGCTCATCAAACGGGCTTGCAAACCAACATGGCTATCGCCCATTTCGCCTTCGATTTCAGCACGCGGAACAAGCGCAGCTACTGAATCGATTACCAACACATCAACCGCGTTTGAACGCACGAGCGTGTCACAAATCTCAAGCGCCTGTTCGCCTGTATCCGGCTGCGAGACGATCAAATTATCGATATCAACGCCCAATTTCTTGGCATAGCCCGGATCGAGCGCATGTTCGGCATCGATAAACGCAGCAGTACCGCCCGCCTTCTGAGCTTCAGCAATTGCATGAAGCGCAAGCGTTGTCTTGCCTGAGCTTTCCGGCCCGAAAATTTCAATCACCCGGCCTTTAGGCAGACCACCGATACCAAGCGCAATATCGAGGCCAAGTGATCCAGTGGACACCGCCTCAATTTCAATCGCTTCACGCGAGCCCAGCTTCATTGCTGAACCTTTACCAAAGGCACGATCAATCTGTGCGAGTGCGGCTTCTAATGCTTTTTCTCTGTCGCTATTTGCCATTTTTTTCTCAGAATCGATAAGTTTCAATTGTGCGGCCATGACGCGTCCCTTCTTAGCTGACAAGCGAATATCGCGGTGTACGATTAGCTTGTATCTAGTTTGTTCTTAAAGAACAAGAGCGGAACACAAAATAATTTAGCGTGCGGTCACAATATCGCGCACAGCCTCGGCAAGCTGTTGAACTGAAAAGGGTTTTGGTAGGAAAGCGATGTTATCCAGATCAATCATTTTGCGTAATTGTTCCTCGGCATAGCCCGACATAAAGAGAATCGGCATCTTCGGAAAATCGATCCGCGCTTGCCGCACCATCGTTGGCCCATCCATCACTGGCATGACGACGTCGGATACGATCAAATCAATATCGCTCCTACTGGCAAGGATTTCGAGCCCTGCCTCTCCGTTTGCAGCGGTGACGACGGTATAACCATTCCGCGTCAACGCGCGTTCGGCCACGGCACGCACCATATCTTCGTCTTCAACCAGCAGAATATTGCCACTGCCCCATGTTTCAGTTGGCTTTGGCTTGGATTTGACAGGCGCAGGCACTGTCCCGACTTCGCTGCGGTGAACCGGCAAGTAGATGACGAAGCTCGTCCCAGCCCCAATTTTGGAATCGGCGAAGATGAAGCCGCCCGATTGCTTGACGATGCCGTACACCGTCGAAAGGCCAAGCCCGGTACCCTTCCCCACGTCTTTGGTGGTGAAGAACGGCTCAAATATTTTGGGCAACAGCTCGGGCGGTATGCCAGTGCCGGTATCTGAAATGCTAAGTGCGGTATAATCAGTGATTGGCAAGATATCGCTGCCGAGTTTACGAACTTCTGCGGTTGAAACGGCGTAGGTCTGAACCGTTACAGTACCACCGCGCGGCATCGCGTCGCGCGCGTTAACGACGAGGTTGACGATCACTTGCTCAAGCTGCCCCGGATCAGCACGCACCGCGCCAAGGCTGCGTCCATGCTTGACGGTAAGCGTAACAGTTTCACCCAGTAGGCGCTGGAGTAGGTTAGAAATCTCAGCAACAATATCGGGAAGCTGAAGGATTTGCGGGCGAAGCGTTTGCTGGCGCGAGAAGGCAAGCAATTGCCGCGTCAGGCTGGCCGCGCGGTTTGAGTTATTTTTGATCTGCTGAATATCGTCATAATCGCTATCGCCGGGCGTATGGCGCATGAGCATCAGATCGCAGTGGCCAATAATTCCGGTGAGGATGTTGTTGAAATCATGCGCAACACCACCAGCAAGCTGTCCAACCGCTTGCATTTTTGTGGCCTGAGCAACTTGTTTTTTAAGTTTTGATTCCTCGCTGCCATCCTTGATTGAAAGCAGCACCGCCGCCTCACCAAGCCCGCGCGCGCCAGCAATAGTAAGCGCAACCGGCTCATCGGGCTGATCGCGCAGCCGCACGGCGATATCGCCGGTCATCGCTTGGCCAGTGGCAAACCGACGAACAGAATCGGCCACCGCTGCCTTATCCTCACGCACAACCAGATCGCCGGGATAAATTGGCTTTGATCCGGCGGGCAGATTAACCGCGCGGCAAAAAGCATCGTTCAAATAGAGGAACCGCCCGTCACGGTCAGCAAGCGCAAGCCCAAGCGGAAGTACCCCTAGAAGACTCTGAATATGGCCGATGCCCGCATCAACTGCACCGCCCGCTCTGCGGCCATCATCATCAAGCAGGATGATCAGCGTTGGCGTTTCTGGATTATCGGGATCAACCGGAATTTGCAGCAACCGCAGCGGCGCCCCGTTACGCCCCTCATTCACAAAGCGTACTGCACCATCACTGCCAGTTATAAGCAGAGCAACCAAATCGCGTCCGGCAATCTGTGCCTCGATCCGGCCAGCCGCACGGATAACGAAACCCGGTGTTGCTGTCTTTATACGTCCGTCAGCGCTGACGAGGACGACCATCATCCCAGCCTCGCCAACGCGCGTCCCTGCAGGCCCGTCAATCAATCGCCGCGCCTCGGTAACAAGATCAAAATTCTGCGTCGCGCGAAATCGCCAGATCAGATGATCTTCCGAGCGACCACTACGCAGAACTTCGGCATCGAATGTAAAGAGATCGCGGTGCAACTGAACAGCAACACTGCGCCCATCACGCCACGCAACGCGTCCTGCGGTCATCAAAGCCGCCTCATCAGCGCTCGAAAGGCCGAGCGCAGGCGGTGCCAGCGGCCCACCAAACCAACTGTCAAGAAGGGCGTTCGCACAGACTAAACGGCCAATCCGGTCCGTAACCGCAACTGCAACTTCATCATTGTCAGCAGCTTCACGAACCAGAGACCAATCAAATTCAAGCTGCGACGATGTGCGCGCCGGGAACAAACGACTACCTGCAAACACGAGTGCGCCAATCGCCAGAACACCTGCCATGAACGCCGCTGCAAGTACCGCATCACCGGCGACCCAAAGCAACAGTAAAGCCGAAACAATTGCGGCTGAAGCGACAATAACCAACAGCCCGCGTTCATTTACCATAGGTGACCGTTCAGCAAAGTTGCGTGTCTTGCCCTCTGGCATATCAATGCGCGCGCCCGTGCCTACGGCGCCACTTTCCTGCGATCCAGAACCGCCAAACGACGACCGAAACTGCATAACCAACTACTGCGGCACCGAATGCGATGAGCGCAAGCCCAGCAAGCATTGCTGGAGCAGCCTCCGAAAACAGCCATGTTGTCCATTGCTGAAAACCGGCGCCTTCCCGAATTAAACGGTCAAACGTCGCCACATCAGCATGGAGACCAAGCGCCCAATTTCCAGCGGCTGTTGACGCAATCAGGATAAACGGCGTCGTTGCTGGGTTTGACAAAAATGTCATCGCAGCACCAATCGGGATATTGGCGCGGCATGGCAACGCGAGCATCGCGACGCCAATGATCTGTACCCCAGGAATCAGCAGAAAAATCCCGACGAGCAGCCCAAGCGCAACCCCGCGCGGCACAGAACGACGC
>JANOXQ010000119.1:0-51881 GCA_031418495.1 Sphingomonadales bacterium
GGTGTCTCGACTTCGCTCGACACGAACGGAGACACTGGCATCACCAACCACTAACGCACTTCAAAAAAGAACAAATCATGAAAATAACGCTTTCCTACACACACATGATTCGCATAGCCTTGTTATATGGAACAGAACCACTCCCCCGCTCACCCCGCCGCCTCGGTGATTGCCGACGCTGCTTCGTTCAACCTCAATGATGATGTTTCATCATTACAGCATATGCCGCGCGCACGGCACAATGGCTGGAACCGAGACAAAATGGCGCGCTTTATCGAATTTCTTGCCGAAACAGGCTCAGTCTCTCACGCCGCAGATATGGTGGGAATGAGCCGCCATTCGGCCTATAGGCTCCGTTCACGCATGATTGGTCAGCCGTTTGATGTCGCGTGGGAAGGCGCGCTTGAATTCGGAATACAACAGCTTGCGCATCAATTGCTTGATCGCAGCCTTAACGGCGTACCAATGCCGGTTTTCTACAAAGGCGAAATTGTTGGCGAACGACGTGTCTTCAACGAGCGAGTCAGCTTGATGATCATTCAGAATATGGACAAGTTTGGGCGGCTGCATCTCGAACGCGATATGACCGCGCGGCGCTGGCCCGAAATGATCAATCGCCTGCGTGATGGGCCGATCATTTGGACTGACGAGGAAAAACACGGCGATGATCCTGATCATCCAATGAATATGGATGAGAAAGACCTTGAAGCACTGGCCCGTGAAGAAGACGAAGATGAGGGCGACGCCAGCCAAGCCGAAGCCGCATTAAAAGCGCGCAACCGCGAAGTTGAAAATTTTGCGAAACGAGACAGTCATTATGCAAAGCCCCCTGAACCACCATTTCAGCAGATGAAGCGACCGCACGGTTGGCGGCGTTAACATGATGGGTATAAGCCAAACCAGCCCCGTTCGTGTCGAGCGAAGTCGAGACATCTGCACTTGTTGCACGTCCCTCGACTGCGCTCGGGACGAACGGGTTAAGTTAAAGTCAGCATACTACAACATCGCAAATCAGGACAAATTTGCATGAATTTTTTATCGAATACGCGTCACTTATGTCACCTTTGTAAAATATTTTTACAATAATAGGCAAAATCTGCTTCACCGATTTGGGCTGGCAAGAATAGCAACAGCAGCCTAAAGCCTGCGGCGAAATCTTAAACGAAGGACTTATTGATGGCTGAAACCCTTACTCTTACCGTCGATGGCGGCGATGTCGTTATCAAGCTCCGCGCTGACCTAGCCCCTGGCCATGTTGAGCGGATCAGCACGCTTGCCAGCGAAGGCTTTTACGACGGCGTGGTCTTTCACCGCGTGATCGACGGATTTATGGCGCAGGGCGGCGATCCAACCGGCACTGGCATGGGCGGGTCACAATTGCCCGACGTAAAGGCTGAATTCAGCCGTGAACCGCATCTGCGCGGCGTTTGTTCGATGGCGCGTTCGTCAAGCCCGAACAGCGCAAACAGCCAATTTTTCATCTGCCTTGATGATGCGCGCTTCCTTGACGGCCAATATACTGTGTGGGGCGAGGTAACGTCGGGCATGGAACATGTTGACGCGCTGCCAAAGGGCGAGCCACCCCGCGCACCAGGCAAAATCGTTAAGGCGAGCGTGGCTTAATCCTCAAGTGAGACCAGCCAGTCATGAAATAATTTGACTGGCTGGCTTTTGAGCGCCTTCGGGCGGCAAACGAACCAATAGCTGTACGGGCTATCAACGTCATGATCGAAAATTTTGACCAGTCGTTCATCATTGGCATTTTCAAGATGGCTCTGGTGCATGAAGGCAATGCCTAAGCCTTGCGCCGCCGCCTCAAGCATCAACTGGCCTGAGTCGAAATGATCAATCGCGGTCGGCTCGACATCCTCGACATTAACCGCCTTGCGCCATTCGCTGAAAGTTTCTGGCATATCGCGGTGGATGAACACCGTCATTTCGGCAAGCTGTTCAGGCTTCGTAATCGCGTGAGGGCCCTGCAATAGCCGCCGTGCGCCAATCGCGAACACTTTGTTGCGGTCTAGCCGCCGGGCGTAGAGCGCGGGGTCGATCTCGCGCGCGAGGGTGATCGCAACATCAAGTCCCTCCCCAAGCCGAGTGACACTATGTGCGGCTGTATCGACATCAAGATGAAGCGAGGGATGCAATGCTCGCAACTGCGGCAAATTTGGCAACAATCGCTGCTGGGCATAGAGCGGCAGGACACCTAAACGTAGCCGCATCACTGGGTTCGGGCTGGTCAAAGTTTCAATCGCATCGGTGAGCGAATCGAGAATTGGGGCGACCAACTGCATCAGCTTCTCACCGTCTTCATTAAGATGAATTGCCTGATGTCGCCGCTCAAATAATGGCCGGTCAACAAAGCGTTCAAGCGACTGAATACGGCGGCTAAGCGCGGGCGACGAAAGTGAAAGTTCCTCTGCAGCAGCCTTCACAGAACCAAGTCGCGCGACATGAACAAAGGCTTCAACCCCGGCAAGCGATGGCAGGCGACGCATGACTGCTCCTTTCAAAACATCTTTGGCTAAATAAGCACTAGATGCAAAAATTGCAATTATGGTTCTTCATTTCGCACTTGCACAATTTTATGGTGCAGTGCAAACAGACTAGGCCTTTCAGGCATCCTCTCCTAAAGACTTTATGGGTCAGCTCTTCGTGGGCTGACCCTTTTTTTGCTCAATCGTCGTCGGCTGCCAGATCAAGTGGCGCTGACTTAAGTTTGCGCAGCGCATAAATGATCAGGCCACCGAGCATCGCCGCCGAGAGAAAGTAGGGAAGTGGCTGATAAAGCTCATATAATCCAACACCGATCGACGGCCCCAAAACAAACGCCGCACCGTTTACTGAGGTCACCCGGCCAGCCACCGCGCCCTGCAGGCTGCGATCAACCGCAAGTGATGATCCAGCCGTAAAGCCCGGCCTCGTAAAGCCAAAGCCCACACAGGCGAGTGCATAGGCACAGGCAATACCATAAAGCGATTCGGCAAAGCCAGTAAGACCAGTGCCAATTGCCGCAATGACAAGGCCAAAGATGACCATATTGCGCGGCGCGAGATTAAGCAGCGGGATCAGCCCCCATTGCACCAGTAGCGCCGCCCCTGCTCCAACCATCAGGACGATTCCGATTGCTTGCTGCGCATCAGTGAGCGGCAGGCCGAGCCGGTCAATCACCAGAAATCCAATCGCCTGCCCCGTCATCGCCTGCGCGTGGCCCATCACCAGCCCCATCAGCATCCACGGCCATATCCGCTTATCAGTAAGCGCAAGGCGTTCGCTGCTTTGATCAGCCGTGGCAGCGGTAATGCTTGCGCCAGCGGGCGCGCCTCCGATTGAGGGGTAGCTGTTGACTGCGCCGCGCCCAATATCTTCAGGGCCATCATCGCGTAGGTTCTTATAAGCAAAAAACAAAACAATTGCGCCGCCGCCAGCAAAGATAAAGGCTGGCCCAGCAAAACCAACAAAAGGCAAGCCAACCAGCCACGGCGCGGCAGCCGGGCCAAGGATCGTACCAAGCCCAAACGCCGAACCAAGCATCGTCAGTGCCTTCGTGCGGCTTGCACGTGATGTCCGCAGCGCCACCATTGCCTGTGCGGCGGGCGGGGCCGCAGCGCCAAACATGCCGTAGAGCATCCGCGCGCCGACAAAGCAGATCATCGTCGCGACAGGGCCAATCCAGCCGCGCAGCCCTGCGGTCAGGATGATGCCACAGAGCGCGACCGAGCCAACAAACCCGCCAAGACCGATCAATACCATCTCACGCCGTCCATCACGGTCTGACCTGCGCGCCCAGATTGGCGCGGCGATAACCCAGATTGCGGCAGACACTGAGAACGCAGCAGCGATCACGCTATCAGCAACACCCATCGTCCGGCCAATTGTTGGTAGCACAGACTGGAGCGCGGTATTACCAGCGCCAGTTGTCAGCATCACTAGAAAGAGGATCGTGAAATCGCGGTTATTGGCTTTTGCGTCAGCCACGTCAGAGGCTCAAACACATATAGAGGGGACGATTCGGTTTCATTTGTGAACCTGTTAATCGCATCAATCGGTCGCGGTAAAGCGCTTGATTACACATTGATGACTATTCGTGCTTGCCATTGGCGGCGGCTTTTGCGAACGCTGGCAAAACGAGTTGCCGCCAAGGATTTATATGACGCCCTCTTCGGCTGATGCCGCCACGATTTTGAAACGACGCAAAGCGCGTGGCCCTTGGGCGATGTTCCTCAAGGGCTTTCTCAAACATCCAGTGATGGTTGGCTCAGTCATCCCGTCATCGGATACGCTCATTGCCCATATGCTCAAGCCGGTTGATTGGGCAAACACGCGGTTGTTCGTTGAATATGGCCCTGGCGTTGGGACATTTTCTCAGCATATCCTAAAGCGCCTATCAGCAGATGCGGTGTACATCGCAATCGATACGAACCCTGATTTCATTGCTTATCTTAGCGATACGATCCTCGACACAAGGTTCCGTCCGGTGCTTGGATCGGCGGCGGATGTTGAGCAGATTGTGCGCGATTCGGGCTTTGACACGGCCGACTATGTTTTGTCTGGCCTGCCCTTTTCGACACTCCCAACCGGGGTTGGCCCGGCAATCGCAAAAGCAACCGCAGATGTGCTTCGTCCCGGCGGCGCATTTCTGGTATATCAATTCCGCGCGAAGGTTCGTGATTTCATTTCGCCCCATTTCGGGCGGATTGATCAAGCGATGGAATATTGGAACGTCCCGCCCTGCTGCTTGTTTTGGGCTTGGAAGGACTAATCCGTCTTCCAATTGAGATTACGCGTCAGCCGGTAATCAAGCGCCGTAACGATCAGATAGCCAAACAACCAGCGCGCGCGGCGATGCCATGACGAGTCCGCGCGGTGCGTCTCACGCGTCACCTGCGCACAGTGCGCGCAGTGCTGATCAATCACCCCGCGCATTTGATCCGCCAGCCCTGCATCATCAATCCGCAGCATGATTTCAGTATTCAAATACAGGCTACGCATATCGAAATTGGCCGAACCAACATAGGTGACATCATCAATCACGATGAGCTTCATATGGAGCATTTGAGGCAGATATTCATAAATCTGCGCTGACCGTTTGAGCAGCCGCCGGTAGCAGTGCCGCGCCGCCGCAATCGTGATATTATTATCCGAGCGAGACGCCGTAATCAGCCGAAAGCGTCCGCGCGTCGCCGCGCTGCCCAGCTTGCGCAGGAACCCCCAGTTGGGCGCGAAATAGGCCTGCACCATATCAACCTGAGCGCCGCGCACGATGCCCTCTCGCAAAGCGCGCGTGATCGCGTTGAGCCGCTTTGATGGCCCGCCATAAAGCCAGCGCAGCGGCCCCTTTGCATCGCTATGCCGTCCAAGCAACGTCACAAGACTGCGGATCCCGGACTTCGGATCGGCAACCCAATCTGCCAGCGCGCTATGATACGCCGCCAGCCGCGCCACACCGTCGCCCTCGATCCGCAGATAAATATCATGCCAGCTATGCCCGGCAGGATCATCGGCGAAATAAGCATCCTCGATATTGCTGCCACCAATCACCGCGCAACGGCCATCAGCAATCAGCATTTTCTGATGATTGCGCAACAGATAACGGCGGCCATAGCGCGGCTCAAACCGGGCAAAGTGGACGCCCGCCTCAACCATCTCGACAAACATCGCATCAGGCTGATCCTGCGTACCAAAGCCGTCAACCAGCACGCTGACCTCTACCCCGCGATCCCGCGCCGCAATCAGGGCGTCAACAACCCGCCGCCCCGCCGCGTCAATCCCAAAGGCGTAAAAATAAAGCTGAAGCGCCTCCCGCGCACCCGCAATCACATCAAGCAAAAGCGCGAACCGCTCCGCCCCGCCGAACACAAACTTCAACTGGTGGCCGGAGACTGTGGCTTTAATCGGAGGGTAATGGGGGAGCGCAGTCACGGGTGTTGCATCGGCTGAACGAGGGGAGATTGCAAGGGGGAGCGCCAAGAGTCGGGTCACCGCCCTTTCCTACATCAGTAATGCACGATAAGAAGCGCGTGAGAGGAACAGTGACTTGTGCGCTTAGGTTGGGATGAAATCAAACGGCGCGCCAAAGCGTTCAGCGAAGAGTGGCATGACGCCCATTATGAAAAGGGTGAGACGCAGAGTTTTTACAATGATTTCTTCGATATCTTCGGCGTCAAGCGCAAACAAGTCGCGAGCTATGAACAGCGGGTCAAGCTGCTTAATAACAAGCACGGCTTTATGGATTTATTTTGGCCGTCAACGCTGCTGATCGAACAGAAAAGCGCGCGGCTTGATCTTGGTAAAGCGCAGGGGCAGGCGCTTGATTATGTTGACGGGTTAAAGCCAGACCTACAGCCGAAATATGTGCTGACCTGCGATTTCCAATCATGGAACCTGCTTGATCTCGAAACCGCACGCGAAACCAAATTCGCGCTTGCCGATCTGCATAAGCACATCGAAAGTTTCGCGTTCATCCTTGGCCGCCGGGTCAGCTTTGGCACGCAAGCGGCGGTTAACATCAAAGCCGCAGAATTGATGGGAAAGCTCCATGATGCGTTGGAGGCCGCCAATTATACCGGCCATGATCTGGAGCAATTGCTCGTCCGGTTGCTGTTCTGCCTGTTCGCCGATGATACCGGCATTTTTGAGCCGAAAGACATTTTCCTCCAATTGATCGAGGCCGATACCAAGGAGGATGGCAGCGATACCGGACGGATGCTGATTGAGCTGTTCGATGTGCTCAACACTGATGAGGCGCAGCGGCAAAAGGGGCTGTCGGGCGAACTTGGTGCCTTCCCCTATGTCAACGGCGCTCTGTTTGCCGGGCATATCCGCACGCCAGTGTTTGATACAAAGACGCGTGAGATGCTGCTTGATGCGGCGCGATTTGATTGGGGGAAGGTTTCGCCCGCAATCTTTGGATCACTGTTTCAATCGGTGATGGATGCAGCCGAGCGCCGCAAGAAAGGCGCGCATTATACGACCGAGACGAACATCCTCAAAGTCATCGGGCCGCTGTTCCTTGATGAACTGAAGGTTGAATTTGCCAAGATCAATGCGCGCAAAACTGGGCGGTCGGGCGCGTTGCAGGAATTCCAGCGAAAGCTCGCGCGGCTGACTTTTCTTGATCCGGCTTGTGGCTGCGGCAATTTCCTTGTGATTGCCTACCGCGAGCTGCGCGCGCTTGAACTCGCGGTGCTCCACGAATTGTGGGACGGTCAGCGGGTGACTGACATTGCGCTGTTCAGTCTCGTCAACGTTGATCAGTTTTACGGGATTGAATTTGAAGAATTCCCCGCGCGCATTGCCGAGGTCGCGATGTGGATGACCGATCATATCGCCAATAATGAACTGAGCCTCGCGTTCGGGCAGAGCTTCGCGCGCATTCCGCTCAAACAGTCGGCGAAGATCGTCCACGGTGATGCACTTGAGGTGGATTGGGCCGAACTGCTGCCGCCGGAAAAATGCAGCTACATCATGGGCAACCCGCCATTTATTGGGGCCAAGTTCCAAAGCGAATTGCAACGCGCGCAGGTGCGGGCGATTGCGGGACTTGGCGGCAGCGGTGGCACACTCGATTATGTCGCGGCATGGTTTATCAAGGCGGGGCAGTATATGGCTGGAAATTCCTCCCCGGCACGGGGAGGGGGACCAGCAAAGCTGGTGGAGGGGCACAGTGAAGGTGTCACGCCGTCAGAGGTTCAGGAAAAACTGCGGGTGCCCCTCCACCATCCTGCGGATGGTACCCCTCCCCGGAACGGGGAGGAATTTATGGCCAACCCCCGCATCCGCATCGCCTTCGTTTCAACCAATTCAATCACCCAAGGCGAACAGGTCGCGCAACTATGGCCGATCCTGTTTGACCGCCTACACCTCGAAATCTTCTTTGCGCACCGCACTTTCAGTTGGGGGAGCGAGGCGCGCGGGAAGGCACATGTCCATGTCGTCATCATCGGGCTGACGCACCGCGATAATGAGCCAGACGAAAAGCGCCTTTTCAGCTATCCCGATATCAAGGGCGATCCCGTCGAAAGCCAGCACGGCGCGCTGACGGCTTATTTGTTCGATGCAAGGGGAGTGACGAACAGGCATTTGACAGTAGCTTCCACTTCCAACCCGATAAACGGTGCGAACCGCATGGGAACTGGAAGCCAGCCGATTGATTATGGTCAATTTGTTTTGGACAGACCCAATCGAGACACACTGCTCGCATTGGAGCCTGCTGCGGCTCCGTTTGTCTACCCCTATGTAGCTGGGGACGACTTTATAAATGGCGGTCTGCGATGGGTCCTCAACTTAAAAGACATTAATCCATCAGCTTTACGATCAATGCCACTTACTCTTGAACGCGTTAAAATCGTTAAGGAACAACGCTTAAAAAGCCTGAGGAAATCGACGTTAGCAGCCGCTCGATACCCAACGGAATTTGGGATGACGGTGATTCCGGATAAACCTTACTTGGTGTTTCCCAAGGTAAGTTCCGAACGACGGGAATATGTCCCGATTGGTTGGGTAGAACCTCCGACAATTCCAAGTGATCTTGTTTATCTTTTGGTAGACGCAACGCTCTGGGAATTTGCAATTATTACCAGTCGCTCTCTAATGGCGTGGTTGGCGCAAATTGGCGGTAGGTTGGAAAGCCGTTTTCGTTTTTCAAGCAGCCTCGTCTACAACACCTTCCCGTGGCCCGATGCCACCCCGGCGCAGCGCGCCAAAATCGAGGCGCTGGCGCAAGCCGTGCTCGACGCCCGCGCCGCGCATCCGACGTCGAGCCTTGCCGATCTTTATGATCCTGACACGATGCCGGGAAACCTGCGTAAAGCCCATGCCGCGCTCGATCTGGCGGTCGATAAACTCTACCGCTCCACCGCCTTCGACAGCGACCGTGACCGGGTGGAGCATCTATTTGGCCGTTATGAAGCGCTCATCAATCCGCTCGAACGGCTGGGCATCGCGAAAAATAAGCGCGTGGCGAAAAAGGCTTTTTCCTAACCGGAAGCCGCTTTCCTACCACCGATATTCATGTTATGTTCCAAACTATGATTGACTCTTTCGCTTCTTCCCTGCCCTTCTCAATACGTTGCTGTGGTATATCCGTTGTGTCGAATTTTTTGCGCGGTGCGGCTTCGGAAAAAATAGGGTTTAGGTGAGACTTTAGTGTGACTTTATGAACGGAGGTGCCCTTGCTATCATCATCCTTTATCCACAACCTGCCGCGCGCATCACCGAACTTATCCACTGGTTTGATGCTGCTGATCTTGTTTTGGATGAGACTTTGGGCGATACACTCACGCGTTCGGAACTTGAATTTCCCACGCCAGAGCCAGCAGAGGTGGAAGAAGGCGATGACTGATTTGTTCGGAAATGGCCAAATAAGCATGTTCGGCGATGCCGAAGGCCGCATCCCACACCCAACGCGCACAAGCCAGATCAGCGCCGAACCAAGCCCTGAGCGTTGCCGCCAGAAACTGCTCGCCGTGCTCGAAACCGCACGCGCAGCCCCTGAAAAGCCTTGGCCTGAAAAGAAATTCCGCCTTTGGCAGATTGTCTTTCCCAACATGGCCAATTGGTTGCCCGAAGAGGAGGCAAACCAACTCCGCTTTGAATTCGCCAAGGAAGTTGAGCGGCTCAAACTAGCGGCTTAGATTTGCTCTGCGTTTGACCTTATTTGATTCACCTAATAGCTTGGCCAATCAAAAGCCTTCCCTACAGCAAATATTCATGTTATGTTCCGCATCATGATCATTTCCCTCGCCTCTCCCCTGTCCGTCTCAACGCGTTGCTGTGACGTACTCGTTGTGTCGAATTTTTTGCGCGGTGCGGCTTCCGCAAAAATAGGGTTTGGGTGAGACTTTAGTGTGACTTTATGAACGGAGGTGCCTTTGCTATCATCATCCTTTATCCACAACCTGCCGCGCGCGTACTGATTTTATTGACAAATCGGAAATCGCTGCATAAGCACTTTTGCATCCCGAAATTTTGTTATTGGAGCGTTTTATGGCGCGCGTCACCGTTGAAGATTGCGTTGAAAAAATTCCGAACCGCTTTGATCTGGTTCTGATCGCG
Source organism: Sphingomonadales bacterium (assembly GCA_031418495.1). Classification (GTDB taxonomy): domain Bacteria; phylum Pseudomonadota; class Alphaproteobacteria; order Sphingomonadales; family Sphingomonadaceae; genus Aquisediminimonas. The sequence continues at coordinate 10,057 of JANOXQ010000119.1, forward strand.
GCACAGCGTGCGCGTCAGATTTCGGGCGGTGCCGAGCTTACCGTTGACCGGGATCGTGATAAAAATCCAGTGGTTGCGCTACGCGAAATTGCAGAGGATATGGTGTCTCCTGATGAGCTTCAGGATGCGATTGTTACAAGCCTTCAGCGCGTTCGCTTTGATGACGATGATGCGCCTGACGCAATTGGTTCACTCAGCCAGTCGGCAGAGGCGCTTCGCCTGACGGCTGCTGCGCCGCCGCGCAATCAGAACCTTGGCAGCGAAGTCGAATGACTAAGCGGCGATTTGTCGGGTGCCAAGTTCGCCGAGGGGGATGACCTCATCGGCGTGCATCCACATTAGGTCATGCTTGCCAAGTTCGCGGCCATCATGAGCATGAATTGCAATTTTGGCGATTGGCTGATGATCACGCCCATCAACCAATACCGGCGTTGAAGGCGTACCGCTTTCCCACTTTTCGCCCCATTGGCGCAGGGCAAGCATCGTCGGGAGAAGCTCGCTCCCCTTTTCAGTGAGCTGATATTCGATCTTGCGCCGATCATCGGGAAGCGGACGGCGCGCTAAGATCCCGTGCTGCACGAGCCGCCCTAAGCGATTCGCAAGAATGTTGCGGGCTATGCCAAGCGCTGCCTGAAACTCCTCAAAATGATGCAAACCGTTGAATGCACCGCGCAGAATCAGGAACGACCAGCGCTCCCCCATCGCCTCCAAAGCGGCGGGCAAGCTGCACTCAGCAGCAATTTGTTCAAGTGGTTCACGAAGTTTCATCACGGCAATCTATCCCAAAACGCGGAGAGTGCAAAAAAAAATTACGTTTTCAGTTGCAACTTGATACTTAATTTATTAGGTAGTGATTCGCAACTTAATTGAAAGGCTTCTCCCCATGACAAAAATTCTCGCCGCAATCGCATCATTCAGCACCGCATTCCTGTTGATCAGTGCCGCTACAACACCCGCATTCGCTGCCGCTCCAATGTATAAACTGGTTCCTACCGCAGCGGTTGCCTCGGCTAAGTCAGTCGTTGTTGGTGAAACGCTATGGCGCTGCAGCCCGACTGGCTGCGTCGCTGGTGAAAGCGGCAGCCGCCCCGCTGTTGTCTGCGCACAAGCCGCCCGCAAGGTTGGTAAGATCGAGAGCTTCACAGCAAACGGCACTGCTTTTAGCGCCGAAGAACTCGCCAAGTGCAATGAAAAGGCGAAAGCGTAAACTTTAACCCAACGCCTCCCGGCGTCTCGATCTGGCCCTTCCTCACCTGCCAATGAGGGAGGGTCTTTTTTATGCCGTAGTGCGGTTGCGGTGCGCATAGAAGCCAAAAGCTGCGATCACCAAATAGCAGAGCGCTGGCACGATGAGCGCGACTTGAAGGCTCCCCATAACATCGGCAACCTTGCCTGTGAGCGGAGGAATGATCGCTCCGCCAACGATCGCAACACAGATCACGCCCGATCCTTCGGCGGCACGTTTACCTAGGCCAACGCTTGCAAGCGTAAAGATCGTTGGGAACATAATCGCATTGAACAAGCCAATCGCGAGCAGTGACCAGCCAGCCAATGCGCCGCTTCCGCTGCCCGAAATCAGCAATAACGCAATCACTGCAACCGAAACGCCGGTGAGTACCATCCCTGGCGAAACCATGCGAAGCACATAAGCGCCGATGAAGCGGCCAACCAACGCCCCGCCCCAATAGAGCGGAACAAGCTCACCAGCGGCTTGCTGGCCAAGCCCCATAATATTGCTTTCCATGAGATAGTTGACGATGATCGAACCAATCGCGACCTCGGCACCGACATAGAGGAATATACAGAGCGCCCCAAAGCCGAAGCGTTGCCGTTTGAGCAGATCAAACGCACGAAGGATGCTGGTATCATCGGCAGGCACTTGAGGCAGCCGATTGCGCCGCGTCCACACAACCGCAGCAACCACCATCAGTGCCGCCGCAAGCGCAAGATATGTCCGCACGACAACCTGAGTCTCTTGCGTCCGGTACGCATCAAGCGCGGCACCGCTCAGCGTCGTCACATCAACCGTGGCGAGCGAACCGAGGATGACGATTGACCCAACGTATGGAAAAATCGTCGTGCCAAGCGAATTGAAGGCCTGCGCAAACGTCAGACGGCTCGGCGCAGTCGCTGGCGCACCGAGCATTGAGATCAAAGGATTGGCAACAACCTGAACCGTGGTAATCCCAGCCGCCAGCACGAACAGCGCAAATAGGAACATCGCGAAAGTCCCCGATAGTGAGGCTGGCACGAATAGCAGGCACCCTGCCGTCATCATCAGCAAACCAATCGCCGCCGTGCGCATATAACCGCTTTTGCGAACGATCGCTGCTGCAGGAATTGAGAAGACAAAATAGGCTCCAAAAAAAGCCGATTGAACAAGCAGCGCTTGAAAATAGCTGAGGGTGAAAAGCTCTTTAAGCTTGGGAATGATCACATCGTTGAGGCTTGTAATGCCGCCAAAAATGAAGAATAGCGCAAACACGAAAATACGCAGGTCGGGCGCTTCAACGCCCTCACTGTCGGCCTCTGGCGTGTTGCCGGTTACTGCCATGGCCATGCTGGATTCCCTTTTGTTGAATTATTTTGACGGCACGAGACGGATTGCCTGACCGCCGCCCGGCGCGAGTACGAGCGTAAGGCTGTCCCGTGCCCGCACCTTTTTGGTTTCGATGACAATTGCGTGGCGCTTTTCGGTGCGGTAATCGGCATCATCGCCGTCACGGTAGATTTGTGCGGTGTAGGTCTTACCGGGATCAAGGAAGTCGAGCTTTACCGTCATCGTCCGTGCTTCTTCATCACCGACTGCACCGATGTACCAATCATTACCCGCACGGTTCTTACGCGCAAATGCGACATAATCGCCGATTTCCCCTGCCAGCACGCGAGTATCGGCCCAATCGGTCGGCACATCTTTAATGAACTGAAATGCAGTAGGATATTTGGCGTAATTTTCGGGCAGATCCGCCGCCATCTGGATCGGTGAATAGATGACGACATAAAGCGCAAGCTGCTTGGCGATGGTTGAGAGAATATCGCTATCCCCGCGCCCCTTGAGGCTCAAAATCCCTGGCGTAAAGTCCATCGGCCCGGCAAGCATCCGTGTGAAAACCAGATTGGCCTCATGCGCTGGCGAATTTTTGGGCTGAGCCCAGCAATTATATTCCATCCCGCGCGCGCCTTCGCGGCTGATCCAGTTAGGATAAGTCCGGCGCAAGCCAGTGTCCTTGATCGGCTCATGCGCGTTAATCGCGATCCGGTATTTGGCGGCCTCGGTGACAACCTTGAGATGATGCCGCGCCGATGCCTGCCCCTCATGCCATTCATAGCTGATCCGGCCATCGGGCAGCTTCACCTTCATTCCGCCTGCATCGGCAACGTAACCCGTCTTGACTGAATCGACCCCAAGCTCTTGATAGAGCGCAAAGCCTTCTGCCATCTGATCCTCATAATGCGCAGCATTCGCCGAGGTTTCATGATGGCCGATGATCTTTACGCCCTTTGATTTTCCGTAAGCTGCAACCTTCGCGATATCAAAATCGGGGGTAGGCTGGGTAAAACTGAATTCTTCACCATTGCCGAACCAATCACCGTCCCAACCGACATTCCAACCCTCGATCAGCATCCCCGGAAAACCATGTTTTGCAGCAAAATCAATCAGTTCAAGCGCATTCTTGGTTGTAGCTCCGTGCTTTGGCCCAGTCGCCCAGCTTTGCGTTTCAAGGTGCATCCCCCACCAAATACCAACATATTTGCGCGGCTTCACCCATGAAACATCGCCGAGCTTGTTCGGCTCATTCAAATTAAGAATGAGGTTTGACATGTAAAGCCCTGCTGCATCATCAGAAATTTGCATTGTGCGCCACGGCGTTGGAAAGGGTGCTGCACGACTGACCTTTGGGCCAGACGCGCTTTGGGTCAGGACAGCCTTAAGCAAACCACCCTCAACTTTTTGCAAATTCATCGCCGAATAATCGACCAGCGCCGCCTCATGAAACGCGACATGAAGCCCTGACGCGGTTTTGATCGTCATCGGCGTTTGCGCTAGCCCAACCCCATCAATCGGGGTTTTGTTGTAGAGATATTCCTCACGGTTCCACTCAATCGCTGGAATCCACCACGCAGTCGCAGCTTCAGCAACCGCAAACTGCGTCAACTCCTCAACGATATTGACCTGTTTGAGATTTGGCTGATCAGGGAATTCATAGCGAAAACCAACGCCGTCATCATAGGCGCGGAACACAACATCAAGGCTCCGCCCCGGCTTATTCTTTTCGGTAAAGCGTGCACGCAACTCATTGAAATGGTTGCGGATTGCTTTCCATTCTCCCCACGGCTGTTCCCAATTTTCATCGACACTTCGGCTTGATTGACTCGCCAGCTTAAAATTGCGGTCTAGTTTGGGCGCATCGGCCAGAATGAAACCAAGCCGTGACGTTGCAATGACAGGCTTGCCTCCGCGTGACACGGTGTAGGAGGGCCTACCGTCATTATCGAGTTCAAGCGTAACGATCAGCCGCTTAGCCGGGGACATCACAGTCGCAACCGTTTCAGCCCATGCCGGAACCGCGATCAGCGCGAGCAAAAGCGCCATAAACCGTGCCACGATCCGCATTATCCGATCCTTTCCGCAACCAGCCCGCTATATCCGGGTAAATTCCATGCTGTCGCCCCGCCGACCGCCTCAATCACGCACCAGCGATCAGGCTGCTTAGGCTGCCACGCATTCACTTCTTCGCAGAGATTAATCACACACAGCAGAGACTGCGCGTCACTTTTACGCGTAAAAACAAGCAAATCTTGGCTTGCCTCAATGACCGTCACACTGCCCTGCATCAGCGCATCATTGGCGCTGCGCAGCGCAATCAAACGGCGCGTGAGCAACAACATTGACCGAAGATCATCCTCTTGCCGGTCAACCGCCGCAGCACCGTGATCAGCGCCAAACGGCAACCACGGCACACCAGTGCTAAACCCATGCGCGGGGGCATCAGCGAGCCATGGCATTGGCGTACGGGTGCCGTCTCTACTAAGCGTCAACGGCCAGTTGGCAATCGCCTCAGGATCATGAAGCTGATCAAAGCCAATCTCAACTTGGGTCAGCCCAAGCTCTTCACCCTGCCAGATGATGATGTTTCCGCGCAGGCAAACAAACAAGAGCATGACAATGCGCGCATAGGCTTGCGCATGTTCAGGCGGTGCCCACCGGCTGATCCAGCGCGGCGCATCATGATTTGAAAAGGCCCAGCTTGGCCAGCCCGTACCCTGTGTGTCGGGCCATGCCTCAACCGCCTCACGCACTAAGGCCGGGGTGAGTTTGTTGGCATAAAGAAAGTTGAAGCCGTAAGCGCTGTTGAACCGCGTACCGCCCGTCGTAAACGCCTTCATCTCGCGTTCGGCATCATTGCCGCCCACTTCGGCAAAGGTAAAACATTCTTCATATTCGTCGGTCAGCGCGCGAATACGCTCGATAAACAAGGGAATATCGGGGTGCGACTGATTATGGATGTGAAGCTGAAAATCAAACGGTCGCGTCCGCACATTGTTACTTGATGGGGCGGGCGGATTATCCGTGAGCGCCGGATCGTGCATCGCAAAATTTACAGCATCCATACGGAAACCATCAACCCCACGATCAAGCCAGAATCGCATACTATCCAACAGCGCATCCTGAACCGCGAGATTATGGCAATTGAGCTGCGGCTGGCTCGTCAGGAAGTTGTGCATATAATATTGGCCGCGCCGTGCGTCCCAAGTCCATGCCGGGCCGCCGAATACCGATTGCCAATTGTTCGGCGGGCCACCGTCAGGCTTCGCATCGGCCCAGACGTACCAATCAGCCTTCGCATTGTTTCGGCTAGCGCGGCTTTCGGCAAACCAAGGATGCTGATCTGAAGTATGCGAATGCACCTGATCAAGCAGCAGTTTGAGGCCAAGGCCATGCGCCTTGGCGATTAGCGCATCGAAATCTGCAATCGTCCCAAAAATTGGATCGACGCCGCAATAATCGGCAACATCATAGCCGAAATCCTTCATCGGTGAAGTGAAGAAGGGCGAAATCCAAATCGCATCGACGCCTAGCGAGGCGACATAATCAAGCCGCTGAGTAATCCCCGGCAAATCACCAATACCGTCGCCGTTTGAGTCGGCAAAACTACGAGGATAAACTTGATAGATCACAGCGCCCTTCCACCAAGGACGATCTGTTTGCGCGACTGATTGCAGCACAGGGGCTTCGCTCACCCGGCGTCTCCAGCGGCGCACACGATAAAATCGAGCGGTGCGATGGTGACTGAATAGCTGCCAGGAGCCGACGCTTTTGCACCACATGCGCCGTGCAGCGATTGGAAGTTTACACTGTTGGTGGAAACCTCAACATTGCGCGTAATTGGCGCAGTTGAGGTGTTGAACGCGATCAGCACTTCACGACCCGTAGTCGGATCATTCCGTGATACTGCAAACAGGCCGGGTTTTTCCTCATAATTACGGATGACCTGCTTGCCCCGCGTTAGCGCTGGAATGGCGAGGCGCAGTCCGACGAGTTTTGCCATCGCCAAATAAAGCGGATGCTTTTGATCAAAGTTGCTGTCAGCCGTCGTCGCCTTCGTGCCGAGCAGCTTGTTATCGTTATAGCTCGCGACCTTGGACGAAAACATATCCTCGCGCGCATCCTGATCACCGCCGTCGCCAGTGAAGCCCTGTTCATCGCCCGAATAAATCGTCGGCACTCCGCGCAACGTGAAAAGCATCGCGTGGCCAAGGATCACGCGTTTGAGGACTTCATCGTCAGATGCCGTTGGATTGGCCTTACGCACAAAATGCGCAAAGCGGCCTGTATCATGATTGCCGAGGAAGGTTGGCAGTTGCAGCGCAGTCGCTGTCCCGCCTTCATAAAGCACGTCATTATCGAACAGCCGTGTGAAGGTATCCGTCCCCGCCGTACCACCAACCGTATCAACCACCGCGCGGGCAAAGGCGAAATCAAGCACCGTCGGCAGCTTATCAACACGGGTATGCTTGGCGAGCAGCGCGACATCAATATCGCTCGTCGCGACTTCACCGAAGATATGGAAGTTCGGGATGCCCTTCGCCTTAGCGCGCGCAACCATTGCGGGTACAAAACTCTGCCAAAACTCTGGGTTCACATGCCGCGCGGTATCGATTCGAAAACCGTCAACGCCGTATTTGTCGATCCAGTCACCATAAATATCAATGAAGCCCTGAACCACGCGCGGGTTTTCTGTCATCAGATCATCTAGCCCGACGAAATCACCCATCGTTGAGTTTTCGCCGCGAAACGTCGTGTTGCCGCGATTGTGATACCAGATCGGATCATTGAGCCATTCGGGCACCTTCACCTTCGCCTCGGTCTTTGGCACGAACGGCGTGTAAGCAAAATTGGGGTTGGTTAGCTTGGCAAAATTCTCTGCTGTCTGATCCTGCTCGCCACTGAAACCGGGGTTGATCGCAGCGCCACCTGCCGCCTGCCGCTGATACGGATAATCAGCGCGGTTGCGATAAACACAGCTTGAATTTGGGCATTCCTGATAGGCGATCACATCGGCGGTGTGATTGGTGATGATGTCCATATAGACCTTCATCCCGCGTGCGTGCGCTGCGACAACAAAGGCGCGCATATCGGCCTCTGTGCCGAGATGAGGATCAACCGTCGTAAAATCGGTAATCCAATAACCGTGATAACCGGCGGTTTCCTGACCAGGCCCACCCTGCACGGGCTTGTTCTTGAAAATCGGCCCAAGCCAAATCGCCGTCGCGCCGAGCGCTTTGATATAATCAAGCCGCGCAATCAGCCCTTTAAGATCACCGCCGTGGTAAAAGCCCTTATGCGTTGGATCGTACCCAGTTTTGAACTTATCGCCCTTCAGCCCGCCACGATCATTGGTCGGATCACCATTTTCGAACCGATCAGGCAGCATAAAATACATCACCTCATCCTGCAGCAACCGGTCTCGAAAGCCTTGCGCGCTAAGGCTCAGCGGCATCGCAACAGAGGCAAATGCGGCCGCAGCCAAAAGCACCCGCCGCGTAAAACCACGCGTCATCGTCTCACCCTCCATCCTGTGCCGCATTCTCCGGCTTATAAGCAATTCGGGGCCAACAACCATATGCCAGCCCCGAAGTGGATCAGAATTTGAAACTTGCGCCGGCAAATACCGAGCGACCAAATTTCTGGATTGTCCCGGTTTGCGCCCGCGCTCCAAAGAAGGAGCGCGTTGGTTCATCGGTCAAGTTAGTGCCCTGAATAAGCAGTTTCAATCCGTTGAGCGCGCTACCCTCTTGGAAGGTGTAAGAAACCTGAGCATCAACAACAAATTCTGAGGCATTTGTAACGATCTGCTCATCTACTCCAACTTGTGGCGCAACAAAACTCGACCGATAACGACCACTACCCCGGATTGAGAAACCCGACTTCTCATAAAAAATCGTCGGATTGAAAACATGCTTTGATAGTCCCGGCAAAGCGAGATCGACTGGCAGCCCGCTACGCGTGCTCGTGAAATCCAAGTCGCTTTGATTGTATGAATAGTTAGCGCTAACGCCCAAGCCATCGAACGGCGCGGGTAACTCGGTAAAGGTCTTGGCAAAATTGACCTCAAAGCCGTACACGAAACCACCGTTTCCGTTGATTGGAGCATCAAATCGACCTATCAAACTTGTTGGCACGATATCACCCGGCGCTGGCGGTTGGATTCTAACGCCTGCTGCACCAAAATCAAAGTTATTGATTGAACCTGAGATAATGAAACTACGCAAATCCTTGTAAAAGGCACCTACTGTGACAACGCCGCTACGACCAAAATAATGCTCATAAGCGAAGTCAAATTGATTTGCTCGATATGGTGAGAGTTGCGGATTGCCGCCTGAACCTGTCAAAAATCCGCCGCTTGATGATGCATCAATCCCGCCGCGTAGTTCAAAAAATCGCGGCCTCGAAATTTGACGAGAAACGCTTAAACGGAGATAATCGTTATCTGCAACGCGAAGCGATAGATTGGCAGATGGTAAGAAATCCGTATACGATTTTCCACGAAATACTCCAGCACCACCTGTACCAAGCGGAATAGAACCCTGCTCCGTGCGCACGACACGCAGCCCTACGTTTCCTGTGAAAGGTAGCGAGCCAGCAATTGTATCAAAATTTAACTGCGCATAGCCAGAGTAAACATCTTCAGAAATTGTGAAGCTTTGATCACGAGTAAAGCCAAACGCTTGATCTGCAACACGATTTTGGCCAACGCCACGATCAAGCAATGCATCAATGTCAGCCACGATAAAGTTTGTTAGACCTGCCCGTGCAAACTCACCCCTAAAACCAGCAATTTTGAAGTCGGTTGCCGTTAAAGCTAGCGGGCCATTGTCGGGGCCAAAAGTCCTAAACGATGTGATTTTACGCTTCGCATCACGCTGCGCATAGCGGCCACCAAATTCAAATGATTTGATAAATGGCCCATCAACGTCAACCTTGAAATCACTTGCGACAGCAAATAGTTCATCAATATCAGTCTGTGGCACAATGAAGAGACCATCAAATCGGAAAGCCGTTGGATTAGCAAAATTCGTACTGACAGAGCGAATATTCGGCAGATCTAGCCCATTGGTCTGAAAATTAACGGCGATCGTTCCCGGTATTTGATCCGTACGCTGCAAACCAGTGAATGGACGCAGGTTTATCCCACTATTATTGAAAAAGCTCTTTCCACGTGAATAGCTGATATCAAGAGCAGCGGTGAAATTATCGCTGATGTCATATTCGATTTTACCGCCAAGCGTGTAAAGCTCATCGCGGCGGCTTTCGTCCTGATTGACCAACTCTGTCTTGATACCATTACCGCCTGTGTTTGTGATCGTGGCTCCGGTAAGAGCATTGTTAACGACGGTGGGGTTTGTGACAATATTGCCCGAGTTACGTGAATCAAAAATCCGATAGCCGCGACGACGGACGTCCGATTTGAATCGCGAGTAATACCCATCAATCAAAACGCGAAACTTGGGGTCAGGTTCAAATTGAATGACGCCAATAACGCCATCGCGGGTTTCACGACCGCCAAACTGGATCGCTTCAAAGCCAAAGCTGCGCCTATCAGGAACACCATTGTTATTCAAATCGGGTACTGGTCTGCCATTTTCGTCGTTAGACGTAAAATCAAACTGCACAAATCGCGTCGCTACGTTGGGCTGAAACAGCCGCGAATAGCCAAGGGCAAAACCGAGCGTATCGTTGGCCAGCTTGCCCTGAATCGAAGCCGACGCGCGGTAGCCATATTCGCTGACATCGGGATTTTGCTTTGCCCGATCATTGTAGCTGCCGCGTAGGTTGACGGTTGCAGTGAAACTATCCTTGTTCGACAGTGGTCGTGCAGTGCGCAACTCAACCTTACCCGCAACGCCACCTTCGATCTGCGACGCCTTGGGGGATTTGAAGACCGCCGCCTGTGAAATCAGTTCGGAAGGATATTGGTCAAACTCAATCGTGCGATTGCCGCTGGTTGAAACCTGTTCGCGACCGTTGAGCGTTGCCGAAACAAGGTCTTGGTTCAGACCACGAATGTTAATCGCGCTTGCTTGACCGCCAGTACGCTGCGACGAAACGCCGGGAAGGCGCGCGAGTGATTCAGCAATCGACACATCCGGCAAGCCTGCAATGTCTTCTGCAGAAATAAAATCAGCGATAAAATCTGATGAACGACGTGCCTCAATTGAGCTTTCGATACTCGCCCGGAAACCCGTAACGATGATCTCGTCACCCTCATCAGCGGCGGGCGCTTCTTGTGCGAAGGCGGTGCCTGAAAATGCGGTTGCGAAAAGTGCGATGCTAAGTGCAGCGACGCTTGCGCCACCAAATGCTGAGGCGCGCGAACCCGTGGTGTTATTGGAAACCTTCATGTCTCATCCCCTTTATACATACGATCCTTGATGGTCGTTTGCGTTGTGATGTCTTTCTTGATGCGGATCGCACCAGATTTAGCGCCTATATGCGCACCCCTGCCCTTGCAAAAGTACACGGCATACGTATTCAGAGAGAAGCAGCCACCAACATAGGGGGCGCGGCGAGGATCAAGCGGCGATGCAAACCAAGCCGACATCATTTGATATAGCGCAACTGGCCGGCGTGTCTCAGCCAACGGTTTCGCGTGCGCTGCGCGGCAGCACCACCGTGAGCGAGCCGACACGCAAGCGGATTGAGGCAATTGCGCGCCAGCTTAACTACACCGTCGATAAAAACGCATCAAGCCTGCGGCGGCAAACCACCAACACCCTTGCGCTGCTATTCTTCGAAGATCCAACGCCTGACGAGTCGATGATCAATCCGTTTTTCCTGTCGATGCTTGGATCAATCACGCGCACCTGCGCGCTGCGCGGCTATGATCTGCTGATCTCGTTTCAGCAAATGTCGAGCAATTGGCATGTTGATTTTGAGGATAGTCGCAAGGCTGATGGGATCATCCTGCTTGGCTACGGAGACTATGAGCTTTACCGTGCCCGGCTTGAAGCGCTGGTTGAGCAGGGCACGCATTTTGTGCGCTGGGGCTTTTCGGAAGAAGGCCAACCGGGAACGACCATAGGCTGTGATAATTTTCAGGGGGGCATGATCGCTGGGCAGCATCTGATCGCGCAGGGCCGCCGCAACATCGCATTTCTTGGCGATGCGACAAGCCGTTATCCCGAATTACGAACGCGCTATGAAGGGCTCTGCGCCGCGATGGAGGGTGCAAAGATAACGCCCGACCAAGCGCTTCAGGTTGATGCAATCACAACCGAACAGGCAGGATTTGAAGCCACTCAGCAACTCATTGCTCGCAATGTTCCCTTCGATGCTATTTTTGCCGCCAGTGACTTGATCGCGATTGGCGCAATCCGCGCGCTTGAGATCCATGGTCGATCAGTCCCCGAGGATGTTGCCGTGATCGGCTTTGATGATATCCCCGCTGCTTCGCTTGCGCACCCGCCGCTAACGACGGTGCAGCAGGATTACCGGCTGGCGGGCGAAACGCTGGTTGATGCGCTGCTTTGCCAAATCCGCAATCAAAGCGTTAGCCCCGCAATGCTTCCCGCAAAACTGATCGTCCGTAAATCCTGCGGGGCTGCGCAATAGTGTAAAAATATTTTACAAAGTTGACATAAGTGACGCGTATTCGATAATAATCAAACCTTAAAATGCCCCAATTTGATACACAGAAGACATTGCCCACGCCCCCAGATTTCATTCAAAAATACCGCATCATCGCTCATGCAGATTCTATAAGCCTATCAACGCCGTGTAGGACAGCGGTAATTTAGAGACCATCAACTAAGTATTCGTATGCATTGCCCCCTGCCCCATTGAGCCAAAGCCAATGCTCTGCCACGCTTGGAAAAAGCATATTGCCAAAAGCATATTAGGAGAGTTTGCCATGGAAAAGCCGCGTCAGGGCTTTTGGGGCTTGTGGAATATATCATTTGGGTTCTTCGGAATTCAGGTCGCGTTCGGGCTGCAGAACGCCAACGTCAGTCGGATATTCCAATCGCTTGGCAGCAACGTTGATGATCTGGCCTTCTTATGGATCGCTGGGCCAGTCACTGGTTTGCTCGTTCAGCCACTGATCGGCCATTTTAGTGATCGCACTTGGGGGCCGCTTGGACGCAGGCGGCCTTATTTCTTGGCGGGCGCGGTGCTGGCTGCGGCGGCATTGTTCGGAATGCCCAATGCCAATATCTTACTCGTTGCGGCAGTGATGCTGTGGCTGCTCGATGCATCGCTCAATATCACGATGGAGCCGTTTCGCGCCTTTGTTGGTGATATGGTACGTGCTGATCAGCGGGCGAGCGGTTACTCCGTCCAAACGATGTTCATTGGTGCAGGCGCGGTGCTTGGCTCACTCGCGCCGATCATCCTGACCCAACTTGGTGTCAGCAACACAGCACCCGAAGGCGTAATCCCGCCATCAGTGCGCTATGCCTTTTATATCGGGGCGGTTGCGATCTTCATTGCTGTGCTTTGGACGGTTGTGATGACCAAGGAATATTCGCCCGCAGAAATGCGCGTTTTCAATGGTGAAAGCGAGAGTGATGCTGCGCAACATGATCCGCTGGTTGCGCCGCAAAATGGTATGGTATGGTTCGGCGTTGGTGCTGCATTGGTGGCGCTGGTCGTAACGCTTGAACTCGATAAGCAGCTTTATGTGCTTGGCGGCGGACTTACCGCATTTGGCCTTGCGCAAATCATCAATGCGGCGCGCGTGAAACGCAATCCAGCGAACCGCAATGTCTTGGCCGAGATACTAAGCGATCTTGCCCAAATGCCAGAGCAAATGCGCCGCCTTGCGGTCGCCCAGTTTTTTAGCTGGTTCGCACTGTTCATCATGTGGATTTATACCACGCCGGTGATCACCCAATATGTCTTTGGGACAACCGACACAGCCTCAAAAACCTATAATGACGGGGCGGATTGGGTTGGCGTGCTGTTTTCAATCTACAACGGCACGTCTGCGCTCGCTGCCTTTTTTCTACCTGCAATGGCAAAACGGTTCGGCGCACCGAAAACGCATATGCTGTGCCTAATGGTTGGCGCGGTAAGCTATGGCACGATCCTGTTTATTCGTGATCCAAATCTGATGATCTTACCGATGATCGGCGTTGGCATTACTTGGGCGTCAATTCTGACGATGCCATATGTTATCCTCGCGGGGACATTGCCGCAGCAAAAACTTGGCATTTATATGGGTATCTTCAATTTCTTTATCGTCTTGCCACAATTGCTCGTGGCAACGGTGATGGGTGTTGTGATCCGCACCTTTTTTCCAGACGCGCCGATTTGGACAATGTTGATTGCGGCGCTGGTGATGGTCGCCGCCGCACTTGCGATGCTGCGCGTTAAAGAAGAGGCTTGACCGCTGCGCATCGCCCCCTAACGCAAACGCATTAGGAGACGATTATGCGTGACAAAGAATGCTGGTGGATCACCGGGGCATCATCGGGAATTGGGGAAGGCATTGCGCGCAGTGCGGCGGCACAGGGTGCACGCCTCATCCTTTCGGGCCGCAATGTTGCTGAACTTGAGCGTGTTGCGGGCGAATGTGGAGCTGAGAAATGCCTGATCCTGCCGTTTGACACGCGTGATTATCCAGCAATTCCAGCGCTGGTTGAACAAGCGATTGCTTGGGCCGGGCGGATTGATTGCCTTGTTAACAATGCCGGAATTTCACAGCGCTCGCTTGCGGTTGATACCGACTTTTCAGTTTATGAATCGATTATCGGCGTTGATCTACTTGCGCCAATTGCGCTGACGCAGGCGGTATTGCCGCATATGGTTGCGCAGGGCGGCGGAAGGCTGATTGCCATTTCAAGCGTTGCCGGGGTTGCCGGTGTGCCAATGCGCAGCGCTTATTGTGCGGCCAAGCACGGCGTGTTTGGCTATTTCGATTCGGTGCGCTGCGAAACCGCGCACCTTGGGATCAAGGTGCATGTGATTGCGCCTGGCTCAGTCAAAACTAACGTCTCACGCAATGCGCTATCCGCCGATGGCAGCAAGCGCGGCGCAAGCGACGCAGCGATTGAGGCCGGAATGAGTGTTGATGAAGCCGTTGCCGCAATCATGGCCGCAGTGGAGAGCGAAACCCGCGAGCTGATCCTCGCAACCGGGGTCGAGGCACATATCGCGCAGCTTCGCCGGAGCAATCCTGATGCAGTATTTGACATGATGGCAGCAAGCGTTGCGCAGGGCTATGCCGCGAAAATGACTGCCGGGGAAAAGGCGCTCTGACTGCTGCGATTCCACCCCCGTTATCCTCGTTATCCACAGGGCATAACCCCCATTTTTCGCTGGTACGACTCACCGAGTCATGAGACTTTAACATCGTAGTTGAGAGAGTTACCGGACGGCAACGAAAGGGAAGTCTTCAACAACATCGCTGGTGAGGCGGATCATATGATCGCAAGATTGGATGAAGATCGATTACTGGCTGGGTGAAAGAAGAAATGTGGCGAAGCCGAGGCGCAAGCTAAAGCCGATGCCGATTTTGGATAAAGCCCGCGCAGGTCTGGATCCCTCGGGAAAAAGTCTGCACCATGTCTGAGCAATGATCGAAAGCCGCAAGGTGAGTAAATCGGAGATCGACATAGTGGCGGCTGGTGGCAACACCAGCCGCCATTTCTATTTGTGCCGCAAACGCTTGCTCATGCTACTCTTAAACGATATGATTTTATCATAGTATTTTTGCAGGAGCGCGCATCATGGCAACACGTTCACCAAAACCGCCAGCGAGCAAGCCAGTGACCGTAACACTTGGCGGCATGGCAAAATCAGCCCAAGCCCATGTCGCGTCGGGCCGCTATGCCTCAATCAGCGAAGTCGTCCGCGCGGGCCTGCGCGCACTTGATCGTGAGGAGGAGGCGCTACACGAACTGCTGCGCGCACGCGCTGCAAAAATCCGCGCACACCCGGAAACCACCATCCCGATGGATGAGGCGTTCAAGAGATTGCGCGAACATGCCGCACTCTCGCGTGAAGCTGCCGAGATGGCCAAAGGTGATGGGTGAATTATTTCATTACGTTCGACGACGGAGCCTTCGCTGATCTAAAATCCATTTACGATTATGTTGTCGAAAATGCCGACCATGACGTTGCCGATGCCTTTGTAGGGCGGATCGAATCCGCCTGTGATCGCCTCACTATCTTTCCTAATCGTGGAACGCCGCGCGACCATATTCTCCCCGGATTACGGTCGATCAATTTTGAGAAACGGACAACGATCTTCTATTCGGTAAACGGTGATGATGTTGTGATCGTCAATGTCCTCCACGGCGGTCGCGATATTGGGCATGCGTTTGGGCTTGACGCCGAATGACGATCACCCGCCTCTCACTTACCCATTTTCGCTGTTATGTTGATGCGGTTATTATGCCGGGGCCGGGTTTCAACATCCTGACTGGGGAGAATGGCGCGGGCAAAACCAATGTGCTTGAGGCCATCTCGTTGTTGACGCCGGGGCGCGGTTTGCGCGGTGTGGCGCTTGGTGAGATCGCGCGGCAAGGCGGCCCCGGCGGGTTCGGTGTTGCCGCACAGCTTGACGAGATTGAGCTTGGCACGGGCACCCTCGCCTCTGCGCCTGATCGGCGGATCGTAAGGATCAACGGCGCGACGCACGCCGCAACCGCACTCTCCGAATGGTTGTCGGTGATCTGGCTGACCCCTGCGATGGATCGGCTGTTTTCGGATAGCGCAGGCGAGCGGCGACGGTTTCTTGATCGGCTGGTGCTTGCGCTTGATCCTGCCCATGCCCGCCATAGCAGTCGTTATGATGCGGCTATGCGTCAGCGTAATCGCTTACTCGCTAGTGATGAACCGCCCGATTCCGATTGGCTGACTGCGCTTGAGGAGCAAATGGCGTTCCACGGCGGCGCAATCGCGCAGGCGCGTGTGCAGTTGATTGGGCTCTTGTCTGAACAGATTGCTGAGACCGCTGACGGCCCGTTTGCGAAAGCCATTCTCGCAATTGACGGCTGGCGCGATGATGGGCGTTTGACCGCGCAACTCGCAAGTGGCCGCGCGCGCGACGCTGCTGCGGGCAGAACGCTAAATGGCCCGCACCGCTGCGATTTGGTTGTCACCCATCTCACCAAGCAGCAGCCAGCGGCAAACTGCTCAACTGGCGAGCAGAAAGCGTTGCTGCTCGGCATCATCCTTGCACATGCCGAACTTGTCGCACAGCGCTGCGGACGTCGCCCAATATTGTTGCTTGATGAAGTCGCCGCCCATCTTGATAGCGTTAGGCGTGCTGCACTTTTTGCGCAGCTGGCGCTTGGTGGCGGGCAAGTCTGGATGACTGGAACCGATGCTGAACTATTTGCAGCGATTGGACGAGAGGCAACACGTTTCTGCGTCGCAGAGGCTAAAATCGCGGCTGATTGAATATCTTCTCATCACCCTCTTTGCGGAGTTTTAGGCCCGCTGTCATCAAAGGCGTATAGGCATTCTGAAACGTCTTTGGCGTCATGCCGACAAAGCGTTTAAATTCTCGATTGAGATGTGACTGATCAAAATAGCGCAGCGCCGCCAGATCCTCCTCGCTCGGATGGCTGAACCCGCGCATCGTCATCGCCATATCCAAAAAACGGCACCGACGCAGAAACGTCTTTGGCGTCATCCCAAGGCTTTCGAGGCAGCGCCGTTCAAGTTGACGCACCGAAAGCCCGATATCATTGGCTGCGTCATCAATTCGGATTGTACTGTCAATGCGGCCAAGCGTTTCAAAATGTTCAATCTGAGCGTCGCTATGCTTGAGCCCGACCCGCTCAATTTGCTTGGCGATCGCAGCATCTAATATGGCAACCAGCTCTTCGTCGGTTTGATCAACAGTGATGCGCGCCATCATCTCTGTCGCAATCTCACCCCACACTTCCTCAAGTGGAGCCATGCGGTCCGTGTAAAAATGCGCCGGACGGTTAAAGAGTGCCTTCCAGCCACTTGGCTTGATCCCGCAACCAAGGATCAGAAATGAGCCAACAACCCTTAGCGGAAAACCTTTTGAATTGGCGCCAAACAGCTTTGGACCTCGCGCCGGCTCCCATTCGCCAGTTTCGCCCTCAATGTACCAATCACCGCGCAACGGAATGCGGATAAACGCAGTTTCGGCGATCATTATATCCCTAACGTCAGCGTCAGCAGGCATATCTGCACGAAACACATAATGCCTGCGAACGTAGGGATCGAGTTCTGCCGCAGGCGGATAATGCATCAACATTCGGGCACCCGTGACACCTCACTAAGATTTATGCCCCTCTATCAAGGCAGAATGCCACAGACAAACAACAAATGTCGCTTTCCCTTGGCTTTCAGGCCTATCCTGCCTATAGGCTTTTCATGACTGAACAACAAGAAAATGTACCCAATTCGAATGAATATGGCGCAGACTCGATTAAGGTACTTAAAGGCCTTGACGCTGTCCGCAAGCGCCCCGGCATGTATATCGGCGATACCGATGATGGCAGCGGCCTGCATCACATGGTGTTTGAGGTTTCGGACAATGCGATTGATGAAGCATTGGCTGGCCACTGTGACCGGATCGTTATCACGCTAAATCCTGATGGATCGGTTTCGGTCGAAGATAATGGGCGCGGCATCCCCACCGGCATTCACACCGAAGAAGGCGTTTCTGCCGCCGAAGTGATCATGACCCAGCTTCACGCGGGCGGGAAGTTTGAAAACACGTCTGACGATAATGCCTATAAGGTTTCGGGCGGTCTCCACGGCGTTGGTGTCTCGGTCGTGAATGCGCTGTCAATCACATTAGACCTTACCATCTGGCGTGACGGCGAAGAGCATTATATGCAGTTTAGCCACGGCGATGCCGTTGCGCCGCTCAAGATCGTTGGCCAAGCAGTTGGAAAAAAGGGCACCCGCGTTACGTTTCTACCATCGCCCGAAACCTTCAAGATCACCGAATTTGATTTTGAAAAACTTGAACATCGCTACCGCGAACTCGCGTTCCTCAATTCGGGCGTCCGCATCTTCCTTCGCGATGAGCGTCACGCCGAACATGTTGAGCATGAGCTTTATTATGAAGGTGGGATTGCCGCGTTCGTTAAATATCTTGACCGCGCCAAGACCCCGCTTTTTCCCGATCCGATATCGGTCAGTGGTCAACGAGACGGGGTTGCGATTGATGTCGCGCTTGAATGGAATGACTCATATTACGAGAATGTCCTGCCCTTCACCAATAACATCCCACAGCGTGACGGCGGCACGCACATGGCCGCCTTCCGGGCGGCACTCACGCGGACGCTCAATAACTATGCCGACAAATCGGGGATGCTCAAAAAAGAAAAGGTCACGCTTACTGGCGATGATATGCGCGAAGGCTTGACCGCGATTGTCTCTGTTAAGCTGCCCGATCCAAAATTCAGTAGCCAAACCAAGGACAAGCTCGTTTCGTCCGAAGTGCGCCAGCCGCTCGAAAGCCTGATGGCCGATAAGATGGCTGAATGGCTTGAAGAAAACCCTGCCCATGCCAAATCGATCATCCAAAAGGTGATCGACGCCGCCGCCGCGCGTGAAGCCGCGAAAAAAGCGCGTGAGCTAACCCGGCGCAAGGGCGTGATGGATATCGCCTCGCTCCCGGGCAAACTCGCCGATTGTCAGGAACGCGATCCGAGCAAATGCGAACTCTTCCTCGTCGAAGGGGACAGCGCCGGCGGATCAGCCAAGCAGGGACGTGACCGCAATATCCAGGCGATCCTGCCGCTCAAGGGGAAAATCCTCAACGTTGAACGTGCGCGGTTTGACCGAATGCTCTCCTCCAAAGAAATCGGCACGATGATCCAAGCGCTTGGCACCGGGATTGGCCGCGATGATTTCAATCTTGAAAAGCTGCGCTATCACAAGATCGTGATCATGACCGACGCTGACGTGGACGGCGCGCATATCCGCACGCTGCTGCTCACCTTCTTTTACCGGCAAATGCCTGAGCTTATTACCGCCGGGCACCTCTTCATTGCGCAGCCACCGCTTTACAAAGTCGCGCGTGGGCGTTCTGAGGTTTATGTCAAGGATGATGCCAAACTTGAAGAATATCTCGTAGACGCTGGCATTGGCGCAATGATGCTCGAAACGAGCGGCGGATCGCGCAGTGGCGCAGATTTGCGCACGCTGGTTGAACATGCCCGGCGGATGCGCGCGCTGATGCGCTATGTGCCGCGCCGTTACGACTCAACCATCATTGAGGCGCTCGCACTCGTTGGTGCGCTCGACCCAGAACTTGATGCGGGTGGCCGTACAAAGGCGGTTATGGATGCCGCAGCGTGGCTTGATCGCGCTGATCCCAATGCACGCTGGACTGGGCTCTTGAGTGCTGAGGGTGGCTATCTGCTCCAGCGGCTATGGCGCGGCGTGACGGATCATCACATCATCGAACCAAGTTTCCTCCTCAGCCAAGAGGCACGTCGCCTCCACAAGCTGATCGAAGAAGCTGTTGAGAATTATTCAAGCACGAGCCGCCTTGTCGTCGCCAAAAGCAGCGGCGCAACAGAGGGCGAAAGCGAGGATGATGCAACCCCAACAAAGGGAACAAGTGTCACCCGCCCTTCCGAATTGCTCGATGCGATCCTCGCTTTTGGCCGCAAAGGCCTTTCAATCCAGCGCTACAAAGGCCTTGGCGAAATGAATGCTGATCAACTGTGGGAAACCACGCTTGATCCCTCAAATCGCTCACTGCTGCGGGTTGAGGTTGTTCAGGCGGATTTGGCTGATGAAATCTTCACCCAATTGATGGGCGACGTCGTTGAGCCACGGCGCGAATTCATTCAGGAGAACGCACTCAATGTGGCGAATTTGGATGTTTGATAAGATGTGTTGGGGGCGCTGCGGGTAAACCCACCATCGCCCCGTGCTCGACACGGGGCTTGGCTTTTCTTTGGCGTTGCAACGATTGAGATGGGCGATCTAAGGGGTGATGTTCTGCAGCGCGGAGAAAAGAACAGCCCAGCCCCGCATCACGTGCGGGGCGACGGTGATAGGGCGAACCTGCCCCCTCACCCCCGTTCGTGTCGAGCGCAGTCGAGACACCTGCGCGCGCTGCACATCCCTCGACTTCGCTCGGGACGAACGGGTTCGCCTAAAGCCGTCCCCCCAACAGTTTCGTATTGCTTTTGTTCTCATTTTACGCTAGGACTTTTCCTATTTTGATACCCTCATCGAAAGGAAATGCCCATGTCCCCCACCCCTTGCACCCCTGCCGCTGACTATCGCACTGATGCCCCGCGCGTTGATGGCTGGATACCTGCGCGTCAGGCCGCTTTCCTGATGGCGCTTTCGGAGACGGGGCTGGTGAGTGCGGCATGTGAAACGGCCGAGATGAGTGTTGCCTCGGCCTATGCGCTGCGCCGGGAGGCGCGTGGGCGGGGGTTTGCGCTTGGGTGGCAGGCGGCGCATTTGCTTGCGCGCGACAGATTAGAGGATGTGCTGCTTGAGGCGGCGATCACTGGGGTTGCGAGTGTTACCGAACGGGTTGAGGGGATCAGCGTTCGCCGCAGCCTCAACGGCAACCTGTCGATGGCGGTGCTCAACCGGCTCGATAAGCGCGCGGCGGCGCTTGATGACCGGGCGATGGCGGTGGCACGCAGCATAAGCGCGGCGTTTGAGGCGTTTCTCATCGTCATTCTTGACGGTGGCAATGAAGCTGCGATTGACGCGTTTCTCGAAGCGAATCCTGATCCGCTTGAGGCCCAAGTGGTGGCAGCCGCCGCAGCAGCGGCGCGTGACACTGCGCCAGCGCCTATACTTGTTGAGAAATCCGCCAGTTTTTCAACGCTTGCACTGCCCCATCAACTTGTGATTGACCCAGTTACGGCATTGGCGGGCACGTCCGTGCCGTGCAGTTGCCATGAAGAGCAGTTATTACTCACAAAATAGGCAGTGACGATGGGGGATATCGCCATTGCCTAGGTAATTGCGACCCGAGTAGGATCATGTGAGGATATGAAGTGAATCGCATATTACCGCCGTACGGGCATTTATATGTATAAATGCGTCACAATCCAGCCTCAACCGCGATCCGCACCGCGTCAGCAGCATTGGATGTCGAGAGTTTTTTGAACATCAACATCCGGTGCATCTGCACCGTCTTTTCACTGAGTGAAAGTTGATACGCAATTTGCTTGGTGCGGAAACCAGCCGCCATTTGCTTGAGAATTTGGCGTTGGCGCGGTGACAGTTGGTTGACCAAGATAAGCGCATTTTGATGGCGCGATGAAGAGAGACCGCTAATTTCATCATCAATCTCAACCTGAGATCCAATAAAATACTCAAGTTCACCCTCACTATCAAAAACAGGGGCAACGAGAACGGCATTGCGAAAAGGCGTACCATCACGCTTATAATTGAGGATCTCAACAAGCACTGGCTTACGGTTTGTGATAGCAACTCGAAGGCGTTCGGTCAGCCAGCTTTCAGTCTGAACCCCGGCAAGAAATTTGCAATTACGGCCAAGAATCTCTTCGGGTGGATAGCCTGTTAGATCACAAAAGGCCTGATTTACCGCGATAATTGGGTTGTTTGGCAAATTAGGGTCACTAATCACTGCGGCAATCGGGCTGAACTGGATTGATGCCAGTATTGGATTTTTTGTCTTTGCCTTAGACCTTTGGATTTCGCTGCTCCCCATACTTTACTACTGCACTAAAATGATTTGGGTGGCAATGGCCTCAGGCACAGCTTAACGCATCAAAAGGTGGGGCAACGGCAAAACTGCTGCCCCACCTTTATCACTAAATGCTCTAATCAGAAAGATGTGCGCACCGTTACCCCGCATGTACGAGGGGTGTTGGTAGCAAAACCGATCCGGGCACGACCACCACGTTCGCGGTCAAGCGAGAGCGGCGGCTCATCATCCACCAAGTTACTAAAATTTCTGACGTGCTGTGACGCCGAATGTGCGTGGCTGGCCAATGTTGAACCCTAGTCGCGCTCGGCCACCACGTTCACGGTCAAAGGCCAGTAAGGGGTTTTCGTCAAAAACATTGTTCACATAAACACTGAATGAAAGCCCACGCTGAAAATCAATTCCTGCGCTTAGGTTGACCAGTTCATAATCGGGCAATTTCAGATTTACGGTTGTTGCATTTGTGCCAGGCGCACCACCAAATGCTAAATTTGAGACGAAACTACGCGGTGTATTATCTTGATCACCAGGCTGCGTGAACCGACTTCCAACATGCTGAACAGACGCACTAAGGAAACCATTATTATCACCAAGCTTGATATCGTAGTTGGCATTGGCAGACACTTGGAATCTAGGTGTTGATGGAAGCCGATTGCCATCGCGAATACCCGTGATGACCGCACCAACCGCAGTTCGAACATCAGAGTCGAATTGTGCGTCAATGTAGCTACCTGAAAGACCAAGCGTTAGCGATTGGCTAACCTTGCCCGAAACTTCAAATTCGACCCCAGCGGTATGCGCCTTTGGAACGTTGAAAACGACACGCGATGAGCAAGAGCCTGCATCTGCGGTGACCTGCAAATTCTTGATATCAGTGTAGAAAACCGCGCCATTGACGGTAATACCGTTTGAGCGCGTTTTCAGTCCAACTTCATAATTCCAAAGCGTTTCATCCTTATAACGCGGGCGGTTGCCAAAGGTAAGCGCATCGATCCCCGTTGCGCCACCTGAGCAAAGCGGAATATTAAGTGGATCATTTACGCCGCCGAGCCGGAAACCCTTGGCTGCCTGCACATTAACTGTTGCATTGTCAGATAGTTTGTAACTGGCAAGAAAACGAGGTGTTACACCATTAGATTTGGTTTTTGCTGTCTGATTATCAGCGTTTGAGAATAGACCACCCGTTTTGAAGCTGCGCACTTCTTTAAAATCATAGTAACGCGCTCCAGCCGTAAGGGTTAGCTTGTCAAATTCATAACTCCCCTCACCAAACAGCGCATATTGATCAATGTCATAGGGCAAATCGGAATTAAACGGCGAATTGAGCGGAAAACCGTTAGCCGCACCTACTGAAGTGCCTGCACCAAAGCGCGCATCGGTGAACGCATCATAGCCGGGGGTAGGCAGACGTTGGCGATAGAAGCGATCCACATTGCTATAGAACCCGCCGAGCACCCACTGGAACGGCCCTTTACTGCTCGAAGACAGTCGTAATTCCTGAGAGATTGTCTCAAGTTCGGTGGTATCACGCAAATTTGACGGAAGCAGCACGCCCGCTGTCGGAAAACCAAGATCAACTGAAACTGATCCGGTCAGTGCACTTGCATCGCGGCTAACAAGAATGCTGCGATCCGAATATGAGGAAACTGACGTCAGATCAACACCGCCAAAGCCGATCTTGATCGTTGCATCAGCAATGAGTGTTTCATCAACAAAAGCTTCTTGAAGCAGCAGAAATTGCTGACGCTCTTTGAATGTAACCGCAGGGCGCGTCGTTGTGAATGGATTTGCGTAAAGATTGAACAATTCTTGCCGATTAAAGCCATCAGTTTCGATCCGCTGATAAACGACGCGCGGAGTGATCGAAACAGTATCACTGGGTTCAAACGTTATCGCAAGGCGACCGCCGTAACGCTCCCCGTCATTAATATCTTTTGTGATTCCAGTCGGCGTGATAGCATCAACAAAGCCACCATAGCGCGTATAATAGCCGACAGCACGTACCGCCACTTTATCACCGACTGGCAGATTTACTGCGCCTTTGACATGACCACCAAAGTCGTCGCCGTCGACAAGATTTGCATTCGCTTCTACCAAACCTTCGGTTACGCCTAGTTTTGGCTGATTGGTAATATAACGAAGCGTCCCACCGATTGAACCAGACCCAAATAGTGTCCCTTGCGGTCCACGCAGTGTTTCAACGCGGTTCAAGTCAAAAAAATCAAGATCGGGCGTGAACAACGAAAGCGAAATAACCGACTCATCAAGGTAAATCCCGACCTGTTCCTTCACACCCGGCTGGTCACGGACGATTTGCCCAGCAGACACACCTCGAATGGAAACCTGGCTCTGGCCCGGCCCAAGATTTTGAATGGCAAGCCCGGCAACATTGCGTGACAAATCTTCAAGCGTCGTAGCCCCTGATTTTTGAATATCCGCAGCGGTTTGTGCGTTGATCGAAAAGGGTATGTCCTGCAAATTTGCGTCGCGCTTGGTCGCGGTCACGATGATAATATCGGACTCAGCGGCATCTTCGGCGGTTTGCGCAAAGGCCGGAACGCCGCCACACAGCAGAGCAAGCAGCGAAGCCGATGCGCCGAAGCGAAGTGCAGAACGAGCGGCAGAATTTTTCAAGCGGGTATTCATCATTCTCTCCCGAGTAAGCGGCGCATGATCGGTCAACCGTCACAGCCTGAGCGCGCTTAATGCGGCAAAGTGGGTTCCGAGTGATAGGGTTTCTTGTGCTAGTCGTGTCTTTTTTGCCCATCCTGTCGCATTTCTGCAACAAAAGTGTAGATTAGCATCAGCTTTTGGGCATTATCCAACAATGACCTATCGATATGCTATTTCTTGCAGCCTTGCTCTCCTGCTCCCTGCTGGATGCGGCATGGCACCACCGCCAAATCCGCAAACTGCCTTCATGGCTCGGTTGGCTGGCTTATGCGGCAAGGCGTTTGCCGGGCGGCTCGTTTCATCCGAAGCA
This sequence comes from Sphingomonadales bacterium, assembly GCA_031418495.1. Classification (GTDB taxonomy): domain Bacteria; phylum Pseudomonadota; class Alphaproteobacteria; order Sphingomonadales; family Sphingomonadaceae; genus Aquisediminimonas. The sequence continues at coordinate 35,194 of JANOXQ010000119.1, forward strand.
GCAGATGCCGATATGGCTGGCGCTGCAATGATTATGCACGTCCGCGATTGTTCGGCAGAGGGCGTTCGCATTCCCTTTCATGTCGCGCGTAAGGATGGCCGTTGGGATCGATCACGCACTTGGGTCATCACGCGCACCGCCACTGGCCTTCGCCTTAAACATGATCACCGCCATGAGGACGGCAGCGCCGACAAAGTCACCCAATATGGCGGCGACACGGCGAACGGCGGCACTGCGGCTCGGCAGACCTTTGCAGTTGATCAAGAGAGCATCACCATGTTCCGCCGCGAAGGCCTGCCCAAATCAGTCACCAACATCTGGGCGGTTAAAGTGGCTGAGGCCACAGCACCAAATGCGCGCTTTGCCTATGAGCTGCGCCGCACCGGAGAAAATGCGCGCTTCTTTCAGGTCGAGTTTGATCTGACCAAGCCTATCGCGCCGCCGCCGCCGCCGTGGGGGGCGCAGTGAGCAACAGCTTATTATCAGAGATGGAAGCGCCACTGTTCGCCATCGCGGAAGCCGATATCGACATTACCCCGGCCCTGTTTAACCGTTTCTTCGCAACCTTCCCAGAACAGCGCGCCGCCTTCATAAACCTTGAGGCCGCCGCCGGACGGATGACCAATGAAACCATCGAAGCGATGATTGGGCTTGCCACCAATGAGCATTGGGTGCCGACCACGATCATCAACTTCGTTGATCTTCACCGCAATTACGGGAATTTCTCGGCACAACTTTATGCAGCGTTTGTTGACATGACGGTTGATGCACTCGCCCAAGCGTCAGGCGCAGCATGGACGGAAGCGAGCAATATCGCATGGCGGACTCAGGCGACCCAGCTTAACGCCATGATCGCCAGAGCCATTATCCCTACTTCTTGATCACCGCATCAAGGATTGATTTGCCGGCGCCGAGCAGATTGCCGCGTAGACCGCCCTCCTCCTTCGCCATATAATTGTAAATGCCCTTCATCGTTTGATCAGTGACACTTTCGGTGAGGCTTTCGCGGTCAAGTTTGGCGAGGCTCAACAGCCCGCTGCCTTTGCCCATTTTTTCAAGCTGGCTGAACGCGCCGACCTTGGTGAGCGCGGAAACAATTAACGGGCGCACCTTGAGCCGGAGCTCAGTGTCAGCGCTTTTCTTGAGATATTCAGTGGCGCCGTCATTCTTGAGCGCAATCCCCGGCACATCAGCGAGTGACAGGCCGTCAACCGCACTGCGAAACACTGGCTTTGCCTCTTGCGCGGCAAAGCCAGCGGCATCGTTGAGACTCTTGGTCAGCTTGGTGGTGACGCCGAGTTTATCGCTGGTCTTGAGCAGCTTTGCAGCGAGCTTGCCCTTAGCACCAGGCAGGAGGATGCGGATCGCCGTATCGGCGTAAAATGCCCCCGGCTTTGCAAGTTTATCAAGCGCATTATCTGACGCATTCCCAAGCAATTTCTTGACGCCGCCACCATCAAGCACGCCTGCATATGCTGGCACTGTCGCCGCGCCTGACACAACCATCATTAACCCAAGCGCCAACGCCAAACGCGCGCGCAGAAATCCCTTCGAATATGCCATAATATGCCCTTCTTACGCTTTACTGAGCGTCTAACATGCGACGATATGTTCCTTATGGCAAGCCGGATGCATGACTTGGTACGCCCACCGATCAGATGAATCATAGACTCTTTATTTGTTCGTGATATGTTCTGAACATGCCGACCCATTCGATTATCCAGCCATTGCGGTGGCTGTTCCTTGATTTGAACAGCTTTTTTGCGAGCGTTGAGCAGCAAGAGCGGCCGCATTTGCGCGGGCGGCCGTTGATTGTAGTGCCGGTCGATTCGCCTGCAACTTGCGCGATTGCGGCAAGTGTTGAGGCCAAGCGTTTTGGCATCCGCACCGGAACCAATGTCGGGGATGCGCGCAAACTTTGCCCCGATCTGGCAATCGTCCTTGCTGAACATGGTCGCTATGTTGAGTATCACGAGCGGATCGTGAATGAGGTCTGGCAGCATCTGCCCGTGAGCAAAATCTGTTCAATTGATGAAATGGCGTGCAGTCTGATTGGTGATGAGCGCACGCCTCAGAAAGCCACGCGGATCGCCGAAGAGATGAAGCGCGGCATCCTCCGCAATGTCGGCGAATGCCTCACCTGTTCGGTCGGCATCGCCCCGTCGCGCTTGCTCGCCAAGATTGGCAGCGACATGCAAAAGCCTGATGGGCTTGTTATCATCAGTCATGAGGATATCGCGTCACGCTTATTCGATTTAGAACTGACCGACTTGCCGGGGATCGCAAGCAACCGCGCGCGGCGGCTGGCGCAGCACGGCATCCACAGCATCGAACAATTCTGGCAATTGCCGCCTGCCCGCGCTCGCCGGGTGTGGGGCAGCATAGATGGCGAGCGTTTCTGGTACGGCCTCCACGGCATCGATGCGCCTGAGATTACAACAACGCGCGGCAGCATCGGCCATAGCCATGTGATGGGGCCGCCGTGGCGTGAGCCTGTGATCGCGCGACTGGTGGCGCGGCGCTTGCTTATCAAAGCGGCGAGCCGAATGCGTCGCCTTGAATTTCACGCACGCCGGGTCGGCCTATCAACCACACTTGAGATACCCGACCATCCTAATCGCCGCTGGAGCGAGGATATCCTCTTGCCCGGCGCGTGCGACGATAATTTCAACCTGCTTCAGGCGCTTGATAAACTGTGGGCGGCGCGCGCGGCGCAGCAAGGCCATGGTCGTATCAAAAAAACCGGCGTTGTCCTCTCAGGCCTCATCACCAACACGCAGCTTCAGCCTGATCTGTTCGGCATGACTGCCGCCAACGTCATCGAACCGCGCCACAGCGCGGTCTCTCACGCAATGGATCGGCTGAACCAGCGCTTTGGCCGCAACACAATCACCATCGGTGTGCAGCCCCCAGCCCTGCCGCGCGACACCGGAACCAAGATCGCCTTCGCGCGCATTCCCGAAATGACTGAATTTAATGAATAAGCGCTGCTCAGCTTTTGCGGGTTAGTTTCGTCCGGTTGCGCGCCAGCCATTCGCTTTTGCTATCATCAAGGAAATCAACCTCCTTGAGCGTCTCAACATTATCCCCATCGCGCACCGTGGTAAGCCGGAGCCGCGCGCGACGATTATCGTCCATGCTGTCAGATTCCTCAATCATCGTCCAGTGCGTAGCGTCTTTTGGCACGCCGTAAAGGCGCACCGTAAGCTATCAAGCGACGGCGTGCGGCCTTTGCGGAATGTGGCGGTGGTGATCATACCCTTGCCAGCATCGAACAGTTCAACCGACGTGATACGGACGATCCCAACCTTAGGCCCATCATCAAAATCCGATTTGCGGATCATCGTTGCGCCGTCGCCCTGATCCTCAATTGCGGTTTTAACTGGAATGCCGAACCATTTATTCGCAGTATAATCGCGGTATTCAAGGCTGCCTTCCCATTTTCCAGCAAGCGACTGGCGCGCAGTGGCAATATCAACCAGAGCCGAAGCGGGCGCAGATGCGGCGAATCCGACTGAAGGCACAACAGAGAGAAGAAGCAAAAGAGCGGAAACGCGCATCAGGATTTGGCCTTAGTTTTGAAGTGTCATATTCGGATTACATCATATCGCCGATACGCACACAAGTGCGCAAAATGCGAATGCACACTGCCCCCATTTTTATTGAAACTTGAAATCATCCTAAGCAATGGCCAGATGAAGTAGGCGAACCGGGCCCCTCTGGCCGTCAATACTGGCGGTGATGTCGGATCGCTCATTATGAAGAGGAGTCTCCCACTATGACAAATGCAGCCATTGGTATGCCCTGCCCCGTTTGCAAAATCCCACTGACCATGAGCGAACGCCAAGGCGTAGAGATTGATTATTGCCCGCAGTGTCGCGGCGTTTGGCTTGACCGGGGTGAGCTCGATAAGATCCTCGAACGCAGTGCCAGCGAAGCCCCTGCACCAGTCGCTCCACCGCAACCGTTCCCAACACAAGCGCCGCAACAACCCCAAATGCAAGGCTATGGAGATCGCGGTTATCGACAAGATCAATATGGGCGTCCTTATCACAAGCGCAAAAAATCCTTTCTTGAAGAGCTGTTTGATTAAGAGTAATTCGAGGTGCGCAAAACGATGCGCATTTTTGGCAATGGCCGGGAACATCTTGCCCCGTCACATGTTATCATAGGGCAAGAGCGATCCGGCGTTGCTCACGCATTGCCGGAGGCATATCCCAATGAAACGTGATGGCGATCAAGTCGAACTCAACACCGAAGAAGCGAGTGGCGGTACAACACCGCACATCGTCCGCTATATTCTCGCTATTTCGCTGCTCTTAGCAATCCTTGGCCTATCCGCCGTATGGATCACAGGCGCGGTGACGGTGCGTGGGTAGCAAAGTCCTTCGCCACTTCACGCGCGGTCATTTTGGCTGACATCATCACTGAGGGTGTACCGCCGCCTGGCTGTGTGCCTTGGCCAACGAGATAGAGGTTGGAAACATCCTCGCTGCGGTTGTGCGGGCGGAAGAAAGCGGTTTGGGTCAATACCGGCTCAACCCCAAAGCCGTTGCCCACATAAGAACCAAGCACATCCTCAAAATAATCGGGCGTGACAAAACTTTGATACGCTAACCGCTCACGCAAGTCGGGAATATAGCCGCGTTCATCAAGGAATGTGAGCACCGTATTGGCAAACGCATCACCAATCTTGCTCCAGTCAAGATCGCTTTGGTTATTTGGCACCGGGATCAAGGTATAAGCCGCATGATGCCCCGGCGGCGCAAGGCTTGGGTCGGTTAACGTTGGGATGTGGAGATATTGCGAAAAATCCTTGCCCAAGATCTTGCGATCAAAAATATCGGTCAGCAATTCCTCATAACGCGGCCCAAGAATAATGTTGTGATGCTGCAAATCAGGATCGCCGTCGCGCATCTTATAGCCGAAGTAGATCACCATGAGTGACATGCTCTGCTTGCGGAATTTGACTAACGCATCACGGTTAATCTTGCGGTGCTGCTTATCAACCAAACGCAGATAGGTGTTGGCATAATCGGCATTTGAGACGACCAAATCGCCCTCAAGCGTTTCGCCGTTTTTGAGCGTAATGCCGGTCGCCACGCGCTTGCCGCCGCGTTTGACCACATCGATCCGGTCAACTTCGGCGTTCAAACGAAGCGTGCCACCCATCTCTTCAAACTTGGTGATCAGCGCCGCAACCAGCGCGCCCGTTCCGCCCATGGCGAAATGAATGCCCCAAGTCTTTTCAACGAAATGGATCATCGCATAAATCGCCGGAACCTTGAGCGGATTACCGCCAACCAAAAGCGGTTCAAAGCTAAACACCTGTCGCATCTTATCGCTCTTGAAATATTTTTTGATCAGCGAAAACAGCGGGCGCACCGCGTCAAGCCGAAGCAAATCAGGCACGACCTTCAGCATCGAGGTAACATTGCCAAAATAGGTGTAGCCAAGTTGCAAAAAGCCGCGTTCAAAAATCGCGCGCGCAGCCTCATGAAAGCGCTCATAACCATCCAGATCTTCAGGCGCGAGGCGCGCGATTTGTTCACGCACCCGAACTGGATCGGCATCATAATCAAAGAATGTAGCATCATCGAAATAGATGCGATAAAAGGGCAGAATCGGAACGATTTCGATGTAACGGCTGGTATGTGGCCCGCCGCTGATCCCTGACAATATGCGCTTCGCAGGATCGAGTATCTCAGGCGGAAAATCAGGATCATCAAGCCGTGCATCACCGCGTTCAAGCGCAAATAATTCTTCGATGAAGTGCGGCACAGTGAGAACAGTTGGCCCCATATCGAAGACAAAGCCCTCAGCCCGCCGAACATAGGCACGCCCGCCGGGCGCATCGAGTTTTTCAACAACCTGTGTGTCGAAACCAAGGCTCTGCAACCGGATCGCACACGCGATGCCGCCAATGCCTGAACCAATCACTATCGCTTTTTTCCGCGCCATACGTCCGCCTTTGTTTAGCGGCTGCGCTAGGCGGTTGGCAAAACGAATTCAACGCCAAAAGTCCTACCTTGACATTGTAAGTTGGTCCAATTGGCTGAATATACTATGCCGTTTCCATCTGAAAAATGCACTTGCTTTAGAGCTTGCTATAAATTGTGACATCGTAACTATAGTTGAGGATATTGGATGGCGACTGCAATCACGCTAAACCCAAAGCGGCTTTGGCTTATCCTTGATGCGCAGATTGCCGCAGAAAAAGCACGTTATGAACGCGAAGATCCGGCTGAAGATGCCGGTGGCGATTGCTGGCGCTGTGGACATGTTGGATAATGTGAAATTGGCGCGAAGGGATTACGTCGCTCATACGTTATTGGCCTTGTGGATGACCCCCATCCCAAGGAGATGTAACATGCGTAGATATTTTGCCCTTTCCGCTTGTGCGCTGGCCGTGCTTGCAACCACGATGCCAGCAGAGGCACGCATCAACCAACGCCAGAACCATCAGCAACAGCGGATCGCAAACGGCATCAGCAATGGCAGCCTTACCGCGCGCGAAGCCGTCCGCGTTGAACGGCAGCAGGTGCATATCGCCCGTTTTGAGGCCCGCAACCGTGCGGATGGCGGCGGCCTCAACCGTAACGAACGCGCCCGACTAGAAGTGCTGCAAGACCGCGCAAGCCGCAATATCCGCAACCAAAAACGTGACGCGCAACGGCGTTAAAGCGGCGCTTATGAAATGAAGAAGGGGCAGCTAACCAAGCTGCCCCTTCACTATGCCTCCAATATCTTTGCCAGCGTCTTGAGATAATCCTCCGCCCGGATTTCTGCGAACATATCCAAACTCAGCATGAAGGCCGATTGGATGATCAGCCCAGCACCGATCCCAACCGCCAAATCACTTCGCCGCAGCATTAGGATCAGGGCGACGCCGAGAATAAGCAGCGCGATCTCGATGATCTTATAGGTTCCAAATTTATCCATCACCACGTGCATCCGTTCAGTTTCCGACGCTTTGAGTGTGGCTGGGGCTGTCGCTAGCTGGGCAGAAAGCTGCGCCACTTGCACATCGGTGCGCGCATAAACGCCGCCACCAACCGCAATTTGAATTGCCGCCACGGCAACCAGCGGAAACGCCATTGATCGCAGCCGGTGCTCCCCAGTCCAAAGCCAAGCCGCAACCGCAATCGCGGCGAGGCCGACCGCGATGAACAACAGGCTTTCCTGTTTTTCGGCGGTGAAATAGCTGCTCATACCTTTGATCATATCAGCACTCCCATGTTGTAACATTTGATGCATTTGCGAAAACGGGTGCCCTAATTCTTGGTGCGCTAAGCCATCGGCCTATGTGAAGGGCTTGGGCTCCCACAGCTCAATTTTGCGACCTTCAAGGTCAGTGATGTGCGCGAAACGGCCATTGGCTTCGTCGAGCACAGACGCAAGCGGCATCACCCCGTGCTCCGCGCAACCGGCAAGGATACCATCAAGATCATCAACCATCAGGTTAAACATGAACTCTTTATCCGACGGCGCGAAATAGCCAGTGTCGGCGGCGAAGGGCGAGAACACCGTTCCAGCACCGGGATGTGCTGCGGCGGTTTCGGGCAGAAACACCAGCCCACCCCAATCATCGAATTTCAGCCCAAGCACGCGGCCATACCACTCACGCATTGCGGCTGGATCAGCTGATTTGAAAAACAGGCCGCCAAGGCCAAGCACTTTGGACATGATGATAATCCCCTCTGTTTATGATGTCAGCAAGATTGGCGCGAAATTGATGCGCTGTCTATCGCCATGCGCAGAATAGGCAATGAGATGTCGTTGCTAAATGGCCTAATCTGAATATTTTATGGCAGTACGAGAGTAAAGGGAAACAGCATGTTTGCGCGCAGGGAATTATTGTCGCTTGCCCTTGCCGCTGCAGCGAGTAGATCATTGGCCTCAGCCGCAACACGGCGTAAGGCCAAGGGCATGATCAAGTTTGATCCCACACTTGAAAGCCTAAACCGCCATACGCTGCCCTCATGGTTTGATGATGCCAAATTTGGCATTTTCATCCATTGGGGGCTGTATTCCGTTCCCGCCTTTGCGCCGTTTGGCCCTAATCCAAACCCGTCAGCGCCCGACATGATGCGCGCCAACCCCTATGCCGAATGGTATGAAAATACGCTCAAATTTCCGGGGTCTGAGACCGCCTCGTATCACCGCAAGACCCATGGCGATGCACCCTATGCAGATTTTAGGACACCCTTTGAGAAAGGTGCTGCAACCTTCGCTGCGCAAGAGTGGGCGGATGTTTTTCGTGAGAGCGGCGCACGTTATGTCACGCTCGTCACCAAACATCATGATGGCTATCTGCTCTGGCCGAGCAAGCACAAAAACCCTCATCGTCCCGATTGGCAAAGCAAGACCGATATCGTCGGGCGGATGGCCAAGGCGACGCGCGCGGCGGGGCTGCGCTTTGGCACTTATTATTCGGGCGGGCTTGATTGGACGTTTAACCCAGCACGCGTTGATAATGCCAAGGCGATGATCGCTTCAATGCCGCGTGATGACGCGTATGATCGCTACTGCCTTGATCATTATTTTGATTTGATCGACCGATACCAGCCCGATTATCTCTGGAATGACATTGGCTATCCGACCACTGCATCAATGCTGAAACTGATGGCGCATTTCTATAATGGCAACGCGCAAGGCTTGGTCAATGATCGCTGGCTGGCGGCGCGCGAATTCTTCTCAGGTACAGCGGACGAACAAGCCGCGCGGTTCAAACGATTGTTCACCTATTTCAAGCAACACCGCCTAGCGCCGCCTGACCATTATGACGTGATCACGCCCGAATATTCACCCGACACTAAGCTGCTCGAAAAGAAATGGGAAACAACGCGCGGGATTGGGTTCAGCTTTGGCTATAACCAACGCGAGACCGACGCCCAGTTGATGAGTGCGCGGGCCATCATCCACCTGCTGATCAATTGCGTGGCGAAGGGCGGCAACCTCCTCCTCAACGTCGGCCCGCGCGGCGATGGCACACTCTGCCCAATGCAGATCGAACGCCTCCGCGCGGTTGGCGCGTGGCTGCGCGTCAATGGCGAGGCGATCTACGCAACAAAACCGTGGCGCATCGCCGAGGTGGAAACCAAAGACGGCCGCCAAATACGCTTCACTGCAAAGGGCAACACAGTCTATGCACTGGCACTTGATGGGCGAGATGCGCCGCTCAATCTGGACGAAGTTGAGGGTCTGCAAGGACGAGCTGGGGTGATGCTTGGGCGCGAGGATCAGTTCGCGCAGGTTTGGCGATTTGATGCGGTAGGAAAACTATCAGCCTAAGTTCAAACCCCATGACTGGCGCACGGCTATTTCAGAATGCGCATTTCACTCAAGCGTCGTCGGACGGATCGAGCCGAGTCACCCATATCGGATAGCCTTCGGGCGACATGGCGATGTCGTGTGAGGGCACCATATCACCCCCAGTCTCGATCCAACCACGCCCGTCGCACTTGTCACAAACACACCGCTTTGAGCGTTGGCTGACAAGGTCAATCTCACTGTTCCATTGACCATAGCCGATGCACTTCGGGCACTGCGCATCAAGATCGCCGCTGCGTGGCTGCACGGAAATACCGTGCAAAGCATGGGGCTCGTGCGGCCCAGAACAATGAAAAATGCGTCTTTCGTGTGACACCGGTGATCGGGCTCCTGTGGCATTGGGTCATGTGCGTGATACGGTGCGGGTGTGAGGTTGGCAATGTCGCTGAGGCGAACCCAGTCATCGACTTGACAATATTGCTGTACTAATACACCAATACGGAACATAACTCTTTCACAGCCATAGCCACGCAAGGAATAACGTACATGCAAACTGGTTCCGACAACCCCTTCCCGACGGTTGCGACATGGCAGATCAATGCGATGCGCTTCCTTTTCCTGTTGATGGCCGTGATCATGGGCGGCATGTTTGTCTGGCCGCAATTGCTGTTTGAATCCGCCGATTGGGATGTGATGCGCGGGCTGGCGAAATCGATGCTCGCAGCCCTTGCCCTAATGAGCCTTCTCGGCGTCCGCTATCCGCTCCAGATGCTCCCGCTGATGCTCTATGAGATCGCGTGGAAGACGATCTGGATCCTCCTCATCGCCGGGCGCGCGTGGATCGCGGGCAAATGGAATGCCGATATCGAGGGGCTGTTTTTTGACTGCATCGGGATCATTATCGCTTATTTCATCGTGCCGTGGCGGTACGTGTGGGCGCGCTATATTATGCAGCCGATGGAGCCATTGCGCAGGAAGGCATAGAGCGAGGGACATTGCGGGAGAGGCTAGGCAGCGGCGCGGAAAGTCACACTAAGGTCTCACCTGAAACGCCTTCGCGGCGGCTCGTTCCGGCTTGATGGATCAATCGTGCGCGTGATGTCGATCATGTCCTGATGGCTCACCTCGATGTCCTCACCAACTTTCTTGTCGATGATCCGCGCCAACACGGCCTCTCCGCGCGCGTCCTGTGCCGCGATCTCATCTGCTAACGCGCGTGCGGCGCTTTTCGGCGCGCGTTGCTCAGTAAAAAAATGGGGCAGCGCACCATCCATCACGTCGGCAAGGATAAGCTCATCCTCTAAAACATCTGTACCCAGCAACGTTTCGGCCGGTGCTGGCAGTTGCGGCTCCATCGCGCGCAGGCTGGCATCAAGAAGCTCAGCGGGCGGCGCGGGTGCGGCCAAATTGCCCGGACGAAGCGCATCGCGGGCATAACGTTCGGGCTTCAAATGGCGCAGTAGGAAGGTGAGCAGCCGATCATTATAAACCCGCTTGGTGCAGATCACCTCGCCGTATTCATCATAAACATTCTGTTCGACGCCCTCAATCGCGCGTTCAAACGCGATATCCTCAAGCGCCGCCCCGGCATGGTGCCGTGCCGCATCCCACGCTTGCGAAAAGGCCGCCCCATGCGGCGAACGGCGGAGACGATTGGCCGACTCGCGGCTCATCCCCACTTCCTTTGCCGCATGGCTGACCAGCCCAGTATCCGCCAGCGCCTCAATAAAGCGCCGCTGCTTCTCCTCGGTCCACCCATCAAGCCGAGGCCGCCGCCGGACGGGCACCCAGCGATAGTCAGCGGGATCATAGCTGTCTGTGAATGAAGCCTCTGCGAGATCATCGTCAGGGCAGGCGAGTGGGGTGGGTTCCTGTGTCATTTGCGAGTATGGAACATATTAGAAACGAATAGGAAAGTGTTTTTTTTGGGGGTGAATTTTTTGTGGCCGGTGGGGCGGATGGCTCTCTTGACTGATTAAAGCATCCTCAGCCTTTAATTAGCCAGCGTCACCGTCCCTGATTAAAGGCTACCCTTGACTAGAGGGGCGACCGCCAGTGAAGAAAGCCACCAGTGACGCATTGACAAAATAGCTGTTCCGCTTTGAGTACAGCAATTGTCTCACCCGCACCGGGCGGCGGGAGGGCGGGGATTTGGTATGTCTCTTTTAACATATCGAGGCCATCATGTTCGAAATTTCGGATTATTCGAACATATCATGGATATGTTAAGGAAAGGGGAGTTTTTTAACAGGTGGAAGTTATAGAATCGGATTTAGGGGTTTTCGCGCCTGTCACCGTAACCGCAGCTTCTCAATAACCTGCTCGGCCTGCTCTCGATGTGGCCTCCAATTTTGCAAGGCTTGGACTTCAAAAGGCTCCAGAAGCATCATCACAACTGGATCACTCGCTTCCACAATACTGCCTAGAATTTCTATTGTAGAAACGCCGTCTGGCTGTCTAGCCACAACAATTTCGTGAAGTAGTTCTGCCCTTATTTCACTTATGACGTCGCCGTCCATCATGCCGAGGTAGTCTGGCAATAGTGACGCATTTTCGACGCGTGCGATGTAAGCGATCAGATCGCCAGCCGACACGCCCTCATCTTCCATCTTCCAATGAAGACTTCCTATCCCCGTGCGCCGACCCCGCTCTTTGTCGAATTCCACGGCTTCGTAAAACGCCGTTAAACTCTCACGATTGTCGCTAAGAGATGCTATGACGTCTGCTTCAAATGCCTGAGCGGTTGACAATGCGGCGTGCCGTTCTTCTTCAGATATTCCATGTTCATGGAAGGCAATCTCATAAAATCGACGCATAAAAGCTACCATTGATGAATGCGATGGGTCAGAATTTGCCATGCCGCGAGCTTCGACCATCAGCTCCATAACATTCAAAGACTCAAGGTAGCCGAATTCTTTGACACTCCTTTCAGCCAAATTTCGACGTCCAGCGCGTCTGACCGTTTCACCCATACGTTGGGTCGCCTCTGTAATGGAAACATCGATGTCTTGTTCAAGTTCGGCCGTTACCTCATTGATATGTCGTTCAAGATGGCTTTCAGCTTCGGCCTCCACTCCAATCACCGCTAAACACCGCATTGCTTCATCATCGACGATCTTTGCAAATTCCTGACGGTACTGCGTAGTGCGCTCAATCCAACTTTTCATGCAGGCCAGCCCGTCGATTTCGGCTGCTGTTTCAAAACAAAGCCCACCTTCCGGTTCAAGAGACAAAAGACTTTCTGCAAAATCATTGTCAATCATTGTACGACGGGATTCTAAGGACAATTCCCGCCAACGGGACAGTGCGTCGTTGAAATTCTCGACCGCGCGTTCACCAATCGCGAGCGCTTCGCGTTTCGCCTTTTCCTGACCCGCCTTCTTACCGAAACCAAACATAACGTCTCCCTGAATTTCGGTGACAGTGCACTGAATCCCCAACCTCACCCCCTACCCCCGATCCCCATCAACCACTTTGCGCAGCGCCGCAAATTCCGGGCAAATTCCGGGAAATTCCGGGGAAATTCCGGGGATACTATACTCGGGAAATTCCGGGGACACTATACTAAACTCACCCCTTACCCCCGTTCCCCGTCAACCACCTTGCGCAGCGCGGCGTTGATTGCGGTTTGATAGCACCGCGCGCCGCCTTGCTTGGCCTTGAACCGTTCGAGCACATCGACATCAAGCCGCCCTCAACATCGGTATCGCATCAAGTGCATCGCCGATCTCTGCCTCTGCCATACGCAGATCATAAGTGTGTTGGAGGTTGAGCCAGATGTCCGCGCCGTTGCCGCACATCTTGCCGATACGCAGCGCCATTTGCGCAGTGATCGGCTGTTTTTCATTCAGAATATCATAGAGCGTCTGGCGTGAGATACCAAGTAGGCGGGCAATCTCTGTCTTAGGGCGGCCAAGCGCTGGCAGTACATCCTCACGCAGCAACTCTCCGGGGTGCATCGGCGCGAGGCCGCAAACAAGTGGATTGGTCATCAGTGATAATCCTCCAAATCAACGTCGATGGCGTCTATGCCATCCCAACCGAATGTGATCCGCCAATTCCCGGAAGCATCGACCGCAAACCGACCATTGTCCTGACCTTTCAGCCCATGAAAGCGCATTCCCGGCAGGTTCATATCTTCCGGCAGTTTTGCATCACCCAGCGCGATCAGAATGCGGCGAATACGCGCGGGGTTTTGAACACTCAATTTTGCGGTATCGCCCGATGCATAATAGCGGCCAAGCGCTTTGCTTCGGAACGAACGGATCATGGGTATAAGCTATTGCCTTTCAAGTATGGTGTCAACCACTAACTTACAGTAAGCTCTCAATCATGCTCCATGTCGGATTACGATGACAGTTTACTACCCCCCTAAACTCACCGCTACCCCCGTTCCCTATCAACCACCTTGCGCAGCGCGGCGTTGATTGCGGTTTGATAGCCGCGCGCGCCGCCTTGTTGCGCTTTGAACCACTCGATCAGATCGGCATCAAGCCGCAGAGTCACTTGGCGTTTGACCGGGCGATAGAATTTGCCGCGCACGGCATTTTTCCAAAAATCCTCCCCGAGCGGCGGGATGTCGGAGAAGTCGATATCTTCATCAGGCATTTTCGCAATGCGAAGCGATTCTGCCAGAAGCTCGGGCGTGAGCCTAGGAGAAATAACCTTTCTCATATTGTCGTCTTTCATTTGGTTCAGCCTTGCGGGCACTTATGATCCGACCCTCGTCCAGATCGGGTTCAATCAACGTGTGGACAACCAGAACGGTCGCAAAGCCAACCATGCCTATCGTCCGCCAACGATCCCCGTCCGGATGTGGATCGGATTCACTAATGTGCATGGGATCGTCAAAAACCAATTCGGCGAATTCAAAGCGGACGCCATGCTTTTCTAAGTTGCGCGCCGCTTTTGCGTCATCCCAATCCCATGCCATTTGTAGTTACAAATATGACGTTACTGTACGCCAGTCAACCCTCAACCATGCTCCCGATCACCCGCCCCCATATACAGCTCGCGCCCGGTCTCATCGAACACCTTGCTCATTTCGGCCATGCCCGCCTCGGCGTCCTCCGCCGCGATGAAGCTGTCGCTGCCTTGGTTCTGCAACCGGGCGAATTCGCGGACTTCCTGGCTGATTTTCATTGAGCAAAACTTAGGCCCGCACATGCTGCAGAAATGCGCGGTCTTCGCGCCTTCCGCTGGCAGCGTCTGGTCATGATATTGTTCCGCCGTGTCGGGATCGAGCGAGAGGTTGAACTGGTCGCGCCAGCGGAATTCGAAGCGGCTGCGGCTGAGCGCATCGTCGCGCAGCTTGGCCGCGGGGTGCCCCTTGGCCAGATCGGCGGCGTGGGCGGCAAGCTTGTAGGTGACCACGCCGACTTTCACGTCGTCGCGATCGGGCAGGCCGAGGTGTTCCTTGGGGGTGACGTAGCACAGCATCGCGGTGCCGAACCAGCCGATCATCGCCGCGCCGATCCCGCTGGTGATGTGATCGTAGCCGGGCGCGATGTCGGTCACCAATGGCCCAAGCGTGTAGAACGGAGCTTCGCCGCACACCGCCAGCTGCTTGTCCATGTTCTCCTTGATCTTGTGCAGCGGCACGTGGCCGGGGCCCTCGATCATCACCTGGACATCCTGCGCCCACGCCTTCTTGGTCAGCTCGCCCAGCGTGTAGAGTTCGGCGAACTGGGCCTCGTCGTTGGCATCGGCGATGCTGCCGGGGCGCAGGCCGTCGCCGAGCGAATAGGCGATGTCATAGGCTTGGCAGATCTCGGTGATCTCGTCGAAGCGCTCGTAGAGGAAGCTCTCCTTGTTGTGGCTGAGGCACCATTTGGCCATGATGCTGCCGCCGCGGCTGACGATTCCGGTGACGCGCTTGGCGGTCATCGGGATGTAGGGCAGACGCACCCCGGCGTGGATGGTGAAGTAATCGACCCCCTGTTCGGCCTGTTCGATCAGGGTATCGCGGAAGATCTCCCACGTCAGGTCCTCGGCCACGCCGCCGACCTTTTCGAGCGCCTGATAGATCGGCACGGTGCCGATCGGCACGGGGCTGTTGCGGATGATCCATTCGCGGGTGTCGTGGATGTTGCGCCCGGTGCTGAGGTCCATCACGGTGTCCGCACCCCAGCGGATCGACCAGACCAGCTTGTCGACTTCGGAGGCGACGTCCGATGCCACGGCGGAGTTGCCAATGTTGGCGTTGATCTTGACGAGGAAGTTGCGCCCGATCGCCATCGGTTCGCATTCGGGGTGGTTGACGTTGCTGGGGATGATCGCGCGACCCCGCGCCACCTCGTCACGGACGAATTCGGCGGTGACGTTGTCGGGGATGCTCGCGCCCCAATCCTGCCCATCGCGCACATGATCGCGCGCCATTTTGCGCCCGAGGTTTTCGCGCGTGGCGACGTATTCCATCTCGGGGGTGATGATCCCGCGGCGCGCGTAATACATCTGGCTGAGGTTGGCCCCGGCCTTGGCGCGTAAGGGCCGGCGCAACGCGGTGGGGAACGCGGGAACGCCGCCGCTGCGATCCGGGCCGGTCTGGCCATTATCCTCGGCGCGGACTTCGCGGGGGGTGTATTCCTCGACATCGCCGCGCGCCAGCTGCCAGTCGCGGCGGATCATCGGCAGCCCGGCGGCAATGTCGATGTTGGCGGCGGGATCGGTGTAGGGGCCGGACGGATCATACACCCGCAGCGGTGGTTCACCGCACGAAGGCTCAAGATCGATCTCGCGCATCGCTACTTTGAACGGACCGATGTAGACCTTGCGGCTACCGCGGATCGGGCCGGTGGTTACGCCGATTTCCAGCTTACTGTTGATGTCGGCCATAATGCGCGGCTCCTTGGACGGGAGATCGAGCGCAAAAACCGCCCTCCCTCCGCCCGTGCTAACGGGTTCAGGTTCGACGGGTCGGGCTGCGTTACCAGCCCCTCTCAGTCACGTGACTCCCCGGGGATGCCATCAGCATAAGGCCGACACGCCACCGCGTCCAGCAAGCGATGGACTTTAACCGCGCGGTTAAATAGAAGTGGCGGCCAGCAGGAGACTTCCCCGATGGCCACACTCGCCCACCCTCCCCGCGCGATCGCGCCGTTCGATGTCAGCGACAATGCGCTGTTCGTCGACGACACCTGGCGCGCACCATTTGCGCAGTTGCGTGCCGAGATGCCGATCAGCTGGTGCCCGGAAAGCCCCTATGGCGGGTACTGGTCGGTGGTCAGCCACGCGCTGATCAGCGAGGTCGAACTGCGCGCGGGCGAGTTTTCTTCGGCGGCGGCCAACGGCAATATCACGATTCTCACGCCGCTGCCCGAGACCAACCTGGAAAACTTCATCGCGATGGACGCGCCGCGCCATACCGATCAGCGCAAGGTCGTTTCCCCCGCGTTCAACCCCAGCCAGATGGCCGA
>JANOXQ010000120.1:0-1746 GCA_031418495.1 Sphingomonadales bacterium
ACGACAAGAAAGAAGACGCTCGTCAGTCAATACACAACCTTCAAAAGCGGACATTCGAGCGGACGACAATCAGGTTACATCATGTATGACCGCTGTCACCGGTTATGAAATCCTGCGCTTTGCCCATCACGAAACCATAAAAGCCTGATCGAAAATGGCGGCGATACCGTTCCAACCAACCATTGACGGTGGTGCGATCATATCGGCGCCCGTCTGCGAAAAGTATCGTCCAGGATTTCAGCACCGCTAAGTCGTTTGTCGGATCATTTGGAAGCAGTAGGATGTCGGCGCGGTAACCGGGCGCAATCAACCCAATTTTGCCGGGACCAAGATGTTTGCCGTTTAGTGTCGTCACGGCAGCAAGCGCTGACTCTCGGTTGCCATAAGCCATTGCGAGATCGTCAATTTCAAGGAGCAAAGACTCACCCGGTACAACCCACGGCATGAGAGTGTCTGTTCCCGCAAGCACATCGATACCCTTTTCGTGCGCCCGTTTCGCAACGAAGAGTGCGCGCTCATGATATTGTGCAGCGACGGCTATTTCGGCCCCCTTTGGATGGCCAGCGACAGCCCCGCTGTTCCATGAAGATTCGATCAGTTTTGGCAGATATGCCGACGCTGGCGTTTTCGGATAGTGTGCCGGATCGGAAGCGATGAGTCGCAAGCGAATATTGGCAAGCGTTGGTAAAAGTTTGATGTTGCGCGCTTTCACTTCATCCAGCGCCGCATCGATTTCTGTGTCCGTCATTTTCAAGAAATAGGCGTCATCAATGTCCGATCCAACAGGCGGTCGACCGCTCTTTATATAGGGCAGGCCCGTGAAATGCTGAGCTTCGAAATCGCGCACGTTGCGGATGCCAACCTTGTGGGGAATATGTCCAATCACCGGCAAACCATGCCGCGCAGCCGCCACGCGAACGGCTTGGTAAGAAGGAACGTCGATCTCGTTATAAACCTTGATGCAATCTGGCTTGCTGGCCGCAATGTCATCGACGGCAGCGGTTGCCTGTGCCGCCGTCAAAACCTTGCGGGCCACACCCCATCCCGGTGGATCGCCATCAAGCACGGGTCCGCATCGCAGCATGTGAGGCCCGACTAGGTGACCATTGTTCAGTCGCTGTGCTAGCGATGCGATGCTGTCATCTGACTCGCCCGTGTCTCGAACGGTAGTGACACCGTGGGCGAGGTACATAAGCGCGAACAACTCCTGATTGCCGATAGCCAGCTTCGGCGGATTGTGCACATGCGCGTCGATCAGGCCTGGCATGGCGAAGCAGCCTTTGCAGATCGACTTTGGATCAGCGGCGATTGTGGGCCGAACTTCAACAATCTTGCCTTGATGTATGACGATGGTTTGATTTTCTGCACGCCCAATTCCCGGATTTATGATGGTCAAACCAGAAATTATAGCATCGGTGCGCTGCGGCACTTCGAGTTCAGGCGGAACCAATCCTATGCGATAGGCTGCATAACCTGCAACGACGATTCCGAGTAATGCGATTGCGCCAAACTTGAACGTTTTCAACATAGCTATACGGTCACCCCTTTTGATTTCAGGTCAACACCTGCGTAACAACGGTTACACCAAGCATTATGCAGGTCAAACGGAAGCGACATAACCTATTAAGATCGACGCTATCATGGCCAACTACGCTAACGGCGAACGTCTGCTTTTCCAATGTTGGTGTCTAAAAGCCGACAGTCCGCTCCCCCCAACAAACCTGTCACCCACCACCCCCATAATCA
>JANOXQ010000121.1:0-67920 GCA_031418495.1 Sphingomonadales bacterium
CCTTTGGTGTCGCGCCCCTTCTACACCCCTGCCCCCGTTGTCCCCCCGGCCCTCGACACGAACGGAATCTGTAAACGGCTAACCGCCCAAGCCAGCGCAATGACCGCGACGCAGCGCCGCCTCGCGCTTGATCCCGGTCTCGCCCCGCATTTGTCGGTCAAGCTGCTGACCGAACCCGGAACACGAATCACAACCACGCTTGATCGCGATATTCAAACCTTCGCCAATACCGCGCTGCGCCGCCAACTCATGGGGCTAGGTGCGCAGCGTGCGCGTGACGGAGCAGTGGTGGTGGTCGATAATATGAGCGGCGACGTGCTCGCCTATGTTGGCGGGGTCGCACTTGGATCAACCGCAGCGGCAGTTGATGGGGCGGATGCGTACCGACAGGCCGGATCAACGCTCAAGCCGTTCCTTTACGCAATGGCGCTAGAGAAAGGCTGGCTGACCCCGGCCTCGATCCTTGACGATTCGCCAGTGCAGCTTGACACCGCGTCGGGGCTGTATGTGCCGCAAAATTATGATCGCGCGTTCAAAGGCCCGGTTTCGGTGCGGACGGCGCTTGCAGGATCGCTCAACGTTCCTGCGGTGCGGACGCTACTGCTGACGGGAACTGAGCCATTCCGTGATCGGCTGTGGGATAGCGGCTATCGCGGGCTGACTGAAGACGGGGCGTATTACGGCTTTTCACTCGCACTCGGTTCGGCCGAGGTGACGTTGCTTGAACAAGCGGCAGCGTACCGCGCGCTCGCGCTTGGTGGGCGCTGGTCGCCGCTAAGGCTCCGCGCCGATGATCCTAAAGCGGCGCCGCGCACCGTCGCGAGCGGCGAGGCGGCATGGCTGATCGGCAATATCCTGTCTGATCCTTCGGCGCGCGCGGCGACTTTCGGGCTTGATAGCGCGCTCAAGCTGCCGTTCTGGGCGGCGGTCAAAACCGGCACATCAAAGGCGATGCGTGACAATTGGTGTATCGGCTATTCGGATCGCTACACTGTGGCGGTCTGGATCGGCAATCTTGAAGGGGATAGCATGACGGCGGTTTCGGGAACGTCTGGCGCAGCCCCGGTCTGGCGCGATGTGATGATGGCGCTTCATGATGGCCGCCCAAGTCGCGCGCCCGCGATGCCAGCCGGGATCGAGGCAAAGCGGATTGCAGTCGGCACCGAATATTTCCTACGTGGTACAGCCCAATCCGCGCAAACGCTCGCCCCGCCAACCGCCCGCCGCCCGCGCATTACCAACCCAGTCAACGGCGCAGTATTTGCGCTTGATCCCGATATCCCACTCGACCGGCAAAGCATGGGGGTGTTTGTGGCGGGTTCAGTCGCTGGCCACCGCCTGATGCTTGACCGCCGCGATCTCGGCCCGGCCGACGCGCGCCCGCAATTGGCCGCAGTACCGGGGCAACACCGGCTCGCATTGGTTGACGTTTCAGGCCGCACGATTGACCGTGTGCTGTTTACCGTGCGCTAACCCCCTAGCCAAAACCTCCGCTTTGCGCGAAAGGGCACGCATGGCACGTGGAATTAGGCCCAAGCGGGCACAAGTAAAGCAAGGAAGCAGCGGCAGGCCGCGCTTTTGGGGGCGACACGCGGTGATGGCGGCGCTCGCCAATCCCAATCGCGACGTGCGCAAAATTTCGGGTACGCGTGAGGCGCTGGCGCTGCTTGATCTGCCGCCGGGGCTGCCCGTAACGTTCTGCGATGTTGCCGATCTTGGCCGGATGGTGCCAAGTGATGCGCCGCATCAAGGGCTAGTGGCTGAGGTTGATCCGCTCGACGATGTTTGGCTTGGCAATATCTTAGCGGACAATGCCGACAATAATCGCCCGATCCTATTACTTGATCAAGTGACTGATCCGCACAATGTCGGCGCTGTGCTGCGTTCAGCCGCCGCTTTTGATGCCATCGCGATTGTGACGCAGGATCGCCATTCGCCCCCTGAATCGGGCACGATTGCACGTGCGGCCTCGGGTATGCTTGAGATTGTGCCGTGGGTACGCGTCGTTAATCTTTCGCGCGCGCTTGATGAAATTGGTGAGGCTGGCTTTTGGCGGATTGGCCTTGCTGGCGAAGCGCGCGATACGCTTGAGGATGCGATGGGCACGTCGAAAATCGCGCTCGTGCTCGGGGCCGAAGGCGAAGGAATGCGTCAGAATACGACCGCACACTGTGATACCATAGCGCGTCTACCAATCAGCAAACAGGTCGAGAGCCTCAACGTCTCAAATGCCGCCGCCATCGCACTTTATGCCATCGCCACGCGCAAATAGGGCTCAGAAAAACAGGCCGTCGTCCTGCTTCACATCCCTATCGTTAGCGCAGCTTTCGATCAGCGCGCGCCACTGCTGCGGGGTGATTGAAGCGGTGTAGGCCGCTTTGGGATTGGCACTTTTGCGGAACATCGCTTCGCGGTTTTGCGATAGCGGATGGCTTGAAAGATACCCGAGCGCGGCGGCTGCCTTGCCAAGCGCTTTTTCACCCTCCGCCAATCGCGCGAAAAATCCGGCGGTGTCATTGGGCGAAACATTTGCGCGCTTCATCAGGCCAATCGAAAATGCGTCAGCTTCCGCCTCTGCTTCGCGCGAATAGGTCGCCGAAACAAGCGTATTGGCATAGCCGCCCGCATCGCCGCTAATCCCACCGAGCAGCAGGCTTAACCCTGCTTGGCGGAGCAAAGACTGCATGACATCGCGGTTGCGGACATGGCCGATTTCATGACCGATAACGCCCGCAAGCTCATCGGGGGATTTGGCTTCCTGCAACAGCCCTCGAAAGATGATGATCGTACCGCCGGGCAGCGCGACCGCGTTGACCATGTTGATGTTGGCTACGCGCACGCGCAGCTGGGTGCCAGAGGGTTCGATCCGTTTGACGATCGCGTCGAGTGCCTCTTGCCCGCCGGGGCCATTGCAAAAACGTCCGCCAAAATCCCCAACCATCGCATCGCCAAGCTGCTTTTCCCAAGATAGCGGCACCAGCGGGGCCAAGAAATCAGGCGACTTGACGATTACAAACAACGCCGCAGCCGAAAGCCCAACCGATATTATTGCCGCCGGGATCAGCCCCGCTCGGTCAATCCAACGACCGAACTTTTCAACTTTTGGCAGACGGACTTCAACTTCAGGATCAACCTCTCCATCAAACCCGATCTGCCAACCACGCCGCCCCGTCAGGCCGTAAACGCGGGTGTTCGCGCGTTCGCTGCGAAAGACCAGATCGCTGAAGCGGTAGCGCTCACCAGTGACGCCGCCAATGTTGAGATGAAAACTCTCTCCGTCGACGATGATTTCGCCGCTCTGACGCGCGCCACTGTTACCATCAAAGTGCCAAATTCGCATCGCTGACAATTAGATCGCCCCCATATCAAATGCGTCAAGCAAGCCTTCGCCTTGCTTCAATTCACGCGTTGGTGATTGGGTGAGCGTGTCAAGATTAATCTCGCCGCCCGCTTCTAAATGGCGGATGAAAAAGGCCCAGTTACGGTAACGGACAAACGGCCCAACGAGCATGAGTGGGATGATGAAACTGAGCACGACTAGCACGATTGTCCCAAATCCAAGGCCGCCAAATCCGCCCGTACCAACAGCACCAAGCGCAGCGATCCCGCCAAACACGCTTGCGCCAATGAAGCCAATGATAATCGCGAGAATCGACAGTCCGAAATTACCAAGCAGCAGCAATACCCACTCCGCCGAACGCGCACCGAACGAGAATTTGAGCGTTGACAGGCCAAGCGAGCTAATCACTTCGCGTGTGTACGCCGCATAATAGATCAGTGCGAGCAATGGCAGGGCAATATAAATCACAATAAAAATAAGCGCGATGGCACCTGCCATACTGGTTGCTTCGCCTGACGTGGCAAGGCCTGTCATACCACCCGATTTGAAGACATACCAACCGAGGAAACCAACCACGATCAACGGCATCATATAACAAAGCGCAAAGCGGACGATCAGATTTTTCCACGTTGGGTTTGATGTGAAATTGTGCGGGCCAAAGCTCATCGCCTCCCACCGCTCTTTCCACAGGGTCGTTGATGACCACGGAGTAAGCAGCCCGAGCGGCAAAGCGCCAACAATTGTTTTCCAAAAATATGACCAGCCATAAGCAAAGCCTGGGTTGTCACTGCCGCCATGAATACCGTGCCAGTAAGATCGGCTCAGCCGATACCGCAGCCCACGAAATACCGCGAATCCAGCCAAGCACAGTAGAAAGAGATAAACGACAATCCCGGCAATGGCTGCAATCACGGTTTGATCCTGAAAAATCAGCCCTTGCGCGATTAGCTGCAAAACAAATAGTGGAATACCAAGCAAGAAAAAAGCTGCGATAAAGCCGATAAACAGTTCACCACCAGTGCCTGTCCATTCAAGCTGATCATCGATAAAGCGCGTTTTGCTCCAAAGATAGCGCCGTTCGCGCGTGGTCGCCCAGAATCTGTAAAAACCAAGAGTAACAAAGGTTAAAAATGCATTGGTTAAACCAATTGATATGAAATCCTGCCAACGGCCCTCAAATTCAAATGCCGTATTATCTTCGCCACTTATATTCATCGACTTCTTCCCCCATGAATATTAGCGTTCTTTTCAGGAAAGAGTGACTGGGTCAAGCCCTGCTTGTTGGGGCGTGAGGTGGTTCTATTTCAGGAGGTTCGGGTGCATCAAGTTCACCCTCCCATTTCGCAACGACTGCGGTGGCGACTGCGTTGCCGACAACATTGGTGCCTGAGCGGCCCATATCGAGGAACTGGTCGATGGCAAGGATCAGGACAAGCCCGGCCTCTGGAATGCCGAACTGCGCCATCGTCCCCGAAATCACGACAAGGCTTGCGCGCGGGACAGCGGCCATGCCTTTTGACGTGAGCATCAACGTCAGGAACATCGCGACCTGCTGACCAAAGCTCAGCTCAATCCCGTAAAGCTGCGCGATGAACAGTGTCGCAAAGGTCATGTACATCATTGAACCGTCGAGATTGAACGAGTAGCCGAGCGGAAGGACAAAGCTGCCGATCTTTGGCGGCACCCCGAAACGGTCAAGCGCCTCAAGCGTGCGCGGATAGGCAGCCTCTGACGATGCGGTTGAGAAAGCGAGCAGGATTGGCTCACGAATGTAGCGGATCAAAGTCCCCGCGCGCTTCCCGATCACGAGGAATGCGGCCAAGAACAGCACGAGCCACAGCACGAGTAGCCCGAAATAGAAGGTGCCGATGAACCAAGCAAACGTGCCAAGGATACCAAGCCCATTGACCGCGATTACCTTCGCCATTGCAGCAAACACCGCAAGCGGCGACATCCGCATGACATAGTTGGTAACCTGAAGCATGACATCGACGAGCGCATCAACGCCCTTGACGATTGGCGTGGCTTTTTCGCCAACCGCCGTCATCGCGACGCCGAAGAACAGTGAGAAAATCACGATCTGGAGCAGCGTATTATTCGCCATCCCTTCAAAGATTGATTTGGGGAACATCTCCGAAATGATCGTGAAAATATCACTCGACGGCTTGGCGATCCCTGCGGTTGCGTCTGCCGGTGGCAGGACAAAACTGGTGCCAATGCCGGGGTGCAGCAGATTGACGAGGATCATACCAAGCGTCAGCGAAACAATCGTTGCGCCGATGAACCATGTCATCGTTTTGAGGCCAACGCGGCCAAGGCTTGCGGTATCGCCCATGTGGACAATGCCCGAAACGAGTGTTGCAAACACCAGCGGCGCGATGATCATCTTGATCAGGCGGAGGAAGATATCGGTAACGAGCTTGAACCATTTGCTGATCGCTTCAATCGTGCCGGGATCAGTGATCGTCGCGTGGAGAATCGCGCCAACGACAATGCCGAAAACAAGCCCGATCATGATATATAGCGTCAGGCGTTTGGCCACGGGCAGCATCCTTTGTTGGTTTTGCCATTATTGGCTTTTGGGGAAATGACGCGATGTATAGCGATCCGTCAAGCCGCTTGGTTACACAAGTTTCAATTTGCGCGCGGCTTTACCGAGCGTTTTGCGATCCTCGAACGGCAATGCAAAGCGCGCGCAGAGCCAAAGTGCCGCAAGTTGCACGATCATTACGGCGGGCAATTCGAACAATGTCGGCAATTGTAGCGTAAGGTGCGCGACAATCACCGCTCCCGCCGAAATCAGCAGCGATTTGGTCATCACGCCGACAAAAGGCGACGCAAAGGGGTGGAGCCGGTCAAGAATATGCAATTGCCACAGCGGGACAAGCGCTGAGATCGCAACGCCAGCGCCAACCGCAAGCGCCATTCCAGTAAGACCCCATTCGGGCATGAGGGCAAAGACGATTACAGTCGCGACGCCAAGCCCGACGACGCTGCCAACCAATTGGCTGCGGAAACCGGCCGTGACTTGCTGGATTGGCCCGGCACTGCCGATCACCGCCTCAATAATCCGCGCTACGGTGAGGATGATCAGTGCGGGCAGAGCAACGCCTGCATCGGTGCCAAATGCGCGCAGTACCGCAGGCCCGCCGCCGATGATCACCGCGCCAATCGGCAGCGCGAGCGCGAATGATAGCCGCGTGACAAAGCCGTAAATCGTCCGCACTTCATCCTCAGCGCCTTGACTCGCCGAAGAGGCAAGCGGGGCGAGGACATAACCAAAGGCTTGGCGGACAAGCTGAACAATGCTCGAAACCTTACGCGCGATCACATATAATGCAGCCGATACTGCCCCCGCCGCGCCGGGCAACAGCCAATTAAGCAGCAATGCCGGGCCATCGGTAAACGAACGCGCCACGACATTGCCGGGCAGCACCGCCAGCCCTGATTTGAGCATATTCGCAGTAATTTCAGGCTTGTGCGACCTTCGCAGCAACAGCCGCAGATCAAAATAGCCGCTGAGCAAGCGCACTGCGAGAATGCAGATCAGGAACAGCGAGATGATATGCGCATAAAGCAGCGCAATCGTGCCAAAGCCTGCGAAGAAGAATAAAACCGCGATCGCCAGCCGGATCAACTGTTCCCATACCAACCGCAACCGGATTTCGGCGCCAAACATCCGCTTTGATCGCAGCGCTGCGGTCGAAACTTCGGCGAATGCCCAAAGTGGCAACGTCCAGACATAGATCGCAATCGCGTGGACGAGAATATCTGCATCCGCATCGGCCACATTGAACAGCGGCGCAATCATTGGCGCGCAGAGTGATGCGATCAGCGCGATTATGATCGATGGTGTGACGCCAATAATGAGCGCCGCACGGAGCGCTGCCGTTTCATCCTGCGGCGTCCCGCTTTGGGGCACAACACGCTGCAATGCGGCGGGCATTCCAAGGTCAGCGATATTCTCAACCAGCGTCACCACCGCCCACAGCACAGCATAGAGACCATAACCCGCAAGGCCAAACATCAGGACATAAAGCGGCTGCGAAACCACCTCAAATACAGCCCCAAGCCGCGCAAGCACGGTGGTTCCAGCACCTTTGGCAAAATCACGATTGGTTACCGGGGTTGGAGTGTTGGCGGGCGTTTCGGTCATTATTCGGCCTCCATAGGAGATTCCCCGTAGCCAAGCGAAGCAAATTCATCATTTGGATGGTTGAGCCGCGCGCCGCATCGCGCTATCGATACTTTCACGTTTTGCACGAGGGGCAATCATGGCCGAATTTACACTTCCCAAAAACAGCGTTGTGAAAAAGGGCAAGGCCCATTCATCGACAACCAGCGGGCGGATCAAGAAATTCAAAGTCTATCGCTATGACCCCGATAGCGGCGAAAACCCACGCTATGACAATTTTGAAGTTGATCTCGACACATGCGGGCCAATGGTGCTTGATGCACTAATCAAGATGAAGAGCGAGCAAGACCCAAGCCTCACCTTCCGCCGGTCATGCCGCGAAGGGATTTGCGGTTCCTGCTCAATGAACATTGATGGCACCAACACGCTTGCCTGCACTAAGGCGATTGAGGATGTGAAGGGCGATATTCGTATTACGCCTTTGCCGCATATGGATGTGATCAAGGATTTGGTGCCCGACTTTACCCATTTCTACGCGCAATATGCCAGTATAAAGCCGTGGCTGCAAACGGTGACGCCGTCACCTTCGGGCAAGGAGCGGCTCCAGTCGCCTGAAGATCGCGCCAAACTTGATGGGCTATATGAGTGCATCCTGTGCGCGTGTTGCTCAACCAGCTGCCCGAGTTATTGGTGGAATTCAGACAAGTTCCTTGGGCCGGCGATCCTGCTTCAGGCCTACCGCTGGCTCGCCGATAGCCGTGATGAAATGACCGGAGAGCGGCTTGATGAGCTTGAAGATCCGTTCCGACTGTACCGCTGCCACACGATTATGAATTGCTCAAACGTCTGCCCCAAAGGGCTTTCACCGGGCAAGGCAATTGCCGAAGTTAAGAAAATGGTGGTCGAGCGCCAGATTTGAGTTCGGTGACGCAAGACAATCAAACGGGCTTCATCAGCGAACCCGATCCCGAAAACCCCGGTTGGTTTACGTGGAAGCTGCGCGATGATCGGCGCTATAACAGCCAAGTGCTTGGCAAGATGCTTGTCTGCACGGACGGTGAAGGCCGCGCGCGGCTGCGGATGTTTCCAACGATGCGCCATTCAAACCTTGGCAATAATGTCCACGGGGGCACGACGCTTGGCTTTATTGATGTCGCGCTGTTTGGTGCCGCGCGGACGTTTGGCTTGATTGAGGCGGGGACGGCGGTCACACTTGATCTTTCGGTGCAATTTCTCGGGGCGGGTGCGGTTGATATCCCGCTTGATGCCGAGGTTGAGCTGTTGCGCGAAACCAAGCGGCTACTGTTCCTGCGCGGGCTCGTGGTTCAGAGCGATAACCGAATCGCCGCGTTCGCTGGCACGATCCGCAAACCGACAGCACGCTGATGCCTACGGTTATTAAAAGATATGAGCGCCTCATCGCGGATGGCGAACTGCGCCCCGATCCTGAACAGCGCGCCGCCGCACTTCGCCTGACAGAACTACAAGCGGCACTTGAGGCGGTGCCGCCGCGTGGCAGCCTGCTCTGGCGGCTTGGCCGAGCAAAACCACCCGCGCCAAAGGGTGTCTATATGTGGGGCGGGGTTGGTCGTGGTAAATCGATGCTGATGGATTTATTTTACAGCGTTCTTGACATCAATCGCAAACGCCGCGTCCATTTCCACGAATTCATGGCTGAGGTTCACGCCCGCCTGCGCGACGCGCGTGCGCTCGAAAAGGGCGATCCAATTCCAATCGTCGTGGCTGGCATTGCTGAGGGCGCACGCTGCCTCGCGTTCGATGAAATGGTCGTCAATAATAGTGCCGATGCAATGATCATGTCGCGGCTATTCACTGGATTGGTTGAGGCCGGGGTTACGCTTGTCACGACATCGAACCGGGCACCATCAGAGCTTTATAAGGACGGCCTAAACCGTGAGCATTTCCTGCTGTTCATCGCACTGATTGAGGCGCGGCTTGACGTTCTTGGCCTCAATGGCCCGACCGATTACCGCATGGAGCGGCTTAGCGGGGTGACGACTTGGCACCAGCCAATCGGCGAAGCGGCGACAACCAAGGTGCGTGAGGCGTTCTTTAAGCTGACCGATTATTCGCCCGATGATGCCGCCAATGTCCCCGCCGAGGATTTGCCGATCAGCGGTGGACGCAGCATTCATGTGCCCAAAAGCCTAAAAGGTGTTGCGGTCTTTTCATTCAAGAAGCTGTGCGGCGAGGCGCGCGGATCGCCCGATTACCTCGCGATTGCGCGACGCTATCACACAGTGTTCCTTGTTGGCATTCCAAAACTTGGCCCCGAAAACCGTAATGAGGCCGCGCGCTTCGTGACGTTGATCGATGCGCTTTATGAACAAAAAACCAAATTCATCGCGATTGCCGATGCGCCACCCGCTGAGCTTTACGCAAGCGGCGATGGTCGGTTTGAATTTGATCGCACGATCAGCCGCCTGATGGAAATGCAAAGTCAGGACTATTTAGCCGAGGGCCACGGCGGATAGTTTTTGTATTTTTTCTGTAATCTAGTCGAATCGATTATGGTCAGCCTGCGACTCATATATTATCATGGCCACGCAAGAGGACTGGCTTATGAGTACGCTCAATATCATTGCATCGCTTTCCGGGCCGGCTGCGGCACAATTGGCGAGTTTACGCCCCGCGACTCAAGGGGGTGACGGCGCGAAGCCATCGCTTGACCGGGTGATCCAAAATTATGTCGCGCTGAAGCAAGGTGGGGCAGGCCAAGTAACCATTAATACACTGGTCACCCTGCTCATCAATACGCGCGGCGTACCGGGCCTTCAGAAATTCATGACGATTTATAATGAAGCCTATGCCACATCGGCCAATCGTAACCGCGCACCAACCCAGATTCCGGCCAATGTTGAGGCCAAGATCCAAAGCCTGCCAGAGGCAACGCAACAGCAGGATGCGCGCGTCGCTTGGCCGCGTAATGATGGGCATATTGACGCCTTTCGCCACGCCTATTGCAGTGCGCGTTTAACCTGCGAATTTGGTGGCGCATGGGCCGAACAATTTGCCAGCGCGCATGAAGGCAATGATCCCGGCAACCGAAAAACCGGCGGGATGGATCTCCACAATAATCATGTTGGCTGCCGGATTGGGCTTGCCAATCCGGGTGCAACGCCCGCACAACTCGCCGATCTTGTGAAGGCCGCACTTGAGCGCGGCGAACTTGTCGTGGTTGATCGCAGTGGTGAGCTTAACTGGAGCAATCAAGTGCCGATTGGTCATCACGGCGTCCCAATCCCCTATATGAATATGCCAATTGCGCCCGGTGAATGGATTTGCCCGATTGGCTGTAATTTTCGGAAAAGTGCTGGCTGCAACAGCGCGATGACATGCCCGCTCGGCTCAATGCTTGGCGAGGAAGGGTTGGCGACTTGCCAAGCTCCGCGCGTCGATGCGGCGGAACCCATCTAGTCATTTCGACTAGTTTTCTAATCGAAACGACTATTTTCACTGGCGTATGATTCCTGCATTGCTGGGCATCAAAGAACAGGAGTCGCACCGTGTCTGGATCAACCTCATTCGTCGCTAGAGCCCCAAGCCCCACATTGACGCTCATCAGCGATGCCGCGCTCGCCCAATCGCGCAAGCCAACGCTCAATTCTATCGAACGTAATTATCAGGTGAAAGAGGAAGCCAGCAAGGATTGGAGCCCGAAACTGTTTGGGTCAATTCCTGTCGGGGAGATTGGTGGGAAGGTTAAACTAACCCTCACTGAGGGTAAGTTGCTTGATAATCTCACAAGAGATCGCGGTATATTGGGTTTGCGGGAGTTCAAAGGCATTGCAGAAGATGCTTTCGCAACATCTGAGGCACGAGTTCCGCCTTCAACAGCAATCCCAACCGATGTTATGGCAAAGATCAACGCACTCCCTACAGCCAAAGCGCGAGAAGACGCGATTAAGGGTTGGCCAACCAACGACGGACATACCGACGCATTTCGCCATGCTTATTGGAATGCACGTATGACTTCAGAATTTGGTGCCGAGTGGACGCGCCAATTTGCAACTGCCCATGAGGGTGCCAATACAGATAGTTCAACACGAGAAGCTATGGATCTTTATAATAATGAAATTGGCAGGCAGATTGCAATTGGCAATCCAAATGCCTCACTTAAAGAGCTTGCAGATTTGGTCAAAAAAGCTCTTGATAATGGTGATTTGGTTGTGGTTGATGGCAGTGGGCATCTAAATTGGAGCAACAAAGTTGCAAACGGCAATCACGGCGTTACTATACAGCTAAATAATGTACCTGCAGCTTTGAACACACCATCGGGGAATGCTCCAGCTTCATAGTTCTGGGACTGACAGGAGATTTTAACGAATGTGGATTAAATTCGTTTTTCTGTTTATCGCACTACCAAACTTGTTAATGATACCGGGATGCGGAGATGCCACAATGCCGTTTGACAAAACCAAATGGGCTTCCGGCAAAGGCAATTATAGCGGCAAAAATCCGCGCGTTGAGATGGTATCCGATGCTGAGGAAGCAGGTGTAAAAATTGGTGCTACGCGTGAGCAGGTGCGTAGGTTACTCGGTACGCCTGACAGTAGCGACACATTAATCGATACTTGGTATCTTGGCAGATCACTCTACGCGCCAGATTATACAACATTAGATGTGTATTATAATGACAAGTTCATCGTAACTAAAATTGGCAATACTCAAAGCTAATAAATCAGTTACAATATTTAGTGCCGAATGGACGGCCCAATTTGCGACCGCGCATGAAGGCAATAACCCCGGCAATTCAACGCGCGAAGCAATGGATTTATATAACAATCAAATCGGGCGGCAAATTGCTATCAGCAACCCCAAAGCCTCGCCAGCGGAATTGGCTGATCTTGTCAAAAAAGCGCTTGATAACGGTGACTTAGTTGTTGTGAATAGCAAGGGCCACCTCGATTGGAGCAACAAGGTGGCGGTGGGCCATCACGGCATCTCAATTCAGTTGGATAATATCCCAAATGCCATTAACACTCCGGCAGGGAACGCGTCTGCACGCTGACCTTTGGAGCATGACCGATGTTGATCGCTAGAGTTATGGCGCTTATACTGCTGGCATCGCCACTAGCTTGTGGGAGTGCATCAGTGTCGTTTGACAAAGAGAAATGGGCGTCAGGCAGAGGCAATTTTCGGGGAGAAAATCCAAGAGGTTGGATGGTTTCTGATGCCGAAGAGGCGGGCGTAAAGGTGGGCGCAACCCGCGCAAGCATACGAGCTTTACTAGGCGAGCCGGATAGCACAGGGCCGAGAGGTGATAGTTGGACTTTAGGGCGCGGTGGTTATGCACCAGACTATGAAACGCTCAGAATTAAATATGATGAAGACGAGATTGCCACCGAAGTTCGCGTTTTCCAATCATAACTCTCCGGCAGGAAACGCGTTCCCCCGCTGACCTAGTGAGCGCGAGAGGAATAGTCTGATGTTAATCGCAAAAGTGATGGCTTTCGCGCTACTGGCATCACTATCCGCGTGTGGGAGTGCATCAGTGTCTTTTGACAAAGAAAAATGGGCATCGGGGAAAGGCAATTATGACGGAGAAAATCCCCGTGGGTGGATGGTATCAGATGCTAGAGAAGCTGGCGTAAAGGTGGGGGCAACTCGTATAAGCATCCGAGCCTTGCTCGGTGTACCTGATAGCACTGGGCCAGATGGTGATATTTGGTACCTTGGGCGGGGAGGTTATGCTCCAGATTATGAAACATTTGAGATAAAATATGACGGGAATGGCATCGCTACTGAAGTGCGCGTTCTCCAAAGTTAACACTCCGGCAGGGAATGCGTCCGCTCGCTGACCTAGGGAGCAGGACAGGAGTATGGCCAATGTTGTTTGCAAAAGCACTGCTGGCCTCGCTATGCGCATGTGGGAGCTTTGCGGTGTCGTTTGACAAAGAGAAATGGGCGTCAGGCAGAGGCAATTATAGCAGGAAAAATCCGCGTACCGAGGCTGAGGCGGCAGGTGTTAAGCTCGGTGCTACACGAGATCAGGTGCGTGGTCAGCTCGGTCAGCCGGATAGTAGCGACACATCAATTGATACTTGGCATCTCGGTAGATCAGTTTATGCGCCCGATTACATGACCCTAGATGTCTATTATGACAACAAGGCAATTGTCACCAGAATTGGCAGCACCCAAAGCTGATCAATCAGCCTTGGGTGCCAAACCTACTTAACGACAGCGACGCTTACGTAGAAGTTCGCGGCCCAGAAGCGCGCCACCGGCGGCACCGAGGATTGTACCCGTGGTGCGTTCGCCGCGTGTATCGACCGCGCGACCGAGCAGAGCGCCGCCTGCGGCCCCAACCACCAAACCAACGGTGCCGTTTGATTTGCGGCAGTAAACACGGCCATCTTTACCGCGCCATTCTGAACGCGCCTGCGCAGGTGCCGTTGGCACGACAAATGCGGGGGCAAGCAGGGCAGCAGCGGTGATGATTGAAAGCATAGTACGCATGGTCACATCCTTTTGTTGAAATTCCGATGTGTCTATAATGACGCTCTGAAGCTGAACCTTACCCAACCAATCTCAACGACTTAACACTCAACTAGCGCGCTTTATCGCCAAAAACTAACGCCAGCGCAGATTGTTACGATCAAGATCAGCAATAGAGCGTGCGCCCATCAGTTTCATGCCGCGTGCAATCTCATCGCGCAGCAGCCCAACCGCGAGCGCGACTCCGGGTTGCCCTGCCGCCGCCAGTGCATAAAGATAAAGCCGCCCGCCCGAACAGGCCTTCGCCCCGACCGAGAGTGCCTTCAGCACATGCGTGCCGCGCGTAATCCCGCCGTCGCAGATCACGTCGATCCGGTCGCCAACAGCATCAACAATTTCGGCAAGCTGATCGAACGGCGCGCGGCTGCCATCAAGCTGACGTCCACCGTGGTTAGACACCATGATCGCGGTTGCGCCGATATCAACCGCGCGCCGTGCATCCTCAACCGACATGATCCCTTTGAGGCAGAATTGCCCGCCCCAATCGGCGCGAATGGCTTCAGCGGTTTTCCAGTCCATCGATTGATCAAGCATCGTGTTGAAATAATCAGCGATTGAGAGCGCAACATTGGTGCCCTCGGAAACATGATCCTTGAGGTTGGACAGCTCAAATTGGGTTCGGAAGAAATAGTTGAAAGCCCATGCCGGGTGGAGCGCGAAGCTCGCGATGCTCCCAGGGGTCAGCCGCATCGGCGTCGTAAAACCAGTCCGCAAATCGCGCTCACGCCGCCCGCTGACGATGGTATCGACGGTCAGCGTCATGACATCAAATTTCGCCGCCTTGCACCGCGCGACCAGTGCTGCGTTCAGCCCTTTGTCTTTGTGAACATAAAGCTGAAACATTTTGGGCGTGCTGATTGTGCGGCCAATCTCTTCAATGCTGATCGTCGCGAGTGAAGATATGCCGAAGAATGTGCCATTGGCCTGTGCCACTGCACCGACCGCTGCTTCGCCATCGCGGTGGAACATCCGCTGGATCGCAGTCGGCGAAAGGAACAGCGGCATAGCAATCTTCTGCCCCATCACCGTCGTTGACATATCAATATGCTCAACGCCTGCGAGGACATTAGGGATGAGATCGCACGTGTCATAAGCCGTCGTATTGCGCCGCCGCGTCACTTCATCGTCAGCGGCGCCGTCGATATAGTGGAACACCGGCCCCGGTAGGCGCTTTTGCGCGAGGCGGCGGAAATCATCGATATTTTGGCAGTCAGTCAGTCGCATAGGCGTCTATTGGCTTGTTTTGCGTTTGGCCGCACCTATAAAATTGGTTTAGCCCACACCGTCATGCTGAACTCGTTTCAGCATCCATCTCTCCGCAAACTCTGTCTTCCCATGTTGAGAGATAGACCCTGAAACAAGTTCAGGGTGACGGTGTGGGTGGTTGGTCAAGTCCTCAACTTATTAAGGCTTACGCCGCCTTAAGCTGCGGGATTGTCTCAGCCGTCGCGCCGCCGAGCACGATCTTGCGTGGCTTCATCGCCTCGGGCACTTCGCGCACCAGATCAATGGTGAGCAAACCATCGGCCACATCTGCCGCGTTCACCCGCACATAATCGGCAAGCTGGAAACGCCGTTCAAATGCACGGTTGGCGATGCCCCGGTGCACATAGTGCGGGGTCTCGCTGCCTTCGACCGTTTCGGCCTTGCGCGCGGCAACCGTGAGCAGGTTCTGATGCGCGGTCACTTCAATCTCATCACGAGCAAAACCAGCAACCGCGATAGTGATGCGGTAACTATCATCGCCTGACTTTTCGATGTCATAGGGCGGATAATTGCTGTCGCTCGCAGTGGCCCGGGCATTATGTTCGAGCACATCGAACAGACGGTCAAAGCCAACCATCGAACGGCGATAAGGGGTAAAATCAAAAGCGTTTCGCATGAGTATGTCCTTCATAAGCAACATAATTTATGCGCGCCCACCATTGGAACCGCGCATATCAGACCCAATATGGCGTCTGACACATCATGAGATGGGAAGCGCCATTTCGAAAACAAGAGTTATTATGTAAAATTTTATCAGGCTATGTTGATCGGAACTCGACCTCCAAAGACACTGCAAATCTGCACATTTACCTGCCCACCCCCTGCCGTTTCGCCTTGCCTATGATATGCCAAGTAGAATACGGATTGGTCGTCCCCGCATGACAATCCCTCCTGTGCAATAGAGCTATGCTTGAACGCTGAACTTTCCCCTTTTCGCGAACACTTGAGGCAGCGCGGTGTTGCGATCCTGCTCACGCTGCTGATTGAGGGGCTGCTTGTCTTGCTGTTGTTGAGCTTGGTGGTGGAGCCAGAGGCTAAGCGTGAAAGCGCGGCCCGCCTGACGAGCTTTTCGCTTGAACCCGCCGCGCAGACCGCCAAGCCAAGCAAGGCCGCAGCCAAGCCCAAGGCCGAGCGGCCAACCCCGCCCAAAGATATCCCACCGCCAGAAATCCCGGTTCCGCCTTCGCCCAACAAGGGCTTTATTGAGATGAGCCGGGAAGAGATGGCGGCGGGCGATATCAGCACACTGCCAAAATATGAGAGCACGGCGGCGGGCGGGGGCAGCGCAGGCGATTCTGAAAGAGCATCAGGGCAAGCACCAAATGGTGAGCCGCTCTACCACGCTGAGTGGAAACGCGAGCCGACTGACGGCGAACTGGCCTTTTATTTGCCCAAGAACCGCCCGTCGGGCAGTTGGGCCATTATCGCGTGTCGCACGATTGCGGATTATCAGGTCGAAAATTGTCAGTCGATTGGCGAATCCCCTCCGGGTTCAGGGATTGCGCACGCGATGCGCCGGGCTGCTTGGCAATTTCGTGTCCGCCCGCCGCGCGTCGGCAACAAGCCGCTTGTCGGTGCATGGGTGAGCATCCGCTTCGATTTCACCAAGATCCGACAGGAGGAGAATTAGAACCCACCCCTACCAGTCAAGGATTGGCCATTTTCGTTGCATCGCCACCACGCGCAGCTTTGGTGAGGGGTGGACGGCGATGGGTTCATCGGCCCAATCAAAGGTTGGAAGATCAGATATATGATCCGAATAAAAACGGACGTGGACACTGTCACGATCAAGGTCTTGGTCGGCAAACCAGCGCTCAACCATCGCCCGCTTGGCCGCGCCATAGCAATTTTCACCGGGAATTTGGGGGGTAAGCTGGTCACTGTCCCACACCGATCCCGTCGCGATGACATAGGTTACGCCCAGCGCCGCCGCAATTGGCTCAACATAAAAACGGTGTGACGCGGTGGCGATCACCACGCGTTGTCCTGCTGCGTTTGCTGCTGCAATCACCCGCTTTGCCTCGGCGTAGCTGTTGTTCTCAAACGTTGCTTTGGCAAAGGAAGCGGTGACGCGTTTGATCCGCGCAGCATCAACTTTGCGTCCAAGCATCAGCGACTGCATCGCTTGCTTGAGCGCCTTACGGTCAATCCGTTTTAGCCCATAACCTGCAAAATAAGGGATCAGCGCCGGGATCAGCAACAGCCGCCACGGCGCCAGCCGAAGCGCTGCATGGATCAGGAACGGCGTATAGGTTGGCAGGCGCGTGATCGTGCGATCAAGATCAAAGAGGTGGAGAGTCTGCTTATCGGCCATGCCGCGCTCTTCCTGTTTTGCCGCCAAAAAGCAAGGCGCACCCATTCACCATATTTCAGCCCCATTTTTCAAGCAGTGCCGCGCCATGATCAAGAGAGCTATTATCCTGAGCGCCGGGCAGGGATCCCGCCTGTTGCCGCTGACTGAAAGCCTGCCCAAATGCCTGATCGCATTTTCGGGCAAGACGCTGCTTGAGTGGCAGGTGAATGCGCTTGTCGCGGGCGGGATTGAGCGGATTGATGTCGTCACTGGTTTTATGACTGAAAAGGTTGAGGCCGAGCTTGCCCGGCTCGCCCGTCCCGGCGTCACGCTGACCGCACTATTTAACCCGTTCTACAAAGTTGCTGACAATCTCGGCTCCTGCTGGATTGCGCGCGCGGCGATGGATGAGGATTTTCTGATCCTTAACGGCGATACGCTGATTTCGGATGCGATTGTCGCGCGCGTGCTTGCGGACAGCGATTGGCCAGTGCGCGTTACCGTCGATATCAAGTCTGCCTATGACAGCGATGATATGAAGGTCGAGCGCGACGGCGAGCGGTTGATCGCGATTGGCAAGACGCTGTCAGCGGCGCAGAGCAATGCTGAATCAATCGGCTTTCTCGCATTTCGCGGAGACGGCGCAGCGTTGTTCCGCGATACTGTCGAGGCATTCATGCGGACGCCCGCCGGCGTTGAGAATTGGTATCTAAAGGTGATCGATGCCCTCGCTCCCACCGAAAAGATCGGCACCTGCGCAATTGACGGTCTTGATTGGGCCGAGGTTGATTTCCTCAATGATGTCCAAACCGCCGAGGAACTGACGCGAGGTTGGGTCTAATCTCCCCGAAGGCAAAATATTTTAGTCATCCCCGCGCAGGCTGGAATCCATCTCCAGATCAGGCGTACCAAGAACTATGACTGGCGCCAATATCTCCCGCGCGCCAAATCCAAACGCGGATACCGCCGTAAACAAGGCGGATCAGCCCTCTCGATCCAACACCGCGTGCCAATCGCCGAGCGCCCTAAAACTGTCAATGACCGCCAATCCTCTCGCGACCCAGCTCATCACATGGCTTAAAACACTGCCACAGCAAAGGCGTGCAACGATACCCCTAGAAAATGCCTCGACTTCAACACCCCTGATGAGGCATTCCAAATTCAACTGTTGCACTTCAAATGTGAATCGATCTTCCCGCCTGCGCGGGAATGACGGCTTTTTGATAAGATAGCATACTCAAAAGCAGCATTGTCTAGACAATTGGCCCGCTTTAGGCATAGCATTAGACTATGCAACGATGTTTCATCATCAGCCGGGTCAACCGCTATCTCGCCAGGCTTGGCTTCTCTCCCTGATTGGGGCGCATCGCCCGTCGCAACATTTCATCACAGGAGAGACTGACCATGCCCCGCAATTATGATATCGCCGAACTCAAACGCCTCGACGTTGCCCACCATTTGCCAGCCCAACAGGATTACCAACTGATCGAGGATATGGGTGGCAGCCGGATCATCACCCATGCCGATGGCTGCTACATCAATGACGGCGACGGCAACCGCATCCTCGACGGGATGGCGGGCCTGTGGTGCGTCAATATCGGCTATGGCCGCCCTGAACTGGCCGAAGTCGCGGCCGAGCAGATGAAGGAACTGCCCTTCTACAACACCTTCTTCAAAACGGTGACGCCGCCCGCCGTCATGCTCGCGCAGAAGATCGCCAGCCTCACGCAAAACCGCCTGCCGCACATCTTTTTCAATGCCAGTGGCTCTGAAGCCAACGACACCGTGCTGCGGATGGTGCGCCATTATTGGCAAGTGAAGGGTGAACCAAACCGCAAAATCTTCATCAGCCGCCACAACGCCTATCACGGATCAACCGTCGCGGGCGTCAGCCTTGGCGGCATGAAATTCATGCACGCGCAGGGCGATCTCCCGATCCCCGGCATAGAGCACGTCCGCCAGCCATACTGGTACAATGAAGGCGAAGGCATGACGCAAGAGGCATTCGGCCTTGCCTGCGCCAATGCAATTGAGGAACGCATCCTCTCGGTCGGCCCCGAAAATGTCGCAGCCTTCATTGGTGAGCCAATTCAGGGCGCGGGCGGCGTCATCATCCCGCCGCCCAATTATTGGCCAGTGGTTGAGGCGATCTGCCGCAAATATGGCATCCTGCTCGTCTGCGATGAAGTCATCTGCGGCTTTGGCCGAACGGGCAACATGTGGGGCCATGAAACGGTGGGCGTAAAGCCCGACATGATCGCGATGGCGAAGGGGCTGTCGTCGGGCTACCTGCCAATTTCGGCGTGCGCGGTTTCGGCGGAGATTGTTGACGTCCTCAAAACCGGCGGCGATTTCGTCCACGGCTTTACCTATTCGGGCCATCCGGTGTGTGCGGCAGTCGCCCTGCGCAACATCGAGATTATCGAGCGCGAAGGGCTCGTCGAGCGCACCCGCAGCGACACTGGCCCCTATCTGGCGCGCGCGCTTGCCGAACAACTCTCTGGTCACCCGCTCGTTGGTGAGGCGCGCTCAGTCGGCCTGATCGGCGCAGTCGAAATCACCAGCGACAAGGCCACCCACGCCCGCTTCGGCGGCGCAGAAGGAACAGCCGGGCCAATGGTGCGCGATCTCTGCATCGAAAACGGCTTGATGGTGCGCGGCATCCGCGACACCATCGTCATGTGCCCCCCGCTGATCATCAGCCATGACCAGATTGATGCGATGGTGGGGACGATCAAGAAGGCGCTTGACCTAGCAGAACCGAAATTGAGGGCGATTGGGTAGAGACATCCTACTCCGCCGCCCCGCACTAAGCCCCCCCCGTCGCCCCGCACTCGATGCGGGGCTAAGCTTCCCTTCTTCGCGCCTTCGCGCCTTCGCGTGAACCACTTGCACCTCAAGGCGCGTGGCGCGGCCTGTTTTTTTCACGCGAAGGCGCGAAGGCGCGAAGGAGAAAGTGGCGATTTTGAGGAAAACTCCCCCTTTCAAAAAACGTCGGAAATCTCAGGAAGTTGACACTGAGTCCGTGTATTCGTTTAGCCCACACGATTTGAAAAAATAGCGAAACCGATCTGCCACGGCAACGCAGTGACGAGGGCAAGTAAGGGATGGTAGCAGCAATCATGATAGGAACATATCATGAATATTGGATGTAGGGAAGACGTTTGGTTGGCGGCCTTGTTGTAGGGGGCTGACTGGCTGGTTTGCCGCTCCCTAATTCATTTCACATCCAAACATGAGGCTGTCCTTTGCTTGAAAACGGGATGAGTTACCCTTCGCCGAGGGCGTTGGTAGTGAAGCGGTGTAACAATAATCGGATGATCGGTGAATCTGGCGATTGCAGCTTTCCCTCGCTTCGCTGTAGTATAGGTAGGGTGGAAATCGTACCTTGCATCTACTGCGACGAAACCGATCCGTTCAGATTTTCGGGTCGGGAGCACGTTGTTCCCCAAGCCTTCGGGAAATTTGGCAGCAAAACTCCTACGCTCAAATGCGTATGCGATGGATGCAATGCTATATTTGGAAGAGAACTCGATCAAATTCTCGCGCGTGACACGTTGGAGGGCATGTTACGCTACAATCAAGGCAAGCGCTCGACCGAAAAAAGGGCACAACGTCGGTTGCGGATCACACTTGCGGACGAAAGCGAGGCTGAAGGGTTTGTAGGCGCCGTGCTGGAAGGTGTTGACCCGACCAATCTTCAGCTCATGCCGTTAGCCACCCAGTTACAGATCAAAAATCTGACGACAGGAGAGACGGAGATATTTAAGCGCGCGGAACTCGGGAAATTTGCTCTGCCAGCGGACACATTTGGGAAACCGGGGGAGCG
The DNA here is from genome assembly GCA_031418495.1 of Sphingomonadales bacterium. Lineage (GTDB taxonomy): Bacteria > Pseudomonadota > Alphaproteobacteria > Sphingomonadales > Sphingomonadaceae > Aquisediminimonas. Next base: position 21,383 of record JANOXQ010000121.1, read on the forward strand.
CGAACTCGTCGTATACGCCCCTACCAAGGAAGAACACGATGCGTTCATTGTTGAGCTTAATCTTGCAGGATTCGATATGCGCATGGATGGAGCATCAATCAGTGGTATTACGCCTTCTATAGATGCAAATGGGGCCGAGACACTCGGTGTCCATGTTGAAGCTACGTTTGATCAACTGCACCGACGGGCATTGGCAAAAATCCTCGTTAATTTTGCTGCATACTATCTGGGGATAGCTACGGTAAATTCCTTTGAGTGGACGCCACTCAAGCGGTTTGTTCGTTACGCAGAAGGCTCATTGGGAGCTAGGCTCTCAAAGAAGCCGTTCTGGACGGGGCAAGAAACCGACAGTTTGCGCTTCCCAGACGCGATAAACATTAGACTGGAAAACCACGAAAAGGGGATTGTAGGGGTTATCCAGTTTTATAACCAGATCACATATGAGCTACTGCTAGTTGAGGGCCACTCCTTAGTTAGGGAAATGGCGGCTCGATTTGAGATTGGCAAAGAACCTACACTCGGCGAGCGGCGACCACGAACATTGATATAATATCTTGAACTGGTGGCTCCGTGAAAGCTGAAAATAAACGTCCGCTTTTGCTGGTGAACGATTGAGCATCCATTGGCTAAAAACTTGTCGCAACTTGCTTCCCCTTACCGTCGCCCCGCACGTGATGCGGGGCTGGGCTTTCCTTATTGGCTGCACTGATCAAAATAGTTGGGGAGTTAGCCAAGCCCCGTGTCGAGCACGGGGCGACGGGGGTTTTGGGCGTCGCAGGTTGATTTTTGAACGACTGGAATTTCGTCGCATTTCCCACAAACCAACACGGTCATTTCATCAAATCTGCCCGTTTGCCACAAGCTGCCCCAACACCGCGTTGACGCGGGTTTGCCATCCGGGGCCGCTGCCGCGCAGATGCTCAACAGTGTTGGCGTCGAGCCGGATTTTTACCTCTACCTTGGGTGCTTCCAGTTTGGGACGCCCGCGCCGGGATGGCTTCATTCCCGCCAGAAAGTCCGCACTTAGGGGCGGATTATCATCGTGAATCTTTGGGTCAAACTTGTCCATAATAAACCTCATTTCATGTTTTTCCGCCCCACCCCCGCATCAAACACCGCCATCTCATACGCAATCGAGCTTTCCACCAGCATTTCCCACATCGCGGCGACGAGTGGTTCGGGTACGCCGGCTTCCCTTGCCGCGTCCTTCGCCGCTGCGATTACACTTGCCTTGCGGTCTTCGTCGCGGACGGCGGCGCGGTCGGTTTTGATGCGGGCGGCGGCGCGCATGTAGGCGAAGCGCTGCCCCAACAGTGCCACGATCTGCGCGTCTACCGCGTCCACACCGGCGCGGACTTGGGTCATGTTTGTGCAGGTTTCGGGGGCCAAGAAATGAGAGGATGTCGTCGTCATAATGCGGTTGCCTCAATATGGTCAATTTGCGCGGGCTTTTGCCGCGCGGCGATGATGCAGCCGGTGACGATCAGCGCGGTGCCAAGGATCGTTGGCAGCGTCACCGCCTCCTCAAAAAACCACCAGCCAAAGATCGCGGCCCAGATGAACGCGGTATATTCAACCGCAACCAGCACCTGCGCCTCGGCGCGCGCATAGGCCCATGACAGCAGCGAAAGCGAAATGAGCGCGAGCATTGCGCTGCCAGTGAGCGCGGGCAAATGATGGGCGGCTGGCACGACCGCAAACCAAGGTGCTGCAAGCGCGAGCGCGCTCGCCGCGATCAGGCTTTGGAAAAATGCGATTTCGGCGGGCTTGGCGACCTGCGCCTGTTGCCGCTGGAGGATCAGATTGTAAGAATACAGCACCGCCGAGAGGAAAATCGCGGCGACGCCCCATTTCGCGTCCTCGGTGAAGGTGCCACCCATCTTGCCACCAAGAATCACCAGCACGCCCGCGATGCCAAGCAGTGAGGCGAGGATGGCGCTCCGCCCAATGGTTTCCTTGAGCAGTACAGCGGCAAGATACAGCGTGATCAGCGGCGCAATGAACGACAGCGCGACGGCCTCGGCCAGCGGCACCCGCGCCAACCCCCAGAAAAACAGCGTCGCCATCGCAGCGGCTAGGAATCCCCGAATGACATGGATCTTGAGCGTCGAACGCGGCGGCAGCGGCATCCGCAACGCGAAGAACACCGCCCCACCAATCACCGCACCAATCATGCAACGCCACAGCATCGCATTGTACGCGCCAATCGCGATCGACAGATCCTTCATCAGCACGTCCATCACCGAGAAAAACGCAATGCCGAGTGTGGCCGTGGCGAACGGGATCGCGGGATTAAGGACGGGTTTGGACATCGACGCTGCTTTAGCGAAGGCGGGCGTTACTGCCAGCCTTAAAATGCACCCGCTGGCGTCAGCGCCGCGCGCGCCTCCGCCGTGTTATCGCTGAACAGCCCATCAACGCCCGCCGCAACGAACGCCTTGATTTCGGCGGCAAGATCACCCGGCTTGGTTGGATCAGCGCCAGCCTTTTGTCCGGTGGGCAGGAAATAATTCTCGCGCCGGAATGTCCAGGGGTGAACCGCCAGCCCCGCCGCATGAGCATCACGCACGAGCATCGTCGGTTTGCCAAGCGCGCCGCTTTTATCGCGTGGGATGATCAGCGCTTTGTTCGGGCCAATCCCGTCAGCATATTTGGCCACTGCCTTTAAGCCCTGCGGCGTGATGATATCGGTATAGCGCACAGTCGGCGCGTCAGCAGGGCCGCCCTCGGCATCAATGAGCTGGATCAGCCGCAGCTTGGTCTTGCCGCGCAGTGCCCGCAAATTGCCGACTTCAAAGCTTTGGATAAACACGAGATCGTCGCGCTTGCTATAGCCAAAGCGCGTCAGGCTGGCGAGCAATGCGGCCTCATGCGGCAGGCCGATCTGCGTGAAATAGGTCGGGTGTTTGGTTTCGGGATAAACGCCAATCCGCCGCTTGAGCTTTGCCTCATTGGTTTTGATCAGTTCCAATATCTCATCAAAGGTCGGCACGGCAAATTGCCCGTCATAGGCCGTGTTGGCGGGGCGAAGCTGCGGCAGCCGCTCCTTGGCACGCAGCGTCTTGAGTTCGGCGAGCGTGAAATCTTCGGTGAACCATCCCGTCTTTGCCTCGCCGTCAATCGTCTTGGTGCTTTTCCGCGCCGCGAACTCAGGCCGCGCAGACACGTCGGTCGTTTCCGAAATCTCATTCTCATGCCGCGCAACGAGAGCCCCGTCCTTGGTCAGCACCAGATCAGGCTCGATGAAATCCGCCCCCTGATCAATCGCAAGCTGATAGCTTGCCAGCGTATGTTCGGGCCGCTCACCCGATGCGCCGCGATGCGCGATGAGAATAAGTGAGGCCACAGGGATATCCTTTGCCATGAGGGGCGTTGCGACGAGCGCGAGAAAGAGCCAGCCGAAACGCATCCTAGCCAAATACCGAGGCATAAGCATCAGGCTTAAACCCTACGAGCAGCTTGCCCGCGCCTTCAAGCACCGGGCGTTTGATCATCGACGGCTGCGCCACCATCAGCGCGATGGCCTTGCCTGCGTCAATATCCTGCTTATCCGCCTCGGGGAGCGCTTTGAAGGTGGTGCCCGCGCGGTTGAGGATCACATTCCAGCCCATTTCATTGCACCATGCGCGCAGCTTCACCGTGTCCGCACCCTGCTTTTTATAATCATGAAACGTATAAGCCACGCCGTGCGCATCAAGCCAGACGCGCGCCTTCTTCACCGTATCGCAATTAGGGATGCCGTAGAGGATCATGCTGCTGCCCGTAATGCTGTCACTTCAATCTCAACCTTCATTTCGGGGCGGATCAACCCCGCCACGATCAGCGCAGTCGCCGCCGGGCGGATGTCGCCAAACTTCTCACCCAATATCGGCGCAATTATATCGTGATATTCTGCCTTTGTGACATAATAAGTCACGCGCACAACATCAGACAGCGCAAAGCCAGCCTTGGCGAGCGCGGTTTCAATAATATTGAAGGCATTGCGCGTCTGATCGCGGACATCATCGGTAAAAATCTGGGTCGCGGGGTCTGGCCCGGTGGTGCCCGCAACAAAGCACCAATCCCCCTGAACCACGGCGCGGCTATACCCCACCTGTTTTTCAAAGGGAGAGCCGGAGGAAATGAGTGTTCGAGTCATGACGGTTCCTTATTTATAATTTTCGCGGCGATCACCAAAATCACGTACCCGCTTTCGCCACGCGCGGTAACTCCCCGCTTTCAAATGCGCGCGCATGATCGCCTTCACTTGATCAGGCGTCGCCCCGTGCTGATCCTTGATCACCGCGAAACTGACATGATCACTGAGTGCCATTTCAATGATTTCGCTGAGCGCTGCGGGGGATGGAGTGGAGGGCTTAGGCACCCGGCTGCGCTACTATCATAGTCCAGCTTTTACCAGAGGTAAGCCGCGTCATCAAGAGATTGCCATCGGCTGTTTCAGCAACATCAAACTTTTCCCCCGGCAAAAACCTATAATGTGCTCGCACCGAAGCAGGGATGGTAAAGCGACCGCGCTTTGTGATGTTGATTGAGAAGTTCATGATGGTTGCCTTTACGTTGCCGCAATATAAGCACGCATTACACCTCGTAGTAAAATCAAACTCATGCGTTCCAACCGCAGTTGGTTGGTTTCTGAAATTTGCTGATGTGCGTTGCCACGGATTGCGTGACAAATCGCAAGGTCGCTTGCGATTTCGACTGCCTCTCCCAAGCCTTGCTTGGACTCAAACCAATCCAAATCGATCACACCCTTCTGGTAAGCAATGTTACGATAGCTCTGGTTTTTAAGCAACTTCCCGACCTCGGAATTTGAAGGCCAAATCTGTTTGAACTTTTCATAGAGTTGCTGCCTTGGGTGAACCCCGCGCTTTACCAGCAAAGCGCCCGCAAAATGCTCCACGCTAAGTGCCATTCCCTGAAGATAGCTTCGCATCACAACGAGTCGATTGGGATCAACAGAAAAGATGCGCTTATTGAAAGCGCGCCAGTGCCAGTAAAATCCTTCAAGACCGTTAGCTTCAACGAAATCCAAAAACTCGCTTACCTGTTCTGCCGAAAAATCGGCTCGGAGCAGCGCCGCAGGACTCGAGAAGCTAGAGAATAGACGCTCAGCACTTTCGCGCCACTCTGAAGCCCAGTTTCGATATATGACTCTGAGGGTTGGTTTGAAATTGCCTGATACCCTACCGACATCTTCGACGACTTGTTCAAACTCAACGCTTTGCACTTTTCGAGCAAGAATAATTGTCTGCGACAAAACTGATTTATAGGCTTCCGCTAATATCGGTCGCCCCAGATAATCCCATTCAGACCAGCGACAGGCGAGAAATTTTGCGAGAGTGATTAAGCGCTCATATGTTACGTTAAATTTTGAGCGACAGGCGTCGGTAACCGCCTTGCTACGATGCTCTATTTCTTCACTTTGCTCTCCCGTCAACAGTCGTCTACGTGAGTCTAAACCTATTACAAAAAGATAGTTATTGTCATACTCATCTGCATAATGCGTAACTGCATTCAACATCGATTCATGCTCTTTGAATTTCGCTAGCGTATAATTGCTACCGCCTGCTCCAGATTCCAAAAATTGTAGCAACTGCCAACTGCTGTAGTAAACTCTCACATTTTTAGGCTGCCAATCTGGGCCATCGTCACAATCCACCCTTACCCGATATACCCTCCAAGGCTTAAATTTGGTCAATTGCGGGTCTGATATGAATGGCAGCCATTCGGGCTTGGGTGCATCAAGTGGAAATGGCACTTGCAATGGATCATCGCCAAAAATTCCGCGCGAGGCGCCGTCATATAGCGCTTTCTCAAGATTATATGCAGCTCTCCAACGCTGGGTGTCACGTTCAAGCACCCCCTTTGGAACCCAGCCATAATTTGAATTCTCTGATAACCAGCGCCGCTCAACAGCCGCTGGATAAATTATTCTTGTGTGTGGGACAAGAATACGTTCCTTCTCAAGATATTCAAGTTCTCGCGCATTAACGTTGCCAGATCTTAAACGGAGTTTTGATAGCGCTTCCAAAAACTCTTTGGCGTTCAAATATCGTGAGTGCTTCATTTATTTAAGATGGCATTCCAAACTCAGATTACAATCGTCATTCAAACCCACCCAGTCTAAAATTAACATGTTTGCACCCCCTCCCTATTATCCAACTGACTCACATAAGGGCACGAAGGCGATGCGCTGATCCTGCATATGCTTTGCAAGCCTATCGCCGGAGCAGAAATCACTTTCCTACAGGCTTTTGTTCATGATATGTTCGCATGATGATAGTGCATCTCAACATATCGCTCATACATCCGCTTGGGCCATCTGCGGCGCGCTTTGCTCTTTCGCATCGTCATTTTGCCACAGCGCGCGGGGTGTGCGGGAATAGTGTTTTGGTGAGACTTTAGTGTGACTTTCTGAACGGATGTTCATCTTGGAAATAGCAATCTTCGCGCCTCCCGCGCCTTCGCGTGAACCCTTGCACCCTCAAGGCGCGCGGCGCGGCCTGATTTATCTCACGCAAAGAGGCGAAGAAGAAAGGCCAGTTTTGGATGTAAAATACCCTCCTCTTCGTGCCCTTCGTGTCTTCGTGTCTTCGTGTGAACCAAAGCCACGTCTTCTGCGTACTCAAACCTGATTTAATGACTCACACGAAGCCACGAAGGCCTGTGCTTTCACATCGTCAATTTCGCCTTTCCGGCAAGGCGCGCGGATATATGGATTCAGTCTCAACTTCCTGAGCTTTCCGCCATTTTTTGAAAGGAGCATAGCTAGAGAATGACCGCAAATCCTCTCGCGACCCAGCTCATCACATGGCTCAAAACACTGCCACAGCAAAGGCGTCAGTCGGTCACATGTGATAATCTTGTCCTGAGCGCCTGCAAGGCAGTCGAAGGGGGAACCGAGTTCGCTCAGCATACCGCCCCTAACTAAACAGCGGTTTTAGCCAGTCTGTCAGCGTCGCAATCTGCGCACCGTCAAGAGCGACGGCCTGCCCAAGATCGGGCAGCTTTGGCCAGCCATGATCTTCAAAGCTAACGCAATCATGCGCCCGCGTGCCTGAATAGCGCGGGATGACATGATAATGGACGTGCGGATCAACCATCATCAGCATCAGATAATTGAGTTTTTCATGCGCAACTGCAGCCGTGAGCGCGGTCTCTATCGCGCGGCTGACCAGCGCCAGTTCGGCAAACGCCGCATCGGGCAAATCGGCAAAGGCGGTCACATCTGATTTCGCCGCGAGGACCAGCGAGCCGAGCGTAGGCTGCGCTGGGCGAAGCAGCACCAGCCAATGGTCAAATTCTTCAATCAACGTTTCGGGATAACCGAATTTGCGAACAGTCTCGTTCATACCCGCGTTCAGGCTGCCTCTTGCAGCCATGATGTGATGCGGTTGCCGCTGGCCTTAACATAATAGGCCTGCACCGTGCGCACAGCGTGGACGACAAGCGAAATGATCGTCCACCACGCAACCGCAATCATCCCCAAATCAGGGCGACCGATGAGGAGCGACGCCACGAGAAGCACCATATTCGGGTTGCGCCGCGCGGTGATCAGGCGGAACCATGAGTCAAACGGCCGCCACACATGGATGTGCTGGCCAAAGCCCTTGATAAAAATGCCCTCGATCGCGCGCTGTGCAGCATAGCCACCAAGCACTGAAATCATGACAAATTCATACTGACCTTGACTGAGCGGCAGCCCAACCGCACCAAGACCGACGATCCATGCCACCCACCAAAAGGGTGGGTGAACGAGATCAAGCCCATGATCAAACACATTGCCCCAGAAGGATGATGTAATCGTGCAGCGCGCGAGTTTTCCGTCCACAGTATCAAGCACCATGAACACAAAACCAGCGGCAACCCCGCTCCAGAACCAGCCCATCGCAAACAGGAAAATTGCGCTGATACAGCCAACCGCGCCAATCGCCGTCACCATATTGGGCGTCATACCAAGCCGCGCGGCAATACGCGTCAGCCACAGCGCGAGCTCAGGCCAAAGATATTTGGTGAGGATGTCAGTCACGCCCTTATACGCGCCGTAATAGCTCTGCCGCTCAATCATCGCGACGGTATCACGGGTGAGTTCGGACAGGAACGGCGTTTCGAGCTTACGCAGGCTGTGATTATAAATCTGTGGGTTCGATGTATATTCAATCGACTGAAGCGCGCCCAAATCAACGCGCCCGCTTTCAAGCCGCAATGCCATCCGCCGCTCGGTCAAATGCGCGAGCACGGGAACCCCGTTCATCGTCACAACCGTATCGGGCTGATTCGTGATATGGACAAGCCACTGCGGATCAAACGCATAGGCCAGATTTACCCAGATGCAACCATCGGAATTCACCGTCTCGGCCACCTTCTGCGCCTTAATCAGCCGCAAAACACGTTCCTCATTCGACATGCCCCACAGCATCACATCATTGTGACCATGGAACATCACCGGCGCGTTAAGCCCGCGCCAGACAGAATGCATCAATATGCCCGATTCGTAATTCATATGATGCGTTTCGGACAAGATTGGGGCGAAATCATGTCATCGGCGGTAAAGCGCCATTTTTTGGGGGTGTGAAGGTGGCGTCACCCCCGCGCCACCCCCGTCATTCCCGCGCACGCGGGAATGACGGGTTTCTTGTTCAAAAATATGCAAACAAAAGCATTAATCCGGCTGTTGCGCTAAATTTTGTGACAGCATCATCGCATTGCCATCAGGATCATAGAAGGTCAGCAGCTTTACCAAGTCGGGAATATGTTGAATACCGCCGTCTTGCCGTACACCGTGCGCGTCGAGATGTGCCTTAGCGGCGAGGATATCAGCCACACCCCAGACATTGGTCGCGCCGCCGCCCTGCGTCACGCTTTGATTCTGGCTCAAGCCAACGCTGACACCGGGAACGGCCGTTGAAAGCTCACACCAGCCAATTTCGTCAGCGCGGTACATCAGCGTGAAACCAAGCACCGATTGATACCAGTCAATCGACCGATCAAGATTGGTCACGCCCATTGATGCAGTCAATTCGGGAACATAGCCAAGCGCCATTTTTCGTCTCCTCTTGAACTTATGGTCTGATTTGTATAGTTGATATAAAATGCTGTCAACCACCCTGCTTGAAGATCTGATCGCGCTTGGCAAGCAGCGCTGGATGGCCGCTGTCCTCACCGATATTGGCGCGCATAAGGGCGCGCGTTTTGTCGCGCTGATCAACCGCCTGTCGCTGCCGCGCGATACGCTCACCCGCACGCTTGAGGCGGGCCAAGCGCTTGGCTGGGTGATCCGTAATCCGGGGCACGGCCATCCGCTGCGCCCCGAATATATCCTGACGGGGGAGGGGGTGCGGATCGCCGAAATCGCCGCCCGGCAGCTATCCACACAGGCGCAGGTTGGTCTCGCGCCGGGAACGCTGAGACGCTGGGGGCTGCCGATCATTCATTCGCTTGATGCAGGATTTCAGCGCTTCAATGATTTGTCTCGTGTGCTTGAAATCGCTAGCCCACGTGCGCTGTCGCAAGGCTTGCGCACGCTTGCCGCCAATCACTTGGTTAAACGCGCGCTGATTGACGATTACCCGCCGATCAGCCGCTACAGCCTGACTGAGATCGGCCTCATCCTCGCCCGCGCAGCCTAGAAAATCCCCATTGCCAACCCCTGTGCCATTGCCGCACCAAGATCGCGGCATTTGGCGAGATCAGCCTCGGCAATGATTTTTGGCGCGAGGATCGCCTCGGGCGTCTGGGCATGGGTACAAATGATTAGCGGTTCGGCGACCGCGCGCAGCCGCCAGCCTGTGCCGATCCGGGCAATCTGGCGCGCGGTACCCTCACCGTCTGATCCTGCGCAAATCATCATAGCATAAGGGCGGCCTTCGATTTTTCCGAGTGCGGGATAATAAGTCCGGTCGAAGAAATCCTTCATCAAGCCGGCCATGCTCGCCAGATTTTCGGAGCAGATGAAAATATAGCCATCCGCCGTGAGCAGATCAGTGGCACTCGCCTCACTTGCGCGCTTGTTGTTGAGGGTCACGGCTCCACCTGCTCCACTGGCAGCTGCGCGTGCCATCGCCTCACTGCCCCCGGTGGCCGAATGCCAGACAATCAGCAGCCGTGCGACGCTTGGCATTTACTCGCTGCGCAGCGCATCAATTGGCGATAGCCGCGACGCCCGTATCGCGGGGTAGCCACCAAACAATATCCCGATAAACGCCGAAAACAGGATCGCAAAGATTGAGATGCCAACACCGATTGGTGCGGGAAAATCGGCCAGTCGCTTGAACGCCTCTGCCGCCCCCATAGCGAGGATCAAGCCCATCGCGCCGCCAATGACGCACAGCACGGCCGCCTCAACCAGAAACTGATTGCGAATATCGGCACGCTTTGCGCCAAGCGCCATCCGCAGGCCGATCTCGCGCGTCCGCTCGGTCACGCTCACCAGCATGATGTTCATAATCCCAATCCCGCCGACGAGCAGCGAGATTGACGCGATGGCAACGAGCAACGTCTGGATCACGGCAGTCACTTGGCCCGATTGTTTGGCGAACTCTTCAGTCGTGTTGATCGTGAACGGGTTGAGCTCATCCTTGGCCACCCGGTTACGGACGCGTAGCACATCCTTCATCTGCTTCTTGGCAGTGGGCAGGTCGATCCCCTCTTCAAAGCCAACGAACAGCACATGCAAATCATCGGGGCCAGCGACCGTTGTCGTCGCAAAGCGCTGCCTTGCGGTGCTCAGGGGAATGATCGCGAGATCATCATTGTCATTGCCAAAGCTGCTGCCCTTGGCCTCAAGCACGCCAATCACGGTGAAGGGGGTTTTGTTGACGCGCAGACTTTGGCCGATGGGTTCAAAACTGCCGAACAATTTGGCGGCAACGCTTGGGCCAAGCACAATCACACGCGCGGCGGTGCGCACGTCCGCCTCATTCACAAACCGCCCGCTCTCAATATTAGTGTTGGTGACAATCGCATAATCGGGCGTTGCGCCAATCGCAGTGGTTGACGCGTTGCGCCCGGCAATCACCATCTGCACCGTGCTGCGGAGTTGCGGCGCGATAGTCGCAACGCCGGGCACCAGCCGCTGGACGGCGCGGGCATCACGCTCGGTCAGCCGACCACGATCAACCACGCGGCGTCCCCCATTATTTTCAGGCTGGGGGAAAACAATCGCCATGTTCGATCCGATGGCATTGATCGAATCGAGCACCGAAACTTTGGTGCCCTCTCCAACTGCCACTGCAAGGATGACGGAGAGCACCCCGATCATGATGCCAAGCGTCGTCAAAATTGAGCGCATGAGATTGGTGCGCAGTGCGGTAAACGCAATCGGCACATTGACGGCCCATGCCGCGATCCGGCCGGTGATGGCGCGGCGGTTCATGCCGCTGCCCGTCGCGTGGTGACGGGAACATCCTCAACCACTTTGCCGTCGCGAAACAATATCCGGCGCTGGGCATATTCGGCGATATCGGGTTCATGGGTGACAAGGATAACGGTGATCCCTTGATCATTGAGCTTCTGGAAAATACCCATAATGTCTTCAGATGTTTGGGTATCAAGCGCGCCAGTCGGTTCATCGGCGAGCAGCATCAGCGGCTTAGTGACGAGGGCACGCGCAATCGCTACACGCTGCTGCTGCCCGCCAGACAGTTTGGCGGGCGTGTGATCAAGCCGGTTTTCAAGCCCCATTGCGGTCAAGGTTTCTCGCGCACGTTCGCGTCGTTCGCGGCTGCCAAGCCCGGCATAAATCAGCGGCACCGCAACATTATCAAGCGCGGTTGTCCGGTTGAGCAGGTTGAACTGCTGAAACACAAAACCAATTTTGCGGTTGCGGATATCGGCCAGCGCATTGCTATCAAGTGTCCGCGTATCAGCGCCGTCGAGCTTGAGTGTGCCTGCAGTTGGCACGTCAAGGCAGCCGACAAGGTTCATAAAAGTTGATTTTCCGGAGCCACTGGTGCCCATGATCGCGACAAACTCACCGCGCGCGATGGTCAGCGAAACCCCGTTGACCGCATGGAGGACTTCGCCGCCGATGAAATAGTCTTTGACGAGGCCGTCAGTCTCAACAAGCGCGGGCTCATTCACCGGAATCGGCATCTGCGCTGTCCACATCGACCTTTTTCTTGTTGAGCGATTTGCTGCGAACAATAACCTTGTCCGCGCTGCGAAGGCCGCTCACCACCTCGGTAAAATCCTCACCCTGAAGGCCAATTTTGACGCTCCGGCGCTTTGGCTTGAGCGGATCAGGCGAAACGAGATAGACGGTTGGTTCATCGGCTTTGTTGGCCTTAGCCGTCTTTGCGCTGTCTTTCTTTTCTGCCTCATCACGGTCAGCTTCACGCGGACGGAAGCGCAGCGCCGCCGTTGGTACGCGCGTTACCCGCTGCTTTTGACCCGTAATAACTTCGACGTTTGCCGTCATCCCGGGAAGCAGCTTTCCGCTGCTATTATCAACGCCGAGGATCACGAGATAGCTCACGACATTCTGATTCTCGTTGGCAGCCTTGCGGATTTGATCAACCCGCGCGGCAAACGTCTCTTCGGGATAGGCATCAACGGTGAAGCGCACTTGCTGCCCTTCGATGATCTGGCCAATGTCGGCCTCATCAACCGAGGCCTCAACCTGCATCCGCGTTGTATCCGCCGCGATTTCAAACAGGTTTGGCGTCTGGAAATTGGCGGCAACCGTGGTGCCCGGCTCAACCAGCTTATTGATCACGACGCCGCTGGCAGGCGCGATAATCGTTGTGCGGCGGAGGTCAAGCTGGGCCGACGAAAGTTCAGCCATGCTTTGTGAGATTTGTGCGCGTGCGCTGGCAACCTGTGCGGTTGCGGTGCGCGCACCAGCGCGCGCCGAGGCAAGCGCGCTGCTCGCGGTATCAAGCCCTGACTTGGAGACAAAGCCCGTTTTTTCAAGATCGCTGCGTCGGCCAAACTCACGACCTTGGATCGCAAGATCGGTCTGGCTACGCGCTACCGCAGCTTCGGCCTGTGACAGTGAGGCCTGCGCAAGCGCAACCTGCGCCTGCGCCTGTTGAACGCGCGCGCGCAGCCGGGTTGGATCAATTTCGGCCAATATCTGTCCAGCACGGACGGGCGTATTGAAATCAACATAAACGCGCGTGATTTGCCCCGAAACTTCGGCACCCACCTTGATCGTGTTGAGCGCGCGTAGTTTACCACTCGCGGTCACCTTGCGCGTCACTTCGCCGACATCAACGCTTTCGGGCACATATTCGTAAGTCGGCGGCGTCGGTTTCAGAACAGCATAACCAATGCCCAAAACCAGTAAGGCGATAATCGCAAACCAGATCGGGTGACGCCTTATCCAACGGCTTAGTATCCAGTCCGATAACCAGTCTAATATGTCGCCTATCACCAAGCTTACCTTTAATAATCAACGTCTAGCCAAGGTGTCTTAGCGAGGTAAAACAGTGGTGTCTAGCGTCTAAAACTTAACCGCTAATTCAACCCCGAAGGTGCGCGGTTCGTTCACAAATCCGGTCAGATTGTTGAAATCAATCCCGCCGACCGCTGACGTGTCATTGGTCAGATTGCGGACATAGCCCGACACTTCAAACCTGTCGGTTTTGTAGCCTAATCGCGCGCCGAGTTCGACCAAGCGGCGATCCTGAAACTCAACCGATTCGTAGAGGAAGAAGTTGATGCGTGAACGGAAAGCAATGTCGCTGAACGCATAGACCTCGCCATTACCAACCGGCACACCGTAACGTGCAGTGGCGTTGGCAATCCAGCGCGGGCTTTGCGGCAGGCGGTTGCCATTGATGTTGACGATGGCCGCCGAAAAAGGGGCGGAGGGCGTAACAATTGGATCAAGCAAGGTGCAGAGCGAAACATTGGGGAAGGTATCCACACGTACTGCACCGCAAGCTGCCGTCGTCAGATTGCGATCCTGAATCTTGGTGTTGTTGTAGCTAAGCCCAGCGGTGAACAAAAATTCAGGCACTGGCTTAAATTCGGCATCAACTTCAAATCCGTAACCGCGCACATTACGTGCATTGATGAGGCGGTTTGCGTTGACCCCGCCACCAACGGCAGTGAGCTGTGCGTTCTTGAGATCATAATAAAAGCCGTTGGCGTTGAACCGGCCCTTGCCATCCGCAAATTCGGTTTTGATGCCGGCTTCATAAGAGGTGATCGTTTCGGAGCGACCAACGGTCACGCCCGATTCAAGTGGCGTCGCAGTGGCAGGCGGGAAGAGGATACGCCCTTGGATGCTTGGCGCACGATAACCACGCGCAACGCGGGCATAGAGGCTCACATCGTCAGTCGCCTTATAATTTGCCGCGATGTCCCACGTGATATTGTCATCCTTGACCGAGCGGTTGACCGTACCGAGTGGGTTTTGGAGGAAGTTCGGAAATTGCGTATCGCGACTGCGGACAACGCGGTAAGTGCGCTTGTCATCATTATAACGCGCGCCGCCCGTGAGGCTAAACTGATCGGAGAGCTTGTAGGTGAGCGAACCGAAGACGCCGTACGCCTTGCTCTTTTGGCGCTGATCAACGGTAATATTGATCCCGCCGACGGCATTATTAGGATCACCAAGCGTTGAGAAATTGTCCGAAAGGATGCGCAGTTTCTCATCGAAGTAGAATACACCACCCTGATAGCTAAACGCGCCATCACCGTTGCTCGCGATACGGAATTCCTGCGTGAACTGCTTTAGGCTTGGCACAGCGTCGCGCGTTTCGGCGGTGAATGGGATTACGCCGGGGCCGGTGAGATTGGGCGGCAGGAAATTCGCGCCAAAACCGCCGTCAACATCGCCAACCGAAGTCGCGTCACCGTCCCAATAGCTCGTTACTGAAAAGAGCGAGATTGGCCCGGCATCATAGGTGATCCGCGCGGTGCCGTTGTAGGTGTTGACCTCTTGCTCATTCTGCCCGTCAGTGCTGACCGTGAAGCGGCGGAAATTGGCGTTGAGGCCGCGCTGTCCGCGTGTGAAGACGTTGGCACGGAATACGCGCGCGGTGCCATCAAGCGTGCGCGCTTGGCCGCTCAGCAAAATATCAAGGTCTTCGCTTGGCTTGAGGAGAAGCTGGAGACGCCCGGCAAACTCATCATAGCCTTCAAGCGCATTCTTGGTCGTCCCGCTTGGCAAGACATTGTCGATATAATCATCCTGCCGCTGATAGAAAAGCGAAAGTCGGGCCGAGACTTTTTCGCCCGATAGATTGCCGCCAACCGCGCCTTCAAGGCTGACCTGATTGAAGCGACCATATGACGCACGGAGATAGCCGTTCAAATCTTTGCCGGGTTTAACCGAGTCAAACTTTACGATACCAGCAGGCGTATTGCGGCCAAAGAGCGTGCCCTGCGGCCCGCGCAGCACCTCAACCTGAGCAATATCAAACACTGGGAAGCCTTTGAGGATAGGGTTTTCCAAAACAACATCATCATAGATGAGGCTGACGGGCTGCGACGCGTTGAAATCAAAATCGGTATTGCCAAGCCCGCGAATATAAAAACGTGGGAAAGTGCGGCCAAATGACGATTCAACGATCAGGCTTGGTACGCGCGCTGAAAGAAAACGGATATCAGCACCCGCCGCCGAGATATTGCCGAGTTTTTCACCGCCAATTGCGGTGACTGACAACGGCACATCCTGAAGGTTTTCATCGCGGCGCTGGGCTGTCACGATGATTTCGCCAAGGCCAGCCTCTTCGGCGGCAGGCGCTGTCTGCGCAATGGCAGGTGCAGCCGTTGAGGTAAGCAGGGCAACGGTAAGAAAGTGAGCAAATGTAGCCAAGCGCATGGTGGAAAACTCCTGCAGGTCATTTTAATAAATATGGCGCGGCCATGATAGGCTTATCTTACGCGGTCAAGCGCTGCCAGCAGTCTAAGCGCGGTTTTTGCACGGTTGTTGCCATAATGTGACGGCTAGCAACCATGTTTAAAAGCTGTTTCTTAAAGCCCGCGCCATAGGCCATGTAGCGGGAACCAGGGGAAATGCAGTGCTGCATCCGTGCAAGCGTGATCAATGACGGGCGACAGGCGACTGGGCGCAACGCGAGCTGAGGCACGCCTCTTTCGCTACGAGCGCGAATTGCAGGACGCAATCAGGCGGCAATTGGCAATGGTTGAACCGGGCTTAGTAGAGGCCGATGGCGGCCATGAACGCTCAGTTGCTACTGGCAAGATTGATATTGTTGCGCGGGATCTGGCGGGGCATTTCGTTGTGATTGAACTCAAGGCTGGGCCGTGTCCACACGGCGCGCTTGAGCAGGTGCTCGCTTATTCAAGCGATCTTGAGGCTGAAACAGGCACGCCGTGCCGCGCGATCCTTGTTGCAGCGCAATTTTCTGAGCGTATTCGTGCGGCCGCAAAGCGTGCGCGCGACGTTTCGCTGGTTACTTACGAGCTTCAGCTTGGCCTTGCAGAAGCGCCTCCTCAACCGCGTTAAAGGCTGAGCGGCCCTTTGCGGCCTCATCGGCAACGGCGGTGATAAAGTAAGCCGTACCAGTGCCAGCAACAGGATCAATCCACAGCCCAGAGCGAAGCCCGTAAGCCTCACCGGGATGACCAATCCTCTGTCGCCCATCACCAAAAGGATCATCTTTGCAACCCGTAGCGCCGCTCGCAAGCATCTGCACCGCAAGCGCGTAGCTACACCAGAAACCGCCTTCTGTGTCACCGTTCGAACCGTCATAGCGCCACTGCGGGCTAATCATTACCTTGAAAGAGGCGGGTTTGAGGAAACCACGTCCGCGCCTCAATAGCATTTGCCCGACTGTCGCCAGCCCGCGCGCGCTGATCCGCAAGCCGCCCTGAGGTGAGAATAATGCGCCGTTCGTGGCCAGTATATAGCGGCTCAAATTGCAACTGCCATCAGCGGCGGGCACCGTAGGACATGCGGGGCGCTTGCCTTGCAAATGATCGCGCCGGATAGCTCCCGCGCCGTCAGTCAGCACCACCGCGCGCGTCACGGTCGCGTCGCTGCATGTTGTCCAGTTGAAACAGGCGTCGAACTTAAGTGGCTTGAACACCAGCCACGCCATAAGCGTGTCAAAGCGCTTGCGCGTCGCTGCCTCCATCACACTCGCGATTACTGGAAAATTGAGGTTGGCATAACGAAAATATGCGCCAGGCGGATGCGCTGCGTCCCACGCTTTCGGATCGGCTGCACTGGCCTGCACGCTCCCACCAAGCGGGATCGCATAATCAACATTATCGGTAAGACTTGACTGGTGCGACAGCAGCAGGCGAAGCGTGATAGCCTTATCAGGAAAGGCGGGATTGCGCAGCCGCCAGCCAAGATAATCCGAAACATCACGGTCAAGGTTGAGCTTGCCCGCATCCACCAATCGCATCACGGCGAGCGCAACGACTAGTTTTGAAACCGATGCGATCCGCGCTGGATCATCTATGGTCAGGCTTCGCTTGGCAAACGGATCCGCCATGCCTGTGGTGGTGGTACTGGTGATCGCCCGCGCGTTAAAGGTCACAATCGCTGAAGCACCAAAATCTGCTGCGTGCGCCGGAGCGATTGTTAGCAACAGAGCAAAAAGTGTCAGAAAAAAGCGCTTCATATGGCGATGTTATCGCATCCGTAAGCGCGCCGTGCAACTCTGTTAAAAGCGTGATGGCTATCACTAACGTTTGGCCAAGCATTATGCTAATAATTGACTCATTAATCGATATAACGGGCCGCAGTTCGTACACCCAAAAACTCCCGAAAGGAGTGTGTCATGTCCTGCCAATGCTTCATTATCCCCAAAGATGTGCTTGAGCGTTATTCAAAAGATAGGTCATTGCCCGGGGCTGATCGTAAGCAATTTGCCGATGCTGCTAATTTCGAAAGTGAATGGCGCAAGGCACGCGCGGTTAATGCAAAGCTCGCGGTGTCTGGGCAGAATATGCTTGAAAGCGTTTTGCAGGCGGTATTCCCGCCCCCGGTTCTAGTCAGCGATTGTAAGAACGGAACTATGCTATCAGGCACCCCCATTGCCGATCCGGGTAGCTCATCCGATGGCACTGCAAAACGTGCTTTTGACGAAACAAAAGCGGTTGCCAATTTCTATAAACAGATATTCGGGCGCAATTCGCTCGATAATAATGGCAAAACCCTGCTCTCATCGACCCACTTTGGCGTCAAATATAACAACGCCTTTTGGAACGGAAACCGGATGACTTACGGGGACGGGGACGGCAATATCTTCGTCGATTTCACCAAATCCAACGACGTGATTGCGCATGAGCTAACCCACGGCGTCACCCAGTTTACATCGCAATTTGCTTACACCAATCAGGCGGGTGGCCTCAACGAAAGCATGTCTGACGTATTCTGATCTATGTTCCGTCAATGGCGCGCCAATCAGACCGTCAATCAGGCCGATTGGCTGATCGGCAGCGGGATAATAGGGCCGCGTGCCGCTGCGCAAGGCTTTACCTGCCTGCGTGATATGGCGAACCCAGCGGCCACTTATGCCCTTGCGCCTCAACCGACACATTTTAGCCAATATCAGAACGGCATGGATCCGCACGAAAGCAGTGGTATTCCCAACCTCGCTTTTTACAAGGCAGCCAAAGCGTATGGCGGAAAAAGCTGGGAAAAGATTGGCAAAATCTGGTACAAGGTATTGGCAGGTTATGCAGCTTCACCCAATTTAAGGATGTTGGCTTTTGCGAACCGAACGCGTCGACAGGCTAGGCTTATGTTTCCTGGCGATGCTGCTTTGTACAACGCCATCAATAGCCGTCGGACTGTAAGGCGGCCCGTATTGAAAGGCCGCGCGATATGGGCATACTCAAGGTTGAACGTATCGGCGGTCTTGCTGGCTTTGGCGGCGCTAAATCGCGGCTCAAGAGTGACGGCGAAATCGCGTTTTCGGCACTGCCGCTCAGTGATCAGAAGGCGGTGGAGGCGCTGTTTAAGGCGCATGGAACTGCCGCCCCATCGCAAACGCGCGATGGTTTTAGTTACCGCATTACACGCGGGGGGAGTGCGGTAGGCGAGAGTATTCTCGTTCCCGAGGATACAATGCCCGCCGCCCTTATCGCCTGTGTGAAAGACCGGATCGGTTAAGCTGGGCCCATCCGGAATACGCACAATTTATTACCATCAGGATCACGGAAATAGGCCGCGTAAAATGCTTGTGGCCCTTCTTCTCCGCGCAAACCCGGAGGGCCTTCGCAACTGCCGCCAAGTTCAAGTGCCTTTGAATAAAGCGCATCAACCTTGGCCCGTTCATCAACGGTAAGCGCGAGCATGTTGCCATTGCCAGCCGTCGCGGCAGCCTTGTTATGCGGATTGGTGACGGCAATGCCTGGTTTGTCAAACGCGACACCCCATAGCGTGAACCCACCGAGGTCATCACCAAATTCCATCATCCGCTTTGCGCCAATTTCGCCAAGCAGCGCATCGTAAAAAGCACGGGCGCGCGGCAGATTATCGCTGCCTAATGTTGCGTAACCGATCATCTCTCTCTCCTCTTGCGTATCATTCAGCCAAACGCATCGCCGCCCGCAGGCAGCGGCGCAAACCGGATTAGCCGACTGGTCAGCACCGCCGCCTGACGGTGAACCACAGCGATCCGGTAATCGGGATCTGTGACCATTTCAAGAAACGCCGAAGCTGTGGGGTATGACGCGATGAAACTTGCATCCCACCGTGCCTCATCAGGGCCGATCAGCACTGCCTCCATATGCCCGCGCCAGACGATACCGCCGCCGCCGCGCGCGAATATGGGGGCGCTGGTGCGGCCATATTCAGCATAAGCCTGCGCGCCGCTTAAGCCTTTGCCAGCATGGCTATGTCCTTCGGGATAAGCCGCCACCTCGCGAAAGCGGAGCAGGTTGAGCATGTTAATCGGCATATCGCGCGGGAGTGATTTGAAAAAATCAAACTGCGCGCGCTCTGGGTCAACATGCTCATCGTGCATTGCCTTGGCTACCTTTGTTTAGCGAGACGGGGTGAAGTTGGGCCTTGGCGTCAGTGGAGCGCCGCCAATTTCAAACGCATGGCCAGCCGCTAACACCTTCGCATCGGCCCATTTGAGGCCAATGAACGAAAGCCCAACCGGCAGACCGTTGGTCAACCCCATCGGCACGGTCAAATGCGGATAGCCTGCGACCGCCGGACGCTGGCTTGCGCTTGGCCCGATAAAGGCATCACCCGAACCAAGCGTCGTCCGCCACGCAACGCCGTTGGTCTGTGTCACCAGCACATCAAGCCGGTTGGTCGAAAACAGCCGGTCAAGCCCGTCGGTGCGCGACAGCCGCCGCGCCGTTGCAAGCGCTGAGGTGTAAGTGGTGGTGTTCAATCCCGTCGTCTGCTGCGACGCTACAAACGTCTCTTGTCCAAAAAATTGCAGCTCGGTTGCGGCATTGGCCGTGTTGAAAGCAATCAGATCAGCCAGAGTCCGCGATGGCACGAGGCCCGTCGGAAGCCCCTGAAGATAAAGGCCGATATCAACCTTAAACTCGGTCAGCAGCACGGTATTTTCCGCCGAACCAAGTGTGCCCGAGGACGGATAAGTGACCGAAACCACCGTCGCACCCGCATTGCGCAACCGTGTGATTGCGGCCGAAATCAACCCCTCATCGGTGCCCGACGTGCGGATTATACCAACGCGCAAACCGCGCAGCCCGTTCGCGCTCAGCGCCGCCACATAATCGACCTTGCGCGCATCGGCCTCAACCGTTGCTGGGTCGGTTGGATCACTGCCCGCCATTGCGGTCAGCATGATTGCCGCATCACGCACGGTGAGCGTCATTGGCCCAGCGGTATCTTGGCTGCGACTGATCGGCACAATGCGTGAGCGCGAGACGAGGCCAACTGTTGGCTTAAACCCTACAACGCCGTTGACCGAAGACGGGCAGACGATTGATCCGTCAGTCTCAGTACCAACTGCGCCCGACGCGAGCCGCGCCGCCATGCCAGCGCCGCTCCCTGAGGAGGAGCCACAAGCATTGTGCGTCAGCAGATAAGGATTGCGCGTGAGACCGCCGGTCAGGCTATACCCACTGGTCGAGCCATTGCCGCGAAAATTGGCCCATTCGGAAAGGTTGGTCTTGCCAAGGATGATCGCGCCCGCCGCACGCAGCCGCGCGACCATTGGCGCATCACGGCGCGTGTTGTTGTTCCGAAGCGCAAGCGATCCAGCGGTCGTCGCCATATTATCCGACGATTCGATATTATCCTTGAGGAAAATCGGGATGCCGTGGAGTAGCCCACGCACCCGCCCGCTTGCGCGTTCGGCATCAAGCGCGCGCGCCTGCGCGATGATATCGGGATTGGTGACGATCACCGCGCGGATCGCTGGCCCCGCATCATCAATCGCCGCAATCCGAGAGAGATAGGCCTGAACCAGCGCCTCACTCGTCGTCCGTCCAGCGGAAAGATCAGCCGCATTTTCCGAAAGTGTCTTCGGCAGCGCCGTCTGAGCCGCAAGGGGTTGCGCAAAAGCCGCCACCGCTGCAACACATCCAAATATCGTAATTCTCTTTTGCATGACCCGTCCTTGTGCTTATCGTTGAAGCGCGGAGATTGCCCGATCAGAGGTCGTCATGCAAGATGGGCGTGTTGCAATATGAGGCTGGATTGGTGTGGGAAGGCGTTGGACTGATTTTGTCGCGCAAAGGTGCGAAGAAGAAGGGGCATAATTTTCTAGGAGCACCCCTTTCAAAAAAGTAACGGAAAACTCAGGAAGTTGACACTGAATCGGTATGTTTTCCAACTCCGCGCGATGAGAAAAATACGGCCCAACCGGTACGCCAAAACGACGCACTGAGAAGGGCAAGCCAAGGGCGATAACATCAACCATATTCAGAACATAGCATGAATATTTGGTGTAGGAAACATCTATGATTGCGGTCGCTTTGTTGGGGGCGGCGGAATAGCGGGTTTTGGGGAGAAAGTCGCAAAAGCGGACCCTCAGTGAATTCGAGAATTAAGTATTGTGTCCCCAGAATCCCCGATGCTTTATTGCCCTTGGCGATGCAATAGTCAGGCGGTAGGCTCCGTTCGAGAAAAAGGGGAGCAAAAATGCAGCTAAGCAGAAGCGAACTCGGAGCAATTGCGATGGCGATGGCCAGCCTCGCTTCCTGCGGCCCAAGCGGCCAACTACAAGGAAAGAGCGACCGCGAGCTAGACGGCTATGCCGGGTTGAAGTTGGGTTCAACCTTCGAAGAGGCAATGTTGGTAGCGGCCCCAAGCGACTTCAACCCCTCCGGGCTGAATGAGTGCTTAGAGGATATGCCGATCAAGGGATGCTTCCTATCCCCAGAAAACGACCTGAGCACATTTAGACGCGTCCAGGGTATTCCCTATGGGCTGCAACTCGAATTCAATCGGCTGGGTGCGCTTACGGACATCACTTTGCGATTCACGCGAAGGCGCACTTACGATGATGACTTGAATCCGGTTTCGGCAACAATTACGAAATCGGAGTGTTCAAGTGTTGTCGAACGGACCATTGACTGGGTTTCTGCCGAATACGGCAACTTGGTATCAAAGCAGCCCAAAGGCTCAGATTTCCAACCTGCCAAGACTGCGAATGGCAATGCGTATTGGCGGAACAAGAGTACGGATGGATCGGGCTTCTTTGCCACCGGAGATGTGGAATTTAAGGGTAGTCGATCAGTGGGCTTGTTCGCCTATTTCTTGCTACTCGATGGTGAACCGGACTGCTCCATCTCCGTGTTATTCAAAGAAGCGTCAAAAATTGAGCGGAGAGTATCAGATTCAGACACGAAGGCTCAATCGGAACATATCGTCGAAAAGGCTGCGAGGCCGCAAGCACAAGCAAAGCGTCGATATCCTTACGTTACGCCTGATGGCGTCGATATCACGAGTGAAGAAGACGAGAGGAACTGGAGGAAGTACGGAACTACTGATCCAAACGGTGGTGAGTGAAGCTCCTTGCAGAATTCCGGGGACACCAGAATTCCGGGGACACAATACCAATTAGATGTTTGCTTTCAGGTGATGCACTCCAATTTGTGAACGCCTGAAAAGGTCGCGAATCCTGCCACCTATTACCGTCGCCCCGCACTTGATGCGGGGCTTGGCTTTTCCGCCAGCCAGAATGGAAAGAGCATTTTCTGTTGACACCGCAAAGGCAGTCAAGCACGG
This sequence comes from Sphingomonadales bacterium, assembly GCA_031418495.1. Taxonomy (GTDB): domain Bacteria; phylum Pseudomonadota; class Alphaproteobacteria; order Sphingomonadales; family Sphingomonadaceae; genus Aquisediminimonas. Next base: position 44,478 of record JANOXQ010000121.1, read on the forward strand.
GGCGACGGTGTTTTGAATGTCTGGTATTAAAAAGCTAAGTGGTACGGCTGACGGCAGAAACTCGCCGCATCCCGACATCTCCACATTTCCCTCAAACCCCAGCCCCGCCTCAGGCCAGCGCAGCACCGCCAGAGAAATTATAAGGGTCAATCCCCCGCGCGTGGTAAGCCTTATGGGCGCGGGCGTAATGGGTTGATGCGTCGATATTCATCCGGGCGCGGGCGGCCTCAAGCGGTTCGGCGAGGAGTGCTGCAATATCTTGCTTAAACAGTGGCTCGGCTGCCTTCCCAATGCGGATCGCCTCGCGGACGGCGGCAAAGACGGGCGCATCGGCCTTCACGCGCCGCCACAATTCAAACGCACCTGCCCAAGCCAGAAATCCATCCGTCCAAGCGCGGTATTGGCTGTAAGAAAAACCAAGCGCGCACTGTTCACCCAGCGGATCGCGGCCATAGCCTGTTAGCACATGAACAAGATCATGCGTATCGCGCAGCCGATCATGAAACCATTGCGCCTGATCATCAAAACGCGCCCTGCCCGCCTTTGCGCTTTCGGCAACCAACCCAGCGGCGGAAAGCCCTTCGGCGCGCATAAACGCAACATAGGCATGGGCGACCGACCCGGCCGGCATCGCAAGCAGCCGATCATGATCATCAAGCAAATTAGGCAGATAAGGCTCCTGCGCCATCCGCACCTGACCTTGGGAACTTTCGCAAAAAGCGCGTAGTACCCGATCATAGCCAGCGCTTGGCAGGCAATCGGTCATGTGGAAAACCTGCTCAGTATCTTCCTTATCAGCGATGAGTTTTTGAAAATGACCAAGCGCCTTAAACGGACGCAAGCGGAGCGGCGGGCGAAGCGGATCGTAGATATGAGTCGTCATCATAGCCTGAGAATCTACATCTGCTGACATTAATGTCAATAGTGTTTTTAGTGATTGTATCGCCCCCATTGCTCCTCGGCTAATTGCGGCCTATTGTTCTTGCTATGTCCCTAGTCATCCGTACATCGCTTGCCGAGCCTGAAACTGGCGCTGAATTCGTCCCGCACCGCCCCGTTCGTCCGCCCAAGGTGGAGGGCGGCAAACGGTTTGAGATTGTCAGCGATTATACGCCCGCCGGGGATCAGCCGACTGCAATTGCTGAGCTTGTCGCGGGGATTGCAGCGCAGGAGCGTGATCAGGTGCTGCTCGGCGTTACGGGTTCGGGCAAGACGTTCACCGTTGCCAAGGTGATTGAGGCGGTGCAGCGGCCTGCGCTGATCCTTGCGCCCAATAAAATCCTTGCCGCACAGCTTTACGGCGAGTTCAAAAGCTTTTTCCCGAACAATGCGGTGGAATATTTCGTCAGTTACTATGATTACTATCAGCCCGAGGCCTATGTCGCGCGGTCGGACACCTACATCGAAAAGGAAAGTTCGGTAAACGAAGCGATTGACCGGATGCGCCACTCCGCCACGCGTTCGCTGCTTGAGCGCGATGATGTGATCATCGTTGCCTCGGTTTCGTGCCTTTACGGGATTGGATCGGTCGAAACCTATTCGGCAATGATTTTTGACCTCAAGAAAGGCGGCACTGCCGATCAACGCGAGATCATCCGCAAGCTTGTTGCGCTCCAATATAAGCGCAACGACGCCGCCTTTGCGCGCGGCAATTTCCGCGTGCGCGGCGACAATCTCGAAATTTTCCCAAGCCATTATGAAGATACCGCGTGGCGGATCAGTTTCTTCGGCGATGATATCGAGGAGATCACTGAATTTGACCCGCTTACGGGCAAGAAAATCGCCAACCTCGATTTCATCCGCATTTATGCGAACAGCCACCACGTCACCCCCGGCCCGACGCTCAAGCAAGCGATGGAGGCAATTAAACTTGAACTTGAAGTGCGCCTCAAGGAAATGGTTGGAGAGGGCAAGCTGCTTGAGGCGCAGCGGCTTGAGCAGCGCACCAATTTCGATCTTGAGATGATCGCGGCGACAGGAAGCTGTGCAGGGATCGAGAATTACAGCCGCTTTCTTTCGGGGCGGCTTCCCGGCGAGCCACCACCGACCTTGTTTGAATATCTCCCCGAGAATGCGCTGCTGTTTGTTGATGAAAGCCATGTGAGCATTGGCCAGATCAACGGCATGTCACGGGGTGATCACCGCCGCAAACTCACGCTCGCTGAATATGGCTTCCGCTTGCCAAGCTGCATCGATAACCGCCCCTTACGTTTCAACGAATGGGATGCGATGCGCCCGCAGACCACTTACGTCTCGGCAACCCCAGGCAATTGGGAAATGGAGCGCGTGCAGGGCGTGTTTGCCGAACAAGTCATCCGCCCAACCGGACTGATCGACCCGCCCGTCGAAATTCGCCCTACAGAAGATCAAGTGCAGGACTGCATCAACGAATGCCGCAAGGTCGCGGGAGAAGGATACCGCACGCTTGTTACCACACTGACCAAGCGGATGGCAGAGGATTTGACGGAGTTTATGCATGAGGCAGGCTTGCGCGTCCGCTACATGCACAGCGACGTTGAAACGCTTGAACGGATTGAGCTGATCCGCGATCTGCGGCTTGGCGTTTATGATGTCCTCGTCGGGATCAACCTGCTGCGTGAAGGACTCGACATTCCCGAATGCGGATTGGTGACGATATTGGATGCGGATAAGGAAGGCTTTCTCCGCTCCGAAACCTCGCTGATCCAAACGATTGGTCGCGCCGCGCGCAACGTTGATGGCCGCGTGATCCTCTATGCTGACCGGATGACGGGCAGCATGGAACGCGCGATCAACGAAACCAACCGCCGCCGCGAAAAGCAGGTCGCCTACAACAGTCTCCACGGCATCACCCCGGCATCAATCAAACGCAACATCGCCGACATTATCGGAGATGTTTCAAACCGCGACAGCGTCCTCGTCGAAATCGAAGACGGCCCCGCGCACATGGTCGGCCACAATCTGCGCGCCTATATCGAAGACCTTGAAAAGCGGATGCGCAAAGCGGCAGGCGATCTCGAATTTGAAGAGGCTGGCAGGCTCCGCGATGAAATCCGGATGCTTGAGCAAAACGAACTTGGCATTCCCGTCGCTGGCCAAGTCGCCCCGATCATGGGCCGCAGCAACGAAGGCAAGCCGGGAACACGCAAAGGGCGATTTGGGAAGAGCAGTACGTTTAAGGGCCGGGGGCGGTGAGCAGAGATCGCCAAATAATTGAGTCACAGGCCGAAATGTACCGCTTGTCGAACGAGATATCTGCAAAATTTGTTGCTGACCTAGTTTATGGTCAATTTCGCGAAGAATTTGATCTTATCGCTCGTGCCTTAAACGGAGAAAAATCGGCTCGGTTTGGATCTTTCAGGGTGCTTTTGCGCCGCTTTGGACGGAAGGAGTCTAAGCCATTAATTTCGATTTCGTCTCAAAAATCAAATTATAATTGGCTGCTAACTATACAACCGCGAGAGGATGCGAATAGGCCTGATGGCGGAAAACGCCGCCGAGCGCGAGAACGTGAATTCGAAGTCAACGAAATTGGGGAGGTTTATTACCGATCCCGTCGCGAAGGCCTGTCTGACATGGACTCGCTCAAAGCGGCGCAACAAGTCTTGAAACTCAATCTATCGCTTCGAACCATCCGGGCCAAGGTGCAGGAGTTTCGAAAAGCGGCAATAAAACGCGGCTAGGTTGATCCTTACGCAGCCGTTGAAGCTGCGCGCCGCTACTCTAAAGGGCATAGCATCCCCGAGCCTGACCTCACTATTGCTGATATGACAAAAAAGGGGCGTCCCTTGAAAAAGGTACAAGCACAGCCATCGCGTTCTGTACTATTACCATTTCAGAAACCCAGTTAGCCCCGTTCCAATTGTACTGAAATCGAGCGGTGACGAGCAATGACTGGCAACCTTGACAAATCCGAACCTGTCCGATATGAAGGACAAATTGTCGTCTTTGAGACGGAGCAATTCCGCGACTGGCTTGATGGCCTGCGTGATGGGAAAGCGCGTCTGAGGATCGACGATCGGCTGCGGCGTCTTGCAAATGGCAATGCTGGTGATACAAAATCGGTGGGCAACGGCGTGCAGGAGTTACGGCTGCATTTCGGCCCCGGTTACCGCGTATATTATATATGGCAGGATGGTGTCCTTATCATCCTGTTATGCGGCGGGGACAAAGGTTCGCAGGCCCGCGACATCTTAAAGGCCAAGGAACTCGCGAAGGAAGCAGGTAATGGCATTGAAGGTCTTCCCATTTGATCCAGCACGGCATATCGAAACCGAGGAAGACATCCTCTATTATCTCGAAGCGGCGATGGAGGGGAATGACGCTCGACATATCGCCCGCGCGCTTGGCGATGTCGCTCGCTCCAAGGGCATGACCGAGATTGCCAAGAAAACGGGGCTTGGGCGGCAAGCGCTTTACACTGCATTATCTGAGAACGGGAACCCTACGCTCGAAACGCTCACATCGGTGCTTGGCGCGCTTGGGCTTGAACTTACGGTGCAGAAAAAGGCAGCCTGACATGCGTACAATCGTCGTCAGAAACGTACCGGAAGATCATATGCGCGCATTGCGTGAAGAAGCGGCCGAACGGGGCATATCTGTTAATGATGTACTCCTTGAAATGATCAAGGAGCATGTCGAGCGGTATCGGACAATGAAGGCGCTGGAGAAGGCGGCTTAACTACGATGTCGAAATCGCAGACTGCCACTAATCCTGAATGGCTGCACAACAGCCATGCTGGCGAACTGCTGGTCTCCGCCTCGCGCGTTATTTCGATATGTCGGAAGGCTTTTTTCCTTGGGCTTCAACTTGATCATGAATTACTCGAAGTGAAGCGCGCATTGAATGGTGAACTGGATCGAATTATTCCGCGCGCAGCCTGACAGGCTTTCAAACCAATCGATCAGCCACTAGAGCGATCTCCTCCGAATGCGGTGATATAGGCGTCAATCAGCGCCTTTTTCTGAAAATCCCAACTCAGTTCATTTTCGAAGCGTGCGCGCCCGAATGTTGCCATTTCGGCACGAATTTCAGGGTTATCGATCAGAAAGATGATTTTTTCGGCAAAATCAATCGGATCATTTGGTGCGGCATAAAGTGATGCTTTATCAGCACTAAACCGCCCCTCAACCACGTCAAACTGAACAATCGGTTTTGAAAATGCGAGATATTCCAGGATTTTGTTCATTGTGGAAATATCATTCATCGGATTAACCCGATCAGGATTAACACCAACATCTGCTGTTGAGAGCACCTCAAACAGATCGTCGTCCGAAACGCGCCCGGTAAATGTGATAAAGTCCGATAGCCCCTTCTTTTCCGCCATCGCAATCAAGCCAGCCAGTGATGGCCCACCGCCGACGAGGCAGAATTGAATGTCGTGGCGCTGTTTCACGAACACAATATGCGCCACCGCCTCGATAAGAAGATCAATCCCCTCTTGCTGCCCCATCACCCCAACATAACCAACCAGATAATTACGACCATTGCGCCATGATGCGACGGGCGGCACCACCTTAATCCGGTCGGTTTCTGGCCCTGAGCGAACAACAAACACCTTGTCCGGTGCCATTTTGCCACGTTCAATCGCAACCTTGCGGTATGATTGGTTGGTGGCGATTGAGACATGGGCGGACGCAAATGTGATCCGTTCAAACAGCTTCATCAACTGCCAAAAAAAGCCACGCTTATTGAATTTTGCTTCATAAAGCTCCGGGTTCACGTCGTGATGATCAAAAATATATTTGACACCAAAAATTCGGAACTGCCACGCAATCAGAAAGATGAGGTCAGGCGGATTACAGCCATGAATCACGTCAAACCGTCGCGTCAGAAATATCCGCCACGCCAGCACCGTTTCCCAAAATAAGGCGGCACCATATTCGCGCAAATATCCAAGCGCATTATCGGCATCGGGCGGCATCGGGTGGCGATAGATATCGATCCCCTCAAGCGTTTCTTTGCGAAGTGTTGCGCCTTTGCCAAGCGGGCAAATGATCGAAACTATGGCCCCTGCTCCACGAAGCGTACGGGCCTCCTGCCAAACCCGCCGATCAAAGGGGAGGGGCAGATTTTCAACAATGATCAACACCCGCTTGCCAGCCAACAGCTGTTGAGCTTCACCCTTATGCTCGCGCGCTAAACTCACTCAACAACACTCACATCGATGATGTTTTCGGTTTGGAAATTGAGTGTTTTATGAAGCCTTGTCGTGCCAATGACGAGATTATAGCTTCGGCTTTCAGCCGTGCTTTTATCAATCAGTAACGAATCAACCGCCGGCAGGTTGGCATAGGCATAACCCAAATTCTGCCCAACGAGCTTGGCTGGGGTGAGTGCAGGATCATATATGTCGAGCTTATAGCCAGCGGCCAGCAGTTTGCGCGCCAAGTCTATCGATGGGCTTTCGCGCAAATCATCGGTTTTGTCTTTGAACGCAAGCCCAACCATTAGAACATGATCGTTCTGATGAAGCAATTTTTCGACGCGCAGAAATTGAAAATGCTTATGCGCCTCATTGCTGCGCACGAGAGAATCAACAATCGGCGTGTTTGCGCCAAGTTCGGATGATATATACTGCAGTGCCCTTACATCTTTTGGTAGGCATGATCCACCAAACGGGCCACCAGGCCGCAAATAATAGGGCGATATGTTTAGCTTTGTATCTGAAACGAATATCTCATGTACCTTGGTAGCCGAGATATTGAGAAGCCCGCAAACACGCCCTATTTCATTGGCATAGGCCACCTTAAGTGCGTGCCAGCTATTATCAACAAATTTGGTGAGCTCAGCTTCAGCAAAATGAACATTGAATATTGGTGCATCAATCCCAGCATAGAGCGCTGTTAGCGCTTCGGAGGGAAGCCCATCAGCCGTACCAACCACTATCTTTGGCGGATTGAAATAATCGTCTACCGCTGACGCCTCTCGCAAAAATTCCGGATTATAGACAAGTTCGATCAAACCACTGCTATGCTCACCCAAGCGCGAGCGAAAAATCGGCGCTACCATTGCGTCAATCGTCCCGGGCCGCATAGTTGACCGGTAAATCACAGTCAGCGCCTTGGCACGTTCAGGTTTGATCGCGGCGGCAATCTGCTGCGTAACCTGAATTATATAGCTCATATTATGCGCGCCGTCGGCCCCGCTCGGCGTTCCAACACAAACAATTGCTATGTCACAGCTACCAAGCTCATCGCCAATATCGGTCGAAGCCCTAAGCCGCCCGTCGACAAGCGCACTGGCCAGCATGTCAGCAACCTTAGGCTCGCTAATCGGTGATTGACCGCGCGCAATCATATTCACTTTGTCAGCGCTTACATCGAAGCCGATCAAATCATGACCCTGGCTTGTCAAACACGCAACGGCTGTACACCCGACATAGCCAAGACCAAGCACAGCAATTCTCATAAACATCTCCGGTCGTCACGCAGGCTCAGCCCGCTACGCGTTCGCCTTGCCACGCACAATATAAATTAGTGGTTACGCGACAAAGTGACGCCATAGTTATGACATGATTCTAGCTGTAAATAATTCATGGCCTGAGACATATTGGCCGGTTTACCCTTTTTCATTTTGCGCAATCGTGTGTCCGTCGGTATAGCAATTTTTTTGAGGGGTGAGGCACAGGCCAGACTCCATTTTTGATATTGATCCAAGGAGATCCTGATATGCGCCGATTTGCCCTTTCTGCCACTACGCTTGCGTTGGCGCTTACTTTGTCCGCTTGTGGAGAAAAAGAAGGTGCGTCTCTTGAAAAAGGTCAGGTATTGGCAACCGTCAATGGCACAGATATCACCGCCAATGAACTCAACGCAGAGCTAATTGGGGCGCAACTGCCTGCCGCTGGCGAACAGCGGAAAGCCATTGAACAGCAGGCATTGCAAGGTTTAGTCGATCGCACAATTCTTTCTGGCATTGCTCGGGAAAAAGCGCTTGATAAATCGCCAATCTTTGTTTCGCAGAAGCGTCGTGCCGAGGAAAATTTGCTCGTCCAGCTTTTGCAACGTGACATTGCAAGCAAGATTTCTCCAACGACACCTTTAGAAGCTAAGAGTTTCATGGAGAGCAACCCGCAACTTTTCACAGACCGTAAGATTTATCAACTTGACCAGATTCAGTTCCAGATGCCAAAGGATCTTAGTAAGTTAAAAGCCTATGAACCCCTGAAAACTATGGAAGAAATTGCGCTTCAGCTAACCCGTGATGGCTTACAATATCGTCGTGCACCGGGGGCGCTTGATCCAGTCGCAACGGCCCCTAACATTCTTAGCCAGATTACATCAAAACCTCAGGGCGAAATCTTTATTATCCCTGCCAACGGTGCGCTGGTCGCAACGCGGATTGTTGGTTCAAAGCCTGAGCCGTTTTCTGGCCAGAAGGCTGAGGAATTTGCGATGAGTGCAGTCCAACAGAAAAAAATTGCTGCGGCGACCGAAAAGGAACTTGCGGAGCGGATTAAAAAGTCGCGTGAGGCTGTGAAATATCAGGAGGGTTATGCGCCGCCTAAGCAACCAGCGGGTGCCATCACACCAGTAACACCAGCAGCCCCCGCGCCAGCGGGGGGCTAAGCAAGGGTTGGCGTAACTCCAGTGCGAAACGCAATCTTAGGGAGGCTTAACGAAGTACGCGCGTCGGACGGCATGTCTGCCGTAGCGCGTTTTCTAAAGGCGCTTTGGACGCGTCCAGCGCCAGCACTCGCACCCTATCATCAGCCAATAGCACCGCTCAGGCGCGCTGTTAAAAAAACCGCTGCCATTTCCTTGATCATCCTAATCGGGATGATTTACGGTCTGTTGATTTCGATTTTCCCGATATTTCTCTATCTTTATCTCGCCGTTCCCGTTGGCATCTTGATACTGCTGGTTATCTGGGCCTTACCTGAGAACGAAAATATTCCAGTCAAGTCTATAAACTGGCTGTTTTTCGCTATTTTGACGACGAGTTGCCTATGGCCAAACTATATCGCCATCGCAATTCCAGGCCTGCCATGGATTACATTCATGCGGCTTTGGTCGATTCCAATGACGCTTTTGTTTGTGATCAGCCTGTCGATGTCACCCAGATTCCGCCGCGAAGTGGGTGAGTGGTTCGCGACGAGCTCACCGATTTTGTGGATGATGCTCACTTTTGTTGCGCTCAGCTTTCTCACAATCCCAATGTCGTCGCGTCCTTTTGGTGCGTTCAATCGGGTCCTGATCAATCAGTTTGAATTGACGACAGTGTTTTTTGTGGCGTGCTATTTGTTCCGCAAATCAGGGCAAGTTACGAAGTGGGCGCACCTATTCTGCGGCTTTGCTATTTTTCTAGCGTTATTTAGCGTGGTTGAATATATCAATGGACAAGTTCCATGGGCCAACCATATTCCTTCATTCTTCAAGATTCAGAGCGACTTGGTTGAGGCGATTTTACAAGGGGGCGCAAGATCTGCCACTGGTCAATACCGTGTCCAAAGTATATTTACGACCAGCCTAAATTTCGCTGAGTTTCTGGCACTTGCAACCCCGTTTATGTTACATTTTATTGTGACTGCAAAGCGCCAGCTAATCCAAGGTGCGTTGATTGTTTACATTCCTTTTTCATTCTGGGTCATCTTCAAAACGGATTCGCGCCTCGGCATGATTGGGTTTTTTGCATCGATTTTAATCTATGCGCTGCTGTGGGGTATCAAGCGTTGGCGCCGCGATAGCCACGGCCTTATTGCACCCGCTTTAGTACTTGCTTATCCTGCGATTATCGCAGCTTTCTTTGCTTTGACCCTAATATGGCGGCGGCTAGAGGTTATGGTCTGGGGCGGCGGGCCACAACAGGCGAGCAATGACTCACGTGTATTCCAATGGGTTGGTGCTATGCGCGAATTCAAACAATGGCCATTTGGCAGCGGCCTCGGCGAAGCAGGAGAGCTGGTTGGCTATTATGATCAGGCTGGGCGCTTGTCGCTTGACAGCTACTATATAACTATTCTCCTCGATTATGGCTTGATTGGTTTTGTTGCCTTCTATGGAATGTTCATTGTTGCCATTATCAAAGCCATCAAACTGGGCCTCGAAACCAAGGATGAAGAAACTGAACTCCTCATCCCACTTGGGATCATGCTGACCGTGTTTGTGATTATCAAGGGCGTGCTGAGCCAAGAAGATAATCATACGCTGGTATTTATAGCGCTTGGAGCAACCGTCGCGCTTTATCACCGGGCAATGTTCAAACCACGTCAAACATGATGATAGATGAAGCAAGCGCGTCCCGTGAAACGCTCTATAGTGACAAAATCGCCAGTTACTTCTCTGGCGCGCGGCATGATATGGTTGCACTTCTTTCAACAAAGCAGTCAGCCCATATTCTCGAAATTGGCTGCGGCGATGGCGCGACTGGTGCGGCTGCGCTGGCAGCAGGAAAAGCGATGCATTACACTGGCGTTGAACTGATGCCTGAGGTAGCTGAGCTGGCGCGCGACCGCCTTCAAACCGTTATTACTGGAAATATCGAACGACTTGATCTGAACCAGTTTCAAGGTCAGTTTGACGCGCTGATCATGAGTGAAGTGATCGAGCATTTGGTCGATCCGTGGGAAACGCTCGCACGGCTGATCTCTTGCCTAAAACCCGGTGGTGAAATCATTGCAAGCTCCCCCAACGCCGCGCACCGCAAGGTGATTGCCGGTCTAATCGCAGGCCGGTTTGAATATGCGGCTGAGGGCGTAATGGATCGCACCCATTTGCGCTGGTTCACGCCACATTCCTATCGAGCATTGTTTGAACGCGCCGGATTTATCGATGTGCGGATGATGCCGGTCCGGCGTCCCAGACTCCTGCCCCGCCTGTTCAATCGTCTCACTGCTGATCGTTATGCGCACCTATCAATGACGCAAATCATGGTTCAAGCCCGCAAGCCGCTATAATTAGGACATCTAACCTTTGGCAGCGGCGAGCAGCATATCCTCAAGTCCGCGTAGTCGGTGCGGATCAACAATCTTCTCGCCAGTCAAATCGGTCACATAAAATGTATCAACCGCGCGTTCGCCGTAGGTTGCGATGTGCGCTGAACGGATCGTAACGCTTGATTGGAATAGCGCATGTGCCAGCGCATTGAGCAGCGCTGGGCGATCCTGCGCATTCACCTCGGCCACTGTGTAACGATTGGATGCGCCATTATCGATCAGCACATTGGGCACGACCGTAAACGCGTGGGCGCGTGCCCGTGGTAACGGTCTGGCCGCGAGCCGCTCGGTCAATTTGCTGCGATTGGTGAGAACATCCTCGATTCCCGCCTCAATCCGCTTGAGCCGCGTTGGATCATCAAAAGGTTGGCCAAAGGGGTCTTGAATCAGAAAATTATCAAGCGCCATCCCGTCACGTGTCGTGTGAATACGCGCATCGATAATGCTGCCGCCTGCAAGATGGATCGCCCCTGCCACTCGGTAGAAAAGCCCGGGATGATCGGCGGCATAAACAGTCACAAGCGTAGCGCCGCGTTCCGGATAGATTTGCGCTGAAATCGATAGTGGCTTATCGCCAGCGCCGTCAACATGGCGTGCATTCCGTTCCAATATATCTGCAGGTTCGGCAATCCAGTAAGCCTCCGGCAGTCGCTTTTTAAGCGCAGCAAACTTGCTCGCAGACCAGCCAAGCGACTCCTGTAAAGCCTCCTGCTTGGTGGTGACTCTTTCCTTACGGCCTTTCTGCTTATGGCCCAGGCGAAGCACCTCTTCAGCCGCATTGAACAGATCAGACAGTAATTGTCGCTTCCAGCTATTCCAAACGCCGGGGCCAACCGCACGAATATCGACCACTGTGAGAATGAGCAGCAGCCTCAACCGTTCGGGCGATTGGACAATTTCTGCAAAATCGAGGATAGTCTTGAAATCAGACAAATCACGCTTGAAGGCTGTCGCCGACATTTGGAGATGCGCGCGCACCAACCAAGCTGTCGTTTCGGTCTCCGCCGCAGTCATGCCGAATCGCGGGCAGAGCTTTTCGGCGACTTGCCCGCCAAGCACACTATGATCGCCGCCACGCCCTTTTGCGATATCGTGGAGGAGGACAGCGGCATAAAGCACCCGGCGCGAAACAATCTGTTTGACGATCGCGGTGGCAAGGGGGTGGTCATCGCCAAATTCGCCCTTTTCGATTTTCGCAAGCAGGCCGATGGCGCGGATGCTATGTTCATCAACGGTATAGTGGTGATACATATCAAACTGCATTTGGGCTACGACACGGCCAAAGTCAGGCACGAAGCGGCCGAACACTGTCGCTTCATTCATCCAACGCAGCACGGTTTCTGGATCACGTTGGCTGACCAATATATCAACGAACATGGCATTGGCGCGCGGGTTTGCGCGCACACTTGAGTCAATCAGCCGCGCATCACGGTTTGCAGCACGCATGGCTTGCGGGTGGATATCCACCTGATGCTTGTCGGCAAGCGCAAACAGTTCAATCAAACGCACTGGATCGCGTTCAAACCAATCGTCCGACGGCAGCGCGAGCCGACCGCGATCAAGCACGAACCCTTGTAAGTCTCGCGGAGAACGGCGTAGCCCAGCAAGCGAGAAGCGCCTTCCCTTGGGCGCAAACTGATCATCAAGGTGGGCCAAAAACACGCCGGTTAAATCGCCAACTTGTTTCGCAATCAGGAAATAATGCTGCATAAAGCGTTCAACCGCTGAGCGCCCCGGCCGATCCGCGTAGCGCATCCGTGTTGCGATTTCTCGTTGTACGTCAAAGGTTAGCCGCTCCTCACCGCGATTGGTGATCGCGTGGAGGTGGCAGCGCACCGCCCAAAGGAAATTCTCGGCCTTTTGAAACTGGCGCAGCTCGGCCTTGGTCAGCAAACCGCGCTCAACCAGTTCAGCGACGCTCCCCACCCGGTGCATATATTTACCGATCCAAAACAAGGTATGGAGATCGCGCAGACCACCTTTACCTTCCTTCAAGTTCGGCTCGACGACATAGCGGCTATCACCCATCCGCTTGTGCCGGATGTCGCGCTCGGCAAGTTTTTCTGCAACAAAGCTACGGGCGGTGCCAGCCACCACCTCAGCATCAAAACGTGCCGAGGCCTCATCATAAAGCGGCTGATCGCCCCAGACATAACGCGCCTCAAGTAGTGCCGTGCGGATCGTAAGATCGCCCTTTGCCATGCGGATCATTTCATCGAGTGAACGGCTTGAATGGCCAATTTTCAGACCCAAATCCCAGAGGGTATAAAGGATCGACTCAATCACTTGCTCAGTCCAGCCTGTTTGCTTCCACGGCGTTAGAAACGCGATATCAACGTCTGAGTGGGGTGCCATTTCGCCGCGCCCATAGCCGCCGACCGCAATGAGAGCGATCCGTTCAGACGCGGTCGGGTTGTTAAGTGGATACAGCCGTTCGCGCGTAAAATCGAAGGTTACGCGCAAAATCTGATCAATCAGAAACGCTTGTGCGGCGGCGGCCTCACGCCCGGCTTGTGGATGCAACGCCAATCGTGCGGCAATCTCGGCGCGTCCTGCCTCAAGTGCAGGCTTGAAGATTGCGGTTGACGCCGCACGCATCTCACTAGCAGTACCGCCTTCAATCGCGGCGAGCCGGTCAGCAAGAGTACGCCGATCAATAATCGCGCGGCGATTGTTTAGTTGATCAAAACGGGAGGCCATACGCGCCTTTTGCCGAACTTAGCTGCCGCTGTCGCCCTGATATTTAAGCTCAAGGTAGCGGCCTTGCGTCGCGAGTGTATTGAGATCGCCCGAGGCGAGCTGTTGGGAGAGGCGCGTAAGTTCAGTATCAACAACGCCGAGACCATCGACCAACTGTTTGTCAGGGCTCATCCCGTTGAGGCCGTCGCGGCGCAGATTAGGCGGCACCCGGTTATAGCCGTTGACCAACTCGGGCAGTTCATCACCGATCAGGCGGCGAAGTTCGCCAGCGATTGGTTCACGCTCATCAAGCGTCTGCAGCTGAACCCCAAGCGTATCGAGCTTACGACCAATGTCATTTACCAGCGTTATTGCAGGCGCGGGCAACGCGCGACGCTGCGCCTGAAGCCAACGGTCAGTGCTTTGGGGAAGCTGCTTAAGATCAACCTCGCGAAGTTTTTCAGCCGAGACAACGCGCTCACCACTAAAAGCCACACCAATCCCCATCGCAACAAGCATCGCAAGAAAAGCGAGCATGACCCCCGCAATTCCGATTGGCGAGATAAATCCCCAAACGAATGTAGCAAGAATAACCGCCCCAGCCCCGGCAAGTGCGAATTTTACCGCTCTACGCGCACGGTTGAAGATGGAGCGCGGTTGTGGGAGCAGGTTATAACCCTGCTGTATTCGGATCTTTGCTTCGCGGGCACTCCGCAGAATTTCATCAGAGTCACTCATGATCAAACCGGCGCAAACGGGCTGTCAGCGCTACCGCCGCCTTCAATCGCTGCCTGGCGTTGCCCTTCGGCGCGCGCGATATAGCCCTTCGATTTTTCTACTTCGTTTGATAACGTATCGACGGTGGTTTTCATTGAAACCAGCGCCTTGGCCTTGAACGTATCGATGCTATCCATCGTCACATAAATATTCTGGAAGGCGCGCTGGAGCGTTTCCATCGGAATGGTGCTTGATGCCGCCTGCTCATGAATTTTCGCGGTTTGGTTTTTGAGCATCTCGCCGGTTGAGTCGATGATGTTTGCGGTCGTCGTGTTAAGCGCGGTAATCTGCTCAAGCACTAGTTTCTGCCCAACCAGCGCTTGAGCAACGGTAACCGCCGTGCGCAGCGCCGCAACCGTTGTCGTAGAAGCGCGGTCTACGCCCTTGATGAGTTCGACGTTATTCTTTTTGACCAGATCAAGTGCAAGATAACCTTGCACCGTCACCGCCATTTGCGTCAGCAAATCAGTCGTGCGCTGGCGAATGTAGAAAAGCGCGGTTTCGCGGATTGCCTTCGCTTTGGCGGGATCGCTGATATCAAGGTCATTCGCTTTGTCTTCAAGTTTGGCATCAAGCGCCTTAGCAACATGGATCATCTGTTCAAGCCGACCCATCGCCGCCCAGAGATTCTGCCGCTCAACATCAATCGCGGCATTATCTTTGAGCAGTTCATCCTTGCCTGATCCAAGGTTGGAGAGGATTGAGGAAATATGGCCTTGCGATGATTTATAGCCATCAAAATAATTGCGCATCTTATTGCCGTAGGGGATGATCCCAAAGAATTTTTTGCGCGTGAAGAGATCGCCCTTGGCTCCTGGATCAAGATCCTCAATCGTCCGGCGAAGCTCGGCCAGATCTTTGCCAACGCCGCCTTCCTTATCCATCGCGCGAACGGGACGATCAAGGAACCGGTTCGATTGGCCCGACGCTTCGGCAATTTCCTTGCGGCCCATGCTGGTAAGCTGATCCACCTTTTTGCCAAATTCAGGCGAATTGGGATCAAGCAGCGCAAGCTCGCTCACAAAGCCGTCGGCCTTTTCATCAAGTGCCGAGCGTTGCTCATCTTTCAAGGGAACAAGCCCCGACGCCTTTTCAGGCGCGACGACGGGCACCGGGTCGGGCGCATTTAATGTGATCGTTGGTTCCTGAACCTGAGTCGCCAATCAAGCCTCCTTTAGTAATTTACCCAAACATGGCGACAAACGCTGTATTATTCAAGTAGAACGCGTCAACCGCGCGGCCAACCAAGCCGAAACGATCAATTGCAACTGGTGATACAGCATCAGGGGGATGATGATAAGCCCCGCCTCAGCGCCGGGAAACAATATGCGCGCCATCGGTGCGCCGGTGGCAAGCGTCTTGTGCGATCCTGAATACAGCAGCGTAATCCGGTCTTCGCGTTTGAAACCTAGCGCGCCGCCCAGCCACCACGTCGATCCAAAGGCGAAGCCCAACAAGACCAGCACAACCAGCAACAACACACCAAACTGCCCACCCGACAAACGGTGCCACAACCCGTCTACCACTGCCGCACTAAACGCCACGTAAACCGCCAAGATGATCGTTAACCGGTCCATCCGCCCAATCCAAAGCTTATGCCGCTCGGCCCAAGCGCCGTACCAACCATGGGCAATTTGGCCGAGGATGAAGGGGAGCAACAGCAGCCCAGCAATCTTGCCAATCGAGCCAAGCCCGACCCCCGCCCCGCTGGCGCTCGCAATCCCCGCAACGATCAACGGCGTCAGGACAACACCCGCGATATTGGAGAGAGCCGCCGCCACCACCGACGCGGCGACATTGCCGCCCGCCATCGAACTTGATGAGATCGCCGCCTGCACCGTTGACGGCAGTGCGCAGAGGAACAGCATACCGATCCAAAGGCCGGGGGTGAGGAGCGAAGGCATCAGCAGCGAAAGCGACAGACCGGCAAGCGGCAGTGCTGCAAACGTGAACGCAACGATAGCAAGCTGCAACCGCCAATGCTTAATCCCCGCCCAGACCGCTTCGCGGCTAAGTCGAAGCCCGTGGAAGAAGAAGAGCGAAAAGATGGCGATGTTAGAAACAGTGGAAACAGTGGAAAGCGTTGAACCGCGCGCAGGCAAAAAGCTCGCGAGCGCAATCACGCCGAGCAGCAGCAATATAAAGCGATCAGGGATCAGGCGGGCGAGCATTGCGCGTGTGATGGCGGATTGCCGAGCGCTCGACAAGTAAGGCAGATTGGTATATATTATTGCCGTATACCAAATGGAGCGCTTGCGATGAATGATATGGCGAAAATCTTCTGGACAGGCCGCAGTCAGGCGGTGCGCTTGCCCAAAGAATACCGCTTCGACGGTAAGGAAGTGCGGATTAGCCGAGAGGGTGGCAGGGTGGTTCTGGAAGCAGTGGAAGAAAGCAGCGGCGATTGGATCGAGCGGTTGTCAGGGTGTATGGATGACGATTGGGCAAAGGCTGTGGAGGCTGGCCATCTTGGCCCTGAAAATATGCCCGACGGCCCGAGCTTTGATTGAGTATGCGCTACCTTCTCGATTCCAATGCGATCATTACATGGTTTAATGGTCGTAATCGGGCGCTGGTTGACCGGCTTAAATCGCATGATGGCGAATTTGGCACATCAACAATCGTCATTTTTGAGCTTTATTTCGGCGCTTTTAACAGTAGCCGCGTTGCCGATAATATAAACCGTCTCGCTAATCTCAAAATACCAGTGCTTGAGTTCGGTGAACCCGACGCCCAAGCGGCCGGGGAGATTCGCGCGACCCTCAAAAAAGCTGGGACGCCGATCGGCCCTTACGATCTGCTAATCGCCGCTCAAGCCAAAGCGCGCGGGCTGGTGATGGTAACCAACAATGTCGCCGAATTTTCGAGAGTAGATGGCTTGGTGATTGAGGATTGGACAGACGCGCGCAGCTAGTTTTCAGGCTGTCCTCGATATTATTCTACGCCGCCGAAGCGACCCGCCGACCAATCCAAAACCGCCAATCATCATCACCCAGCTTGATGGTTCAGGAACGGCGGAAAGCTCAAAGGCAAGAAACTGGGTAAACTGCGTCGCGCCAAAATTATTGTCAGACACTAGGATCAGGCTTTGCCGACCATTCTCAAGCGTCTGGCCAAAGCTGATCCCCTCAATATTGTCGAGCGGAACACCAAGTGTGCCAAGGTCAAAAAGCAATGTTTTGCGAACCGGGGTAAAATTTGCGCCTGTAAGCGATGACAGGCCGGTGATGTTCGTCGCCCCCGAAATATCGATATCAAATAGTTTGACCGAATAGCCCGTGCCCGGCGCGCCGACCGAAAAACTGCGCTCAACCCCGATAAAACGGCTATCGGACAAGGCCAATATCTCGACCAGCCCGTTGGTTGCAAAGGCTGTCAGCGGGTTTGGCGATTGATTGATCGCCGCCACTTCATAAACATATTCGGCGAGCGGGTTGCCCGTTGCTGGGTTGAACGCAAGCAAACGGGCGAAACTGCCGTTGGTCAGCGTCGCGGCTAGCCCGTCCTGCCGAAGCGCGTTTTCGGTCGCGGTAAAAATGGTTCCGTTGGGTGTCAGCGCTAGGCTTTCAAAGGCAAGGTTCTGGCGGATGCCGCCGCTCGCGGTTGGCAGATAATAGCCGGGCAGCGTCAGGTCGCGGATGAACGATCCATCGCCGCGCGCTTCACGCACGAACGGCGATTGCAGGACATTAACATCGCCTTCACTTGTGTAATAAAACCCGCCCCGACCATTTAATCGGATTGCCTCTGGATCAATCCCAAGTGCCGGAAACGGCGAGCCGTCAGCTTGCTTGAGCGTCTGGGTCGCCGTGAAATTGACTGCGTTAAAACGTGTCGAGGTGAGATCAAGGTTGAGCGTGTAGAAACGCGCCGGATTAATCTGCGAACGATCATCACTGATCGACAGATAGGTTCGCGATGCCGCGTCATAATCAATGCCCGAAAGCCCGCCAAGCGTCGTGCCGAGCACTTGCGTGCCGGTTGGGATGATCTGCTGGCCAATGTAGCGCAGGTTAACCGATGCAGCCTGTGCAGGGGTAACGGCGACGGCGAGCAATATTGCGCACATGCTGAGCTTCATCGATAATCTCCTTAATACTAAGACTCCGCTAACCATAATCCTGTGACAATCGGGTTACGTTTTGAAAGGTATGATGTCAGATCCTCCCCACCTTGCCGCACCGCACAAATTGCGCTAAGCGCGCGGGCAACGTCATTCCTCGCAATCAGAGTATTTTCATGAGCCTCCGCAATGTGGCCATTATCGCGCACGTCGATCATGGCAAAACGACCCTTGTTGATCAGTTGTTCCGTCAATCGGGCACGTTCCGCGAAAACCAGCGTATTGAAGAACGCGCGATGGATTCGAACGATCTTGAAAAAGAGCGCGGGATTACGATTCTGGCGAAATGCACCAGTGTCGAATGGCACGGCGGCGGTGTTGATACGCGGATCAACATCGTCGATACGCCGGGCCACGCCGATTTCGGCGGCGAGGTTGAGCGCATCCTGTCGATGGTTGACGGCGTGATCTTGCTGGTTGATGCCTCCGAAGGCGCGATGCCGCAGACCAAGTTCGTGACCGGCAAGGCGCTTGCGCTCGGCCTGCGTCCGATTGTGGTAGTGAACAAGGTTGACCGCCCCGATGAGCGCATTCAGGAAGTGCTTGATGAAGTGTTTGATCTGTTCGTCTCGCTCGACGCAACCGACGAACAGCTTGATTTTCCTGTCCTTTTTGCCAGCGGCCGCAATGGTTATGCCTCGCTTGACGCCTCCGCCCGCGAAGGCACACTCGCGCCGCTGTTTGAGACCATTGTGTCGCATGTGCCAGAGCCCTCCGCCGATCCCGATGGGCCGTTCAAATTCCTCGTCACCCTGCTTGACCGTGACAACTTCCTTGGCCGTATCCTCACTGGCCTCGTATTCAGCGGTTCGGTTAAGACCAACATGCCGATCCATGCGCTCAACCCCGACGGCAAGATTGTTGAAGCAGGCCGCGCGTCCAAAATTCTGGCGTTTCGCGGTCTTGAGCGGGTTCCGGTTGATGAAGCCTTTGCAGGTGACATCATCTGTATCGCCGGGATGACCCACACGACGGTGGCTGATACGATTGCTGACATCTCGGTAACCGAGCCGCTCCACGCACAACCGATCGATCCGCCGACGCTGTCGATGAGCTTTGCCGTCAATGACAGTCCGATGGCAGGACGCGAAGGCACTAAGGTCACCAGCCGCATGATTCGTGATCGGTTGCTTCGCGAAGGCGAAAGCAATGTCGCGATCAAGGTCACCGAGTCGTCGGACAAGGATAGTTTTGAAGTCGCCGGGCGCGGTGAGCTTCAACTCGGCGTTCTCATCGAAACGATGCGGCGCGAAGGGTTCGAGTTGAGCATTAGCCGTCCGCGCGTCCTTTTCCGCGAAGATGAAAGCGGCGCGAAATTGGAGCCTTATGAACAAGTCGTGATTGATGTTGATGATGAACATAGCGGCACCGTTATCGACAAGATGAACCTCCGCAAGGCCGAGATGCTCGATATGCGACCCTCGGTTGGTGGTAAGACGCGAATCACGTTTAGCGCGCCCTCTCGCGGGCTGATCGGCTATCACGGCGAATTCTTGAGTGACACGCGCGGTACGGGGATCATGAACCGTCTGTACGAGAAATATGGCCCGCACAAAGGCTTTATTGAAGGCCGCAAAAATGGCGTTTTGATCTCCAACGGCAGCGGCGAAGCCAATAATTATGCGCTCGGCCCCCTCGAAGATCGCGGCATCCTGTTCATTGGCCACCAGGAAGTGCTTTATGAAGGGATGATCGTAGGCGAAAATGCCAAGACCGATGATCTTGAAGTCAACCCGATGAAAACCAAGCAGTTGACCAACTTCCGCGCGTCGGGCGGCAAGGACGATGCAGTCAGGCTGGCCCCGCCCAAGCGGATGACGCTCGAACAGGCGATTGCCTATATCGATGATGATGAGCTGGTCGAGGTAACGCCCAAAAACATCCGCCTACGCAAACGCCACCTCGATCCGCATGAGCGGAAGAAAGCGAGCAGGGCGAAGGTTGCGGCGTAACGGTAAAAACGAGGTCACTCGGGGCAAAGCAATAACTGCCCGGAGTGACCTTGGTTCAAATTTATCGCGCGCTTGCTGTTTCCACCGACGCAGCGGTGATTTTCAAGCCAGCAATGCGGGCATCGATGAGACTGAATATGCGGGTATAATTCTCATCTGATCGATCTGGTTTTTCGGATTTTTGCTCGCCAGACTGATCAAAATCGCCAAATCCGCTTTGGCTTTCAGTACGGCTTTTAATCAACCGCAGTCTGAGTGTGTAAGCACCAGTGCTATTTGGAATCATCGTGATTGTAGCCGCAGTGGATTTATACTCTGCCTCACCAGTTAGGTTTTCAAAAAAATCTCTGGTATCTTTTAATGGGGTCGCAGCACGAATAAATCCGCTATTACTGTCAACGTTGCCAATGATAAATCCGTTATCTTCGAGTGCAGCAATAGTTGCCTGAAAAATCTGTTGTTGATTTCCACTTACAATATGCTCAACTGGTAAAAATGGAACATCAGGAGCCTTTTTGGCCATAGCAGGCTGCGTTCCTGCAACGATAATCATTGCTGTGAAAACCAATAATGCTCTTGGCCGGGATATATTCGCTCGAATCGATACATTACTCATAACAGTCTCCTTTCAAATACTCGGTGTGACTATGTTAGAATTCCATGAAAGGACTGAACCCTTAATGAATGATTTGTAGAAAGTGCGTCGCGGATCAAAGCGTCGATCAGGCTTGCAGCATAGCTTCGCTCAAAGCGCTTTGCGCCGCCCTTACTTCGGCGGCACGGCGCCCGGTTTGGGTGCTTGACGCGCGGCGGTTTCAAGGTCTTTGAGGCTATCGCGCAGCCCAGCATTTGCAACGGTGAGTTCGGCGCTGCACCGGGCGAGTTCGGCTTGTAGCTTTTGGGGCGTTGTCACTGTCTTGGCTTCACCCACTAGAGTAGGCCCGAGTTTAGCCGCCGTCCCGCGCGACGCGACACGCCCGTAATAATAAAATTGTCCGCGCCCTGCTGCTTCTTTTTGATCAGGATTTCGCGCCGCCAGCGTGAGGACAAGGATGCAGCGCGCGTCGGCGCGGTCGGACGCGCTCTGGGCGGCTGTTGGACTTGTACTTCCGGCGAGTAAGGCAATCGCGGTTAAAACAATACGCATTTTGTCATCTCCTAATATCAACGAGCCGCTTTCTTGAGCGCAAGGCGGACGAGTGCATCAAGGCTTGCGCCTACGCCAAGCTCAGCCTCAGCGGCGGCAACAGCAGCACCCGCTTCGGCAGGTTTGAAGCCAAGGTTGGCGAGCGCGGACACTGCATCGGCACCAACGCCCGCTGCGGCCTTTGGCAAGCTCCCCGCCGGGCCAATCGCGACGCCGCCGACCTTGTCTTTGAGCTCCATCGCAATCCGCTGCGCAAGCTTTGGCCCCACGCCGTTTGCCCGCGCGATCATCGCCTTGTCTTGGCCCGCAACCGCACGGCTCAATTCATCGGCATCAAGCGTTGAAAGAATGCTGAGCGCCACTCGCCCGCCAACGCCCTGAACGCCTGTGAGCAAGCGGAACCATTCGCGCTCGCCCGCCGAGCCGAAGCCGAACAGCGTCATGCTATCCTCACGCACCTGCATTTCGGTGAGCAGCATCACGGTGCCACCAACCGCGCCAATCGCCGAGAGCGTGCGCGCCGATGCCTGAACCAGATAGCCAACGCCCGCGACATCAAGCACCGCATGATCAGCCGCGATTTCGGCCAGCGTTCCTGTGAGGCGCGCGATCATTTCAGTCCCATACTCCGTGCACTCGCAATATGATGCGCGTGGGTGATCGCCACCGCAAGCGCATCCGCCGCATCAGCACCCGAAATCTTGACGCCGGGCAGCAACCGCGCGACCATCGCATGAACCTGTACCTTATCCGCGCCGCCTGTGCCAACCACTGCCTTCTTGATCAGCCGCGCCGAATATTCGCCGATGCCAATGCCTGACTTTGCCGCAGCAAGCATGATCACCCCGCGCGCTTGGCCGAGTTTGAGCGTTGATTGCGGATTGACGTTGACGAACACTTCCTCAACGGCGGCCGACTGCGGCTGATGCGCGAGGATCACATCAACCAGCGCACTATCAAGCACCACCAATCGCTGCGCCAGCGCCATCTTCGCGTCGGTACTAATCTGACCATTGGCAATGTGGCTCAGGCGATTACCCTGTGCCATAATCACGCCCCAGCCCGTGGTACCAAGGCCGGGATCAAGACCCAAAATGATCAGCCCAGTTTCTCCATGATATCATCGCTGATTTCATAATTGCCCCAGACGGTCTGAACGTCATCATCATCATCAAGCACATCAAGCATTTTGAAGAGCGTCGCGGCGTCATCCTCACCCACACTCACCATCACTTGCGGGCGCCACGCGAGCTTTGCGCTTTCAGGCGCGCCGAGGACTGGCTCAATCGCCTTCAAAACCCCGTGGAGCGATTCGAGTGCTGTCCAGATTTCATGGCCGTCTTCGGATGACGACACGTCCTCCGCGCCCGCATCAAGTGCGGCCTCAAACACCGCGTCACCGTCACCAACGCTTGCTGGATAGGTAATCAGCCCAAGCCGATCAAAGGCATGGCTCACCGCACCCGGCGCACCGATATTGCCGCCGTTGCGCGATACGGCGACCTTCACATTGGTCGCGGTGCGATTGCGATTATCGGTCAGCGCCTCAATGATCAGCGAAACCCCGCCGGGGCCAAAGCCTTCATAGCGGATTTCCTCATAATTCTCGCCGTCGTTCGCGTTCGCCTTGTTGATCGCGCGTTCGATATTATCCTTGGGCATTGACTGCGCCTTGGCCGCCATTACCGCTGCGCGCAGACGCGGGTTCATATCGGGATCAGGCGTGCCCGATTTCGCCGCGACGGTGATTTCGCGCGAGAGTTTGGAGAACATCGAAGAGCGCTTTTTATCCTGCGCGCCCTTGCGGTACATGATGTTTTTATATTTGCTATGGCCTGCCATGATCGTT
>JANOXQ010000122.1:0-6906 GCA_031418495.1 Sphingomonadales bacterium
GAAGGCAATATTGGCCTGATGCAGGGCGTGAAGAAATTTGAGCCTGATCGCGGCTTCCGCCTCGCCACCTATGCAATGTGGTGGATCAAGGCATCGATGCAGGAATTCATTCTGCGTTCGTGGAGCCTTGTCAAAATGGGCACGACGGCGGCGCAAAAGAAACTATTTTTCAACCTCCGCCGGATGAAAAGCAACCTTGAAGCATTTGAGGATGGCGATCTAAGCCCCGAAAATGTCAAGAAAATCGCGACTGATCTCGGCGTGACTGAGGCTGAAGTTGTCAGCATGAACCGCCGTATGGCCAATGGTGGTGATACCTCGCTCAATGTTTCACTCAGTGAAGAGGGCGAAGGCCAGTGGCAGGATACGCTTGCCGATGAAGGCCCGCTTCAGGATGAGGCTTATGCCGAAACGCAGGAACGCGTGGTTCGCCGCGCGATGCTGGTCGAAGCGATGGAGTCGCTCAATACGCGTGAGGCGCATATCCTGACTGAACGTCGATTGGTCGAGGAACCCAAGACACTTGAAGAGCTTAGCCAAGTTCACGGCGTCAGCCGCGAGCGCGTCCGCCAGATTGAGGTGCGCGCGTTTGATAAGCTCCAAGCGGCGATCATGCGAATCGCGGGAAACAAGGGCATGTTGGCTGCGGCTTGATAGCGAGCGCGATATCGCTAGAAGCGTGGCATGGCAGCCCGTTCTAAACGCACCCCGGTTTATCGTATTGGCTGGTTCATTGGCCGATCAATTCTGTTTGCCCTCGTGGCGTCATTGCTGTGGGTAGTTGCGTATAGCTTCATCCCACCGCCGGTTACCGCGACGATGCTTGGCGATGTTTTTGCCGGGCGCGGGCTGTCCAAAGACTGGATGTCGATTGATACGATCGACCCGGTCATGGCCCGTGCAGTGATAGCCGCTGAAGACGCAAAATTCTGTTCGCACAGCGGCTTTGACCGTGAAGCAATACAAAAAGCGATGAAAAATAACGCGCGTGGGCGGCGCATTCGCGGCGGATCAACGATCAGTCAGCAGACCGCAAAGAATGCCTTCCTCTGGCAAGGCGGCGGCTTCTTTCGCAAAGGACTTGAGGCCTACTTCACCCTGCTGATCGAAAACATCTGGGGAAAACGGCGGATTATGGAGGTTTACCTCAATATCGCCGAAACCGGGATTGGCACTTACGGCGTTAATGCCGGTAGCCAGCGCTATTTCGGCCATGATGCTGATCAAATGACGAGCGTGGAAGCCGCGAGGATTGCCGCGATCCTCCCGCTCCCAAAAAAACGCGATGCAGCCGCCCCAAAGGGTTACACCCGCCGCTACGGCAATCGGATAAAAGCACGGACTGGCGCAGTAAAGCGCGATGCACTGGATGCGTGTTTGGGATAGTCAAAACGGTAGTTTAAACCCCGGTGGCAGTGCCATTCCGCTCGTCATCTTTTCCATCTCGCTGCTTGATGCTGAATCAGCCTTAGCACGGGCATCATTGAATGCGGCGACGATCAAATCCTCTAAGATTTGCTTTTCGGAAACTTGAAGCAGGCTCTCATCGATATCGATGCTGCGAATGCTGCCCTTTGCGGTCGCGCGCACCTTGATCATGCCGCCGCCGCTTGCGCCCTCAACCTCAATTGTTTCAAGATTGGCCTGCGCTTTGGTCAGTTCTTCCTGAACATTGGCGGCCATTTTGAGGATATCATCAATCGATTTCATGCGGTTACACTCCGTTGTTCAGACAGTTCATAAGTATCGAGTTCAGCGTCAGGGAAAGCGGCCATTGCCGCGAGAACCATTGGTTGTGCTAAAACGGCTTCCCTTGCGGCAACCTCCTGTTGTTTGGCCTGATCAAGGAGTGACGGTGCCGCAGCTTCATCACTCATCATCACTTGCCAATTAGCGCTGGTAAGCGTTTTAAGCGCGTGACCCAGATCACGTGTAAAATCGCTTGGCAGCGGCCGTGTTGCGCGGAGAGTAAGATCGGGTGGAGCATAGCGCACCAGCCCGGTAAAATCATGAAGCTGCTGCGCTAGCAGTGGTTTTTTCCCGGCAATTAGCATTTCGATGAGGCCGGCGAAATCACCCGGAATCGCCATCAAACTAGGCGCATCGCCAACCGAAGGCATCACTGAAGTCGAAGAACCTATCGCCAGCGTCCCGGCCTCAATCCGGCGGATCACATCGGCGGGATCGGGTAAGCTGCTCGCATGGATCACGCGTAAAATTGCCATTTCAGCCGCTTCATTCGGGTCAACCGCACGGGTTACTTCGTCATGCCCCTTTAGCAGCAATTGCCACATCCGGTGAAGTAGTGCGAAAGAGAGCCCATCGGCCCATCCGGCAAGCGCCTCTCGTTCCTCAACCGATTGCGCCGGATCATCGGGTGCCCCCACTTTGGCAAGCGTAGCGCCGTGAGTCACATCTAATAGCCCGCGTAGAACCGCCGCTGGCTCAACGCCTAGATCGCGCTGTTCGCGCAGCGCCGCAATCGCAGCGGGTGAATCCCCGCCGAGCAGTAATCCAAATAAATGCCGCACCGCGCCGCGATCAGACAATCCGAGCATATCACGCACTTGTGCCGCACTCACCATCCCATCACAGTCAAGGCTCGCGTGAGCAATCGCCTGATCAAGGATCGAAAGCCCGTCGCGGACTGACCCTTCGGCGGCGCGCGCAATCAGGCTAAGCGCCTCAGGCTCAGCCAAAACCGATTCAGCCGCAACGATATTCGCAAAATGCGTGGCGAGCATATCCGCCGAAATTCGCCGCAAATCGAACCGCTGGCAGCGCGAAAGCACCGTGACTGGCACCTTGTTGACCTCGGTAGTCGCGAACAGGAATTTCACATGCGGCGGCGGCTCTTCAAGCGTTTTGAGCAGCGCGTTGAACGCATTTTTGGAAAGCATGTGAACTTCATCGATGATGTACACTTTGTAGCGCGCTGACACCGCCGAATAACGCACCGCCTCAATAATCTCACGGACGTCATCAACACCGGTGTTTGAGGCGGCATCCATCTCAACCACATCGATATGCCGTCCTTCGGCAATCGCCACGCACGGCTCGCACTGCCCGCACGGATCAATCGTTGGCCCGCCCTGCCCGTCTGGCCCAATGCAGTTAAGCGCCTTGGCAATAAGTCGCGCGGTCGATGTCTTACCAACCCCGCGCACGCCGGTCATAAGGAAGGCATGGGCCAGCCGATCACGCTTGATCGCATTGCCAAGCGTCGTCACCATTGCGTCCTGACCGATCAGCTCAGAAAAGCGCTGCGGCCGATATTTGCGCGCGAGAACGCGGTAGGCCTGACCAGCGGCAGGCTGGGGCGGTTCACCAAGATCAAAAGATTCGGACATCGTCGCAAGCCTTACGCTCACCAAAACAGATTGTCAGTCATGAAAAGTAGGAGCCGGAACGACCCGGTACGAATTCGTTGTGGCTGCTTCCTTCCGGATCTGACCAAGTTGGCGAGGGCACCGCCCGCCCGACTCCCGCTGGCCATATGGCGTACGCTCGCAAAGAAATCAACGGCCCTGCATGTTCCGGCTTTCGGGTGGTATTTGGATGGTAATGCCGTCGAGTGCTTCGCTGAGCATGATTTGGCACGACAAGCGGCTGGTGCGCGTGGTGCAGGCTGCGAAATCAAGCATATCTTCTTCTTCCTCGGCGGCCTTTGGCAGACGCGCGAAATCATCGGCGGCGATGATGACATGGCAAGTAGAACAAGCCATTTGCCCTTCGCAGGTGCCTTCAAGCGGCTGGCCATGATCCTGCGCGACTTCGAGCAGGCACGCACCTGCTGCTGCTTCTATTTCATCGGTCTGAGCGCCATCGGCGCTGATGAAACGTACCCGAACCATTATTAAATCTCCTGCGAATTTGCTGCGGTTCGGATCATTTGTAATGCCGTCCGCAAGTCTTCTGATGTTGTATAGCGGCCAAAACCAAGCCGGATGCTTGACCGTGCCTGTGCCTCGCTGAGGCCAAGCGCATGAAGCACATGGCTTGATCGTCCCGACCCACTGGCACAGGCCGAACCCGCCGAAAAGGCAACGCCGCGTACTTCCGATATCAAACGAGAGGCATCAGTTCCATTCATGTTGATATTCAAATTACCCTTATAACGCTCTGTTATTGAACCATTAATACCCCAATTTTGGGGTATTTCTGCGATCACCTCACCCCAAAGATACGCAACATGTTGGGCATCGGCTTCAAACTGCTCTCGAGCAAGTTTCGCAGCCGCACCAAACCCGGCACAAAGTGCTGGCGAAAGCGTTCCGGAACGAACGCCGCCTTCCTGTCCGCCGCCGTGGAGCAATGGTTCAAGCGCAACCCCATCACGCACCCACAGCGCGCCGATTCCCTTTGGCCCATAAATCTTATGCGCGCTGATCGCGATGAGGTCTGGCCCTTCGGGAATAGCGATGCGGCCATAGCTTTGCACGGCGTCGCAGAGCATTAGCGCGCCGTTTCCGTGCGCACGCACCGCAATTTCAGCGATTGGCTGGATAGTCCCAATCTCATTATTAATATGCATTACGGCGACAAGCCCGCCCGACGCTGGGATCGCTTCAAGATCAAGCAAACCGTCGGCTTCAACAGGCATAAGAGTGACGTCATGACCACACTCGCCAAGCCAAAGCGCGGTATCACGCACTGCGGCATGTTCACTGTCAGGCAACGCTATGGCCTTCGCACCACTGCCCTTGATCGCCCAATTAAGCGCCTCTGTCGCGCCACTAGTGAAATGGACACGACCACCGCTCGGCAAAAGTGCAGCGACCGCTTCACGCGCGACCTCAACCGCTGCTGCTGCTGCGCGGCCAGGCTTATGCGACGAATGCGGATTGGCAAACCCGTCTTCACTGCCAAGCCACGGCAGCATCGCCGCGCGCGCCTCTGGGGCAAGCGGAGTCGTTGCTTGATAATCGAGGTAGATCGTCACCGTTTGATGCGTTTCCACGCGTCGATAAAGCGGTAAACGTCTGCGCGGCTTGTATCTGGGCCGAAACTGACACGGACGACTTCATTCGCTGCGGCTTCATCCCAGCCCATCGCGGCAAGCACTGGGCTTGCTTTGATTGTGCCCGATGAACAGGCGCTTCCTGCAGAAACAGCGATCCCCGCCATATCGAACTGGATAAGCTGTGTCGCCGATGCATTGCCGGGCATCCGGTATCCAGCAATCGTCGCGATCCGAGGGCATCCACGCGCCACAATTTCGCCACCAGCGGCCTCAATCGCACCGTCAAGATGTGCGCGAAGGTCTTTGGCCCGTTCAACCCAACCGCGATTGGCCTCAACCGCCGCAGCAAAGCCAAGCACACCGGGCAGGTTTTCAGTGCCGCCGCGATAGCCGCGCTCCTGCCCGCCAGTCGGACGAAGCATCTCAAGGCTGCGCACAAGTAAGGCACCAACACCGGGTGGCCCGCCGAGCTTATGCGCCGAAACCGCAATCATATCAGCGTCAGGCAGGGGCAATTTCGCCGCAGACTGCGAACAATCGGCAAACAACAAGCCGCCAGCGCCTCTAATAATCGGGCCAAGCTCATGAAGTGGTTGAAGAACACCAGTTTCATTATTGGCAGATTGAATTGCCACCATTGGCTGCTTTGCCCCAAGCGCACCGAGCCGCCCAGAAAGCGCATCCGCTGCAACCTGCCCTTCAACCCCAACGCTCAAAAAATAGCCCTTGGCCCCAGCCCGATGAACCGCATCATGTTCAGTGGCAGAGACGATGGTTGCGTCAGCACTTGATCCACCAAGCCCAATACTAATGGCTTCGGTTGCGCCGCTGGTAAAAATGACTTCATGTGACCAGCCTAGTGCGGCGGCAATCCGGCTCCGCGCATCCTCAAGCGCGGCACGCGCGGCGCGTCCTTCGGCGTGAGGTGAGGATGGATTTGCCCATTTCAACATGCCATCAACGAACGCGTTGCGCGCCGCTGGAAGCATTGGCGTGGTCGCCGCGTGATCGAGGTAGAGCCGTTCTGTCAAGCAAACCGCCTGTTGTGAT
Source organism: Sphingomonadales bacterium (assembly GCA_031418495.1). GTDB lineage: Bacteria > Pseudomonadota > Alphaproteobacteria > Sphingomonadales > Sphingomonadaceae > Aquisediminimonas. The sequence continues at coordinate 6,014 of JANOXQ010000122.1, forward strand.
TGCGAAATGTTCGCAGCATCCTATATAGGCTCCAGCGCGTTCGCACAGCCCGTTCTGTGCATCCTTGAACATAACATTTGCGAGTAATTGATGCCCGAAGTCATTTTTCCCGGCCCTGAGGGTCGTCTTGAAGGTCGCTTTAACCCTGGGCCGCGCCCGCGCGCACCCGTTGCGATGATCCTCCACCCGCATCCACAAAGCGGCGGCACGATGAATAATCACATTGTTCAGGCAATGTATCAGACATTCGTTAGGCGCGGTTTTGCGACGCTCCGCTTCAATTTTCGCGGTGTCGGCAAAAGCCAAGGCGTGTTTGATAATGGCGTTGGTGAACTTAGCGACGCCGCCTCGGCGCTTGATTGGGTTCAGTCAATTCACCCTGAAGCGCAGACAACTTGGATTGCCGGATACAGCTTTGGCGCACTGATTGGGATGCAATTGCTGATGCGGCGCCCAGAAATCAAGGGCTTCATCTCGGTTGCCCCGCCAGCCAACATGTATGATTTCACCTTCCTTGCCCCCTGCCCTTCATCGGGCATTGTCATTCAAGGCACGGCTGATGAAGTCGCGACGCCAAGCGCATCGCAAAAGCTGGTCGATAAGCTGCGGACGCAGCGCCACATCACGATTCATCATGATGAGATCAAAGGCGCGAACCATTTTTTCGAACATGAAATGCCGCAATTGATGGGCTCGGTCGACAAATATCTCGATATGCGGCTCGATCCCAATTCAGGGATTCGTTGAACAGTCGTGACGGATAAAACACTGCGCATCATTCGTCTGACGCTCGATACTTTGCCGGGGCGTTAGGGCCAGCTCAGGATCAATATGTTGACGAACAGAACAATTGCGGCAATCACCATAAGCCGCGATTGCTGACGATCACCGCC
>JANOXQ010000123.1:0-15780 GCA_031418495.1 Sphingomonadales bacterium
GTCCGGCGGCCGCCGGACACAGTGCATTCCGACTCAGAACATACCCTCAATACCCCAAATCCAACAGACAATTGCGAGCAAAGCGCGGCAATCCAGTCCACGCTCTGGATTGCCGCGCTTCGCTCGCAATGACGATTTCCACTGAGCTTAGCTGAAGCCTAGCCGAAGGGCTGCTGCTTTCAACTCTGCCTCACGTGCTGGAAAACTGGCGCTAACCGCCGCTGTGTAAGCGCTGACAATCGCCTCGCCTGCCTTTTCGGGCGAACCCGTATCAAACGGTGGCGCGGGATCATATTCAAGTCCAAGCTGAAGCGTCTTGGCCACGCCCTCGCCGCTCACCGCCGCGATTAGGGCAAGCGCGAAGTCGATTCCCGCCGTCACCCCGCCGCCCGTTACACGGTTGCGATCAAACACCGTCCGCGCCTTGATGGGTTCTGCCCCAAACAGCGCCAGATGATGATGCCACGCCCAGTGCGACGTAGCCTTGTAGCCCTTGAGCAATCCCGCAGCACCAAGGATTAGCGAGCCAGTGCAAACGCTCGTCACCCAAGTCGCCTCGGCCCCAACAGCGCGAATCCATGCCATCGCCGCGTCATCATTCATCACATCGGACACACCGACGCCGCCGGGGATGCAGAGGATCTCAGCCTTGGGCAGCGTGGCAAAGGTCTTGGTTGGCACAATCGCAAAGCCAGAATCGGTCATGACTGGATCAAGGCTTTTCCAAACCAGATCCGACTTGGCGCCCGGCATTCGCGAAAGAAACTGCGCGGGGCCAGTCATGTCTAATTGCGTGAGACCGGGGAAGAGCAGGAAGGCGATTTGCATTTGCATCACGCCGCAATCTCTACAGCTTTCCCATCACCCATATCAAGCACCAGCTTCAATCTGCCGCCCCGCCCCTCGACCATGCGGCGCAGCACCGAAATGCTCGGATCGGCCTTCACCTCAATCTTCGACACATTTGATTGCGTCGTTTCGAGCAGTTCAGCGACTTCCTTCTGCGTCAGGTTAAGCTGATCGCGCAGCGCCTTGACGAGTGAAATGCGCGGGGCAATCTCACCCCTGACCTTGTGATAATAATCAAGGTCTTCGCCCGTCCACTGCGGCCGCCAATCGACGAGGCCATCGGCACCGTTCTGATAGTTGTGTGTCATAGTCAAACTCTTCAATCGCACAGGCGGAATTTCCTAGAAAAGCGAAGGTGCCATGCTCGTGCCCGCGTCTTGGGTAGAGACATGCCTACATACCACATTCCAAAACGGAATACAGCCATTTGGAATAATTTTATTCCCCTCCCCAACTGCATATAAATTCGGCATATGATAGCGCTTGCCACCAAGCATTCGGCGCGCTTATCATATTGCAATTCCCGAGAGGGGGTGTGGGCCTAGAAAACCCTTTGTTGAGGAGCCGGTTTTTGCCGACCGGGCGGTGGACGTTATGTCCAAGGCCACCCGGCCCAAAGACGTCCGCGCCTGACCTCGGCCAGGTTTTCTAGCGCCCGGTTCAAGCAACGGTGTTCCTTCGGGAGCACCGCTGGCTTGGGCGTTCGCTTTCGCGGACACCTGCGGCGTGACGTAGAAAACGCGCCGTCGGTGAGGGCGGGGATGCGCTGGAGGAAACTGAAAATATACCACGCGCATCCTCGCCCGACTTTGAGAGTGGGCTGTACCACTTGCCCATACTCAAAAAATTTTATATACAATTATCATAAAATATAGAAAGCACTACTATGGCACTTAGCATCAAAAACGAACGAGCCGAGGAGCTGGTGCGTACCCTTGCCCAACGCGAGGGGATTAGCATGACGGGTGCGATTGTCCTTGCGGTGGACAATGAACTCAAGCGCCAAAGCTCTGTGACAGAGGCAGAGAAGAAACGCAGACGTGCTGCGATCCGCGCCATACAAGCGCGGATCGCCAAGCAGACGATTGATTGGTCGCTGACCGATGATGAAATCCTCGGCTATGACGAAGATGGTTTGCCAACTTGAAATTGGCGATAGACACATCTGCGATCATCGCGATCCTGTTTCAGGAAGCCGAGGCCGAGGCATTTCAAAGCATCATCGAAGTGAATCCGTCTGTTGTAACCGGGCCAATTTTAATTGAAGCGTTGATGGTGCTGACGGGCAGGAACATTGAAAACCCCGAAGCCGAGCTAAAAGACTTTATTGAAGGCAATAGCTTAGATGTGCTTTCGTTCGATCAGCAGATGACCGTTCTGGCGCAGGAGGCATTCCTCGCTTTCGGCAAGGGCCGCCATCCGGCCAAGCTCAACTTTGGTGACTGCATGTCTTATGCGCTGGCAAAATCCCAAGGGGTGCCGCTGCTCTTCAAGGGTGATGATTTCGCGCTGACTGATATTGAGCGGGTGACTTAAAAACTTACTGGATCGTCTTAACCCGTTCGTCCTGAGCTTGTCGAAGGACTGGTCTTCTTTTTCCAAACGCTTGGAGAAGAAAAGACTGGGCTTCGACAGGCTCAGCCCGAACGGGTTTGGATTAATCCGAAAAAAAGACGTCAATCACTCCGCAGCCAACAGCGCCTCGGCCCCGCCGAGATCAACTGATACCAGCCGCGAAATTCCCTGCTCAATCATCGTCACCCCGAACAGGCGGTGCATCCGGCTCATCGTGACGGCATTGTGCGTGACGATAAGGTAGCGTGTCGCGGTTTCGCGGGTCATCGCGTCGAGCAGGTCGCAGAAGCGTTCGATGTTAGCGTCGTCAAGCGGCGCATCGACCTCATCAAGCACGCAGATTGGCGCGGGGTTGGTGAGGAACAGCCCGAAAATCAGCGCAACCGCAGTGAGCGCCTGTTCACCACCCGAAAGCAAAGTGAGCGCGGTGAGCCGCTTGCCGGGAGGTTGTGCAAAAATTTCAAGCCCGGCCTCAAGTGGATCATCGCTATCGATCAGCGCGAGATGCGCCGCGCCGCCATCAAACAGTGTTGAAAAGAGTCGCTGAAAATGGCCGTTGACCGCCTCAAACGCTGCGAGCAATCGCGTCCGACCTTCACGGTTAAGGCTGCCGATTGAGCCACGCAGGCGCGTGATTGCCTCAGCCAACTCATCGCGCTCAGCAGCCGATTTTTCCCGCTCGCCCTCAATTTCGGTAAGTTCTTCCTCAGCAAGCAGGTTGACCGGGCCGATCCGTTCGCGATCAAGCGTCAGCCGTTCAAGACGTGGCGACTCTACGTCAGCCTGCCCTACTTCGCCCGCATCAAAGCCAACGCGTTCGGGAAGGAGAGGTGGTGGACATTCAAAACGTTCGCCCGAAATGCGCCCCATTTCGATCCGGCGCAGCTCCTGATTTTCGGCACGCGCAACCGCCCCTGCCCGCTCCTCACGCGCGGCGGCAAGCCCCTCAACGATGGTATCAAGCACCGACTGATGCCCGCGAAGCTCCTCTTCGGCGGCGCGTTCTGTAACAGCGGCTTCACTTGCGGCGATGGTGAGCGCTGCATTTTCGGCCTCTGCATTAACGATTGTTACGGCAAGCCTTGCTGGCGCATCAACCAGCGTCTGCGCTTCGGCTTCGGCAGCGGCGGCGCGCTTATCCATTTCAGCGATACGCGCAGCAGCTTCTCCTGCGCGGCTTTTCCAGCCTTTGCTTTCGGCTTGCGCAGCACCCAGCCGTTCACGATCCGCCGCAATCGTGCGATCAAGCGCCCCTGCCTCCGCTCTAATTTGTGCAGCAGACGCGCGTGTCGTCTCACTCGCAGTCTGGAGGCGCGCAACCATCTGGCCAGTGGCGATCCCATCTGGAAGCGCAGCGCGCGCTGACTTCGCGGAACGCACATCTCCCTCGGCTTCGGTCAGTTCAGCCGACACACGCGTCATCCGCTCAGCAAATTCGGCACGACGTGAAGCGAGCCGTTCAAGCGCCGTCGCGGCTTGATCCTCATCGCGCTGTCCGCTGCGAATTGCGGCCTCGCTGGTTTCAAGCTGGCGGCGCGCAGCGTCAGCGGCGGCACGCGCTTCACCGATGGCACGTTCGGCAGTATGCAGTATGTCCTGCGCTGTGATAACTTCGGCCTTTGCCGCTGGCAGCGCAGTTTCAATCACCGCGAGCCTATTAACCCGCTCAAGCCGTTCGGCAGCGGCGGCACCGTCTCCACTGGCAATAAACCCATCCCAGCGGCGCATCTGACCATCACGCGTCACGATCCTCTGACCGACTGCAAGGGCCTGCCCCTCGTCGCGGTCAACCACACCAATCTGGCCAAGACGGCGCGCGAGTTCAATCGGTGCAGTGACATGATCGGTGAGCGGCACCGTGCCGGAGGGAAGCGCTGGATCGCTCGCCAGCCCAAGCACACCCACCCAACCGCGCATTAGCCCAGTACCAATCTCGGCCTCAAGATCATCGCCAAGCGCGGCTGCGAGCGCGCGTTCATAGCCCGGCGAAACCCGCAATTGGTCAAGCGCACGCGCCTTGCCGCCGGCTGCCTGTAGCGCCTTGAGCAGCGCGCGGGCTTCGCCTTCGAGCGCGGAAAGCGCGGCTTGTTCCGATGCACCAGCGCTTTGTGCTTCATCACGCGTTGCAGCGGCGGCGATGCGCGCTGTTTCTGCCGCTTCAATCGCTGCGCGGGCTTCCACTGCCTCTATTTCGGCGCGAGTGCGCTTTGCTATGGCACCGTCACGCGCATCGATCAGCAGTGCATCACTACCAAGCCCAGCGACTTCCTGATCAAGCCGAGCCTTGTCGCGCGCAGCACGTTCTGCGCGTACAGTCGCAGCAGCAAGCGCTGCATCGGCCACCCGTGCCTCGGCCTGTTCGCGGGCTTGCGCGGCAAGCGCTTGAGCAAGCGCAACCTCAGCATCGCGGACGGCGGCTTCGGCATCAGCGATCCGCCCAACATAGGCCGGCCGCTGGGCCTCGGCCTCTGCAATACGGCCATCAAGCGCTTTGGCTTCGGAGGTGAGCCGAGCGAGCGCAGCGGCGGCATCGCTGGCGAGTTCGCCCTCACGCGCGCGGTCACTTTCTAACCGTTCGCGTTGGCTGGCGAGCTCGACGATGCGGCGATCAAGCGCGGCACGTTCGCTCCCAAGTGTTGCGAGTCTATGCCCCGCCGCACCTGCCGCTGTCCGCGCCGCCTCGGCAGCACTGCGTAAAGCCGCAACTTTGGTAACAGCCTGCGCTTGCCATGCGGCGGCGGCGCGTTGTGCTTCGGCGGCCTCACTAACCTTGGTTTCGGCGATGACAGCTTCGGCTTTGGCCTTGTCTGCCGCCGCCGCAGCGTCACGCCAACGCGCAAAGATCAAGCGCCCTTCGGCAATCTTAATCTCATTAGTCAGCTTGCGGTAACGCTCTGCCGCCTTTGCCTGCCGCCGCAGATTGCCCGCGCGCTGCTCCATATCGGTGAGCACTTCATCAAGCCGACCCAGATTAGTCTCGGTCGCGCGCAGTTTTTGTTCGGCATCTTTGCGGCGGACGTGCAGCCCCGAAATACCCGCCGCCTCTTCGAGCATCGCGCGGCGCTCGGCGGGCTTGGCCGAAATAACCGCGCTGATCCGCCCCTGGCTGACAAGTGCGGGCGAATGCGCGCCTGTGGCCGCATCGGCAAACAGCAGCGCGACATCCTTCGCGCGAACATCGCGGCCATTGATCCGGTAGGCCGAACCCGCGCCACGCTCAATCCTGCGGACGACTTCAGTTTCACCGCCATCGTTTGCGGCATCGCCGTCAAGCAGGATCGACACCTCGGCAAAGTCACGCGAGGGGCGCTGGGTGGTGCCCGCAAAGATCACATCATCCATCGCGCCGCCGCGTAGTGACTTGGCGCTACCCTCACCCATCACCCAGCGGATCGCCTCAAGCAGGTTGGATTTACCGCAGCCGTTTGGCCCAACAATCCCGGTTAGCCCGCGCTCTACCCTAAGCTCCGCCGGTTCAACGAAACTTTTGAAGCCAGAGAGTTTGAGGCGTTTGATCTGCAATGAGGTTAAGCCCCCGCAGCCTTGAGCGCAGGTTCAAGTTTATCCCAATCACCAATGCCTTCAGCAACAAGACCATTGATAATGAAGGTTGGCGTGCCACTAACTTTGAACTGCTCAACACCTACTTTTTGCATCTCAGTCAGCTTATCAAACGCGGCCTTGTCCGAGAGGCAGGCTTTGGCCTTCTCAAGCCCAATCCCGCGTTCGCGAACGAATTTGACGAGGCCGAGCTTGTCTGCAAGCACTTGCGCGAGCAGATCTGGTGGAAAGCCTGCCCACTGCGATTGTTCGGCTGCAGTGATGTCTTGCGTCGCGCCGAGCCATTCTGCTTGCGTTGCAAATAGCTGATCCGAAATTGTGAAAAACGGCCCAGGCCCAGCACAGCGCGCAAGGATCGCGGCCGGCACGTCAATCGCGCTCAACAAGAAGTTACGAAACTCGTATGAAACTGTGCCCTTCGCAATCATCGTGCGCAGTTCGTCATGCGATTCCTTGGCAAAATCGGCGCAGTGTGAACACGTCAGCGCGCCGTATTCAATCAGCTTAACCTTCGCCGCTGGATTGCCCATCAACATCCCGCCCTCAGGCGTCATCACTGTGGTTTCAAGCCATTTGCCTGCAGCCGCAACAGTCGTGCTTTCCTTTTCCGGGAGCGCCACCTGCTTGTCACAGCCTGCGAGCAGAACCATCGCGCCAGCGCCTGCCAACATCATTGCCTTACGTGTCATCATTTCAGTCCTCATTTTTTAGCGGCGAGTGCCGTTTTCAATTCTGGCTCGATCAACACCCATTTGCCGGGGGCTGTGACTAAAGTATCGTTGATCAGGAAACTTGGCGTGCCCTGAATTTTGCGTGAGCCCCACGCTTCGTTGGTCATCCCCGCAATCTTATCCTGCGCGGCTTTATTGGTGAGGCAAGCATCCATATCGGCGGCAGATATCCCGCGCGCTTTCAGAATCTCATCAAAACCAAGCCCGCGCGCGATCAGCTTCAACCCCGCATTGATTGGTAGTTTGTTAAGCTTTTCGCCATTGGCCTCACCAAAAGCCTGTGCCTTGCCCAGCCAGACGCTTTGCGTCGCCATGAGCTGATCCGAAATCGCAAAAAATTTGGTCGGCCCGCCACACCGCGCAATCAAGGCTGCGGTAAAATCAAGCCGGTCCCGAACAGCATTACGAAACTCAACACTCACTGCCCCTTTGGCAACATAATCGCGCTTGAGTGGAACGGCTGCCTCCGCTGTATATTCAGCACAATGCGAGCAGGTATAAGACAGATATTCGACCAGCTTTGCCTTTGCCGCTGGATTGCCCATTACGAACGCACCGTTGGGGGCGAGCTTCACCGTAGACGTCCAATTTGGCGCGGCGGCACCAATTGAGATAAGCGCGACCGCGCCAAGTAGAAATGCTTTCATGAAATTTTCCCGATTGGAATAAAAGTTGCCGCCTGCGTCGCGACACCGCGCGCAAGCGATTCGAGGACGGCTTTTAACTCTGGATCAGCAATCGTGCGCAGGCTGTCACCAAGCTCAAGCGGTAATGGCACAAGCGTCGGTGGCTTTGGCCGGGCTGGTGCGCGCGCAACTTCGCCCTGACGCAGAACAACGCGGATCACCGCGCTATAGCCAAAGAAGCGATTGACGCGCTCAATAATCGTTGGGCCAACATGCTGCATCATCGGCGCGTGTGCGCTTGAAACCATCAATGTCAGCGTCCCGTCGGCGCGCTTTCCGTGGGGAAAGCGGATTGATTCGGGGGTTGAGACCTCGGCATATTTCTCGCCGACAATCTCGCGCCAGCGGCTTACAACCGAGGATTGAACAAAGCCAAAACGGCGGAAAGCCGCGCCACCAACGTCAGGAATCATTTCGCCCATACGTCTAGCACGGCCACCACGCGGCCGTTCCTCTACGCTTTTACCGGACTTTTGCTTCACCATGATGCAGCTCCATGCCATAGCAGGCCATGGTCGTCGATATGTCTGCGCAAATTGCCCACAAGATTTTGGCACATTTTTCGACGAATGCCCGTGATTTGCCTTGGCGCAACCCACCGGGGCGGGCTTTACCGCTCGATGACCCCAATTGGCCCTACCGCGTTTGGCTGTCCGAAGTGATGCTCCAACAGACAACTGTTGCGGCAGTGACGCCCTATTTTGAGCGCTTTACCACCCGCTGGCCGAGCGTGACTGCACTTGCTGCTGCCGATGATACTGAGGTGATGACCGCATGGGCTGGGCTTGGCTATTATGCCCGCGCGCGAAATCTGCTCGCTTGCGCGCGTGCAATATCGGCCAATGGTGGACGCTTTCCCGAGGATGAGTGTGAACTCCGCGCACTGCCAGGGGTTGGCGCTTACACCGCCGCTGCGATTGCGGCCTTCGCCTTTGGCAAGCGCGCGGTTGTCGTTGATGGCAATATCGAGCGCGTAATCGCTCGGCTGTTTGCAATTGCAACGCCGATGCCTGCCGCGCGGCCTGAGATATACGCGGCGATGGACGTGCTTACGCCCGAAACTGCTGCTGGTGATTTCGCGCAAGGGCTGATGGATTTGGCGCGTAGCCTTTGCACCCCGCGCAATCCGCGCTGCATGTTGTGTCCAGTGATGGCGCACTGCGCGGGCAAGGACGCGCCAGAAGCCTATCCGGTCAAAGCCGCCAAAATCAAACGCCCCGAACGCAGCGGCACGGCTTGGTGGATCGAATGTGACGGTGACGTGTTGCTCATCCGCCGCCCTGACAAAGGCCTGCTTGGCGGGATGCGCGCGCTGCCTTCAGGGGAATGGAGCCAAACCCCAAGCATCACACCGCCCTTCGCAGCCGATTGGCGCCCCCTTGGCACTGTCACCCACATCTTCACCCATTTCCGTTTAACCCTCAATATTCAGGGCGCTCGTCTAAAAAGGGGTTGCAAGCCACAGCTGGACGGGGAATGGTGGAATGTGAAACGGCTTGATGAAGCCGGATTGCCAAGCCTGTTCGCAAAAGCGGCGGTGCTGGCAATGATATGGGAGGATATTTGATGAGCCTGATACTCAACCGCCGCCATTTTCTTGGTGGAAGCCTGCTCGCTGGCGGTCTACTCGCGACGCCCGCGTGGGCCAAAGAAGCGACGCGAGGGATTTCTTCAAGCTGGACGCAGATTCAGGCGATGCTTGATGCGACCATTGCCAAAAAATATGTGCCCGGCGTCGGCGCGGCGATTGCACGCGGCACCGATCAAGCGGACTTCATGACCTCAGGCAGCCTTGCATTTGGTGATACGACAGCGATCACCCCCGATACGCTGTGGCGCATTTATTCAATGACGAAGCCGGTTACCGGTATCGCAGTGATGATGCTGATTGAAGACGGCAAGCTGAAAATGGATCAGAATGTGGCGGATCTGCTGCCAGCATTCGCCAACCCCAAAGTGCTTACCGATCCCGCCAACAGCCTTGATGCACGCCCTTCGAAAGCACCAATCACAATTCGTAGCTTGCTCACACATACTGCCGGCCTTGGCTATTCAATTGTAACCAAGGGGCCGCTGCTTGACGCTTATATCAAGGCAGGCATTTCTCCCGGCAGCGTCAGCCGCCGTGAACTCCCCGGCATATCGCGTGCGCCTGCCGCACCAAGTCTTGAGGAGTTTGCCAATCGGCTTGGCACGCTGCCGCTGATCGCTGATCCCGGCGTTAAGTGGAGCTATTCGGTCAGCCTTGACCTGCTTGGTCGCGTGATCGAGGTCGTTAGCGGGATGCCGTTCGACACCTTCCTCAAAACGCGCATTTTTGATCCGCTCGGTATGACAAGCACCTATTTTCAGGTGCCCGCATCCGAAGTCAAACGCCTGACCACTAATCATTTTGCCCTCCCAACCGGCGCATTTCCGATTGATCCCGGCCCCGATAGTGTGTTCCTTGATAAACCAGCCTTCCCCTTTGGCGGCGCTGGGCTTGTGTCAACAATGCGCGATTATGACCGTTTCCTCGCGATGTTGATGGGTGAAGGTGCGCTTGGCCAAACGCGGGTCATGGGTAAGCTCGCGGCGAATAATGCGATGTCAAATCTGGTTGGCCCCGACACAATCATGGAAAGCTTCGTCACTGGCCAGGGTTTTGGCGCTGGCGGTCGTGTAACGATCAAGCCTGGCCCGAATGGTGAAGGCGTTGGCACTTTCGGATGGGGCGGCGCTGCCTCAACCATCGCTTGGGTTGATCGCACCCGCAAAATCCGCGCGTCGGGCTGGTCACAAATCATGACGCAGGGGACGCAACCCTTCACGACTGAATTTGGCAAGACTGTTTACGCAAGCCTGTGACCCCACTTAAGTGAAACGACATAACCCCGGCTTTACCGGATCACCGCTTGACCGCGTTGATCCGGTGCGCAGCGATCCTACTGCTTACGCCGCACACGCCTCAAATTGGCGTGCCCGCGTGTTGGCGTTTGAGGGTAGCGATCCGCAGATTGATGACCTTGGCAATCTGGCTTGGTCATCAATGGCCGATGTAGCCGAGGATGCCGAGCTGATCCTGCTTGGGCTGCTTGAGGAAAAACCGCATTTTGTCGTTATCCCGCGCGCACCCTTTGCGGACGGATTTCGCACCCCTTCGCTCTGGCGCGTATTGAACAGCCTGCCCGCCGATCAAGCCGCAATTTATGGTACAGCGCGCAGCGTGATTGACTGGCATCACCGCCATGGCTTTTGTGGGCGCTGCGGCGAAGCAACAGCCGTTTTCCGGGCGGGCTGGGGCCGCAAATGCGGGGCTTGCGAAACCGAACATTTCCCGCGCGTTGATCCGGTTGTCATCATGCTCGCCGAATATGATGGCAAGATCCTCGTCGGGCGGCAGCCGCGCTTTCCACCGCGCAACTATTCCGCACTCGCTGGCTTCCTGGAGCCAGGTGAATCAATTGAAGAAGCCGTCCGGCGAGAGCTTTATGAAGAGGCGGGCGTCACCGTTTCCAATGTCCGCTATGTCGCGAGCCAGCCTTGGCCATTCCCCGCTGCATCGCTCATGATCGCGTGCATCGGTGAGGCGGAGAGCGACGCGCTTACCATCGACACTACTGAACTTGAAGACGCGATGTGGGTAACCCGCGAAGAGGTTGAGGCGGCCCTTGCTGGAGCCGAAGACGCCCGCTTCAATGCGCCGCCGAGGTTTGCAATTGCGCATACGTTGCTGCGCGCGTGGTTGGCCGAACAGACCTCACTTTAACAACTGGTTGAGCTCTATCAGCGTTCCATCAGGATCAAAGAAATTGCAGCCGCGCACGCGGATTGGCGGGGCACCGTTCCGCCCCGGATAGGCCTGATCACGCACCTGCGCCGTCACCGTGACGCCGGACACCTTCGCCGCCGCCGCACAGCGCGTATCAATGTCATCGGTGTTGGTGACGATCACATGACTGCCAATCCCCATCCGCGTTGGATACGAGCCGGGGTCGGGCAAGCGCGGCGACAGCCATTCCATCAGGCCAATCCAGCCGATGTAGGGATCATTGCTATTGAGCAGCACCAGTCGCGCCTGCGCGCCGGGTTCGCCCGCTGGCAAAGCTACGCCCGACATTGGCAGGGTCGCATCATAATTGATCTTCATCCCCATCACATCGCGGTAGAGCGTCAGCGAATTTTCCATGCTCCGCACGATCATCGTCACGCGGCGAATATCGGTCGGCAGCCGCTCGGCAGGTTTGGCAACGCCAGCGGCAACATCGGTGCGCTGCGGTTTCTTTTTGGCGGCAAGCGCTGGCCCGCCAAACGCGAGCGCCACGCCCGCCGCGATCAGGATATATTTCATTTGGCTGCATCCTCTGCATAAGCAGCAAGCGGCAGGGCAGCGCCCGTCTGGCGGATCATCGCACGTTTGCGGAAGAAGCGCAGAAGGCCACTTTCCCCCATCCGCGATGCGCCAAGGCCTGAGAGGCCAAAGCTTGATTTCTCGGCCTCCCACACCATCGTCGTGAGTGCGCTATCATTGATCGAAACCGCCCCAACAGTAAGCCGCGCGCCAACCGCCTCGGCCTCTTGCACTGTGCCCGCGATCACCGCGCCTGACAGGCCGAAAACCCCCTCATTGGCCATATCGACAGCCTCATCCTCGCTATCGAACAGCGTGACGGGAATGACCGGGCCGAATGTCTCATCCGATATCACCCGCATGTCGGGCATGACTGAAACAAGCACCGTTGGCCGCAGATATTTGCCCCCGCCAAGCGTTTCAACCTGCCCGCCGGTCAACACATGTGCGCCTTTGTCCCGCGCGTCATCAATCTGCGCTTGGACAATATCGGCTTGCGCAGCAGAGATGAATGGCCCGATGTCGCCGCTGTTAATATCCGGATAATTGAAACGTACCGCCTTGGCTTTTTCCGCAAGCGCGACCAGAAATGGTTCAGCAATTTTGCGCGCCACATAAACGCGCTCAATCGACTGGCAGGCCTGCCCCGAATTGACCACCGAAGCCCGCAACGCGATTTCAGCAGCAGCGACGGGGTCAGCACTCGCCAAGATGATCATCGGATCTTTGCCGCCAAGCTCAAGGCTCGCCGGGATGAATGCAGTCGCGGCAGCAACACCAACCGCGCGCCCGGTTTTGACTGAACCTGTGAACGCCACATAATCGACGAGCGGGATCATCGCCGCGCCGGTCGCACCATCGCCTTCGATGATCGTCAGCGGCAGCTCGCCAACCTCTGCAATCGCCGCCATCAGCGGTCGGATGAAACGCGGGGTGATTTCGGACGGTTTGACGATCACCGCACAACCCGCCGCAAGCGCCGATACCGCATCAATCAGCGCGAGCGTCAGCGGGAAATTCCACGGTGATATCACCCCAACCAGTGGATAGGGCACAAGCTGAATCGAGGTAGAGATACTCGATATGCTTGTCTGGCGGTCCTTCGCCATCGCGCGCGCGATCATGAAGGGGGCTGAGCCTTCGCAGCGCTTGATCATGCCAATCACGCCGTCAATTTCGATCTGCGAAATAGCCGCGCGTCCGGTGTCTTGGATTAGCGCGTCGGCAATAGCCGCACGGTGCCGCTCAATGGCATCGGCAAATTTGAGTAGTATCTTGCAGCGCTGCGACGGTGAATAGGCCGCCCATGCGATTTGCGCCGCACGCATTGCGGATACGCACGTCTCCAGCGCTGCTGCGTCAAGTGGCGCAATCTCATAATCATCCTCACCTGTGCGCGGATTGCGGATTTTCATTGCTGCCCCTCCCAAGCCGACACAATATTCCCACTGGTTGCAAACCAAGCCCCAGGCTGCGTCGTAAGTTGCCCAAGCAGCTTTTCAAACATATCGATCCGATAAGGCAAGCCCATAATGTAGGGCGTAATGTGGAGCGGCAGCATCCGGCCCCCTTGCGCGTCAGCCTCTCCCGCCAGCCAATCAAAGGCATCACGCATCGACGCTGCGTAACTGTCCACCGATTGCTGCTGCACGGTGATGATCTGGCGGTCACTCAGTTCATGATTGAGCGGCAGATTGATCAGCCCATTTTTGAACGCGTAGGGCAGTTCATCATTCACCCAGTCACAGCAATATTTCACGCCTGCCGCGCGCAGCAAATTAGTCGTATTCCAACTCTGCGACCGCGCGATGCTCAGCCAGCCAGTGGGACGTGTGCCGCTCACTTTTTCAAGCGTATCAAGCGATTGCGCAATCAGCGCGCGCTATTCTTCAATCGGAAGGCCGCTCGCAATCGTGCCGTTCATATCGGTAGAATGCGCGATAATCTCATGCCCGCCTGCAACGATATCGGCGATGATTTGCGGATAACGCGCGGCAATCGCGCTGTTCGTCGCCACAGAAACGCGCACCCCTGCCTTCGCAAACGCATCGAGCAGGCGGTAGAAGCCAATCCGTGTGCCATATTCGCGCGCGGTGTAATGGCGGTAATCGGGGTAGGCCGTCTGCATATGCCCCGGCGCGCGGAACGGCGTGTCACTTGGCGTAATCGGAAACCATTCTAGGCTGACGCAAATCCATACCGCGACGGGTTTATTGCCGGGCCAAACCACAGGCTTGCGCGTCTGGATCGCCGACCAATCATAATGGTCATGATCATAGCCGTGCCGCCGCTTTGGATATTCAAGATAGGTCGGATCAAGCGTCACGCTTTTGCCCCGAGGCCAGCCTTCAAAAAGGACATCAGTTCAATCGGCGATGCGGTGATCAAATCGACGCCGTGTTGTTGCTCACTGCCTGCCAAACGGTTGGCATTATTCACTCCGCAGTAAATGGCGAATTTTTGCCCCGGGTCTTTTTGTTTGAGGCTTCGTGCGAGACTAAGCCCAGCGCTGCGATCCATTCCGCGCTGCATGTCGGAGATGACGAAGTCAAATGTCGCGGGCGCAAACAATTGAAACGCCGCTTCAGTGGTCAGCGCATTTTGGATCTCAAACCCTTGGTCGGCAAGTGCTGCCTGCAATGATCCGTTATTCTCGGGGTGATCATCAACCCAGAGAATGCGTTTGCTCTCGCGCATTATGGCCGATTTGGTTTCAGCAATGATCGATTTCGTTCCAACGGCGGCGGAGTTGGTTTCGACCGCTTTTTTGAGTTCAGCGACCTGCGCCTGCAAATCGGAAATCGACACCTGCTGCTGCTGTGCGATTTCAGGCAGTGACAATTCAAATTCGCCAATTTTAATCGTGCCCCCGCGATTGGCGATTTGCCCGATCATCCGTGAAACCGGACGGGAAATCAAAACGAGCAAAAGGAGCGCGGTAATCGGCCAAAGCAAATCGGCAATTGCTGATAACAGTGCGGCGTCCATCATCGTCTCCTCATTGCTGCGCGTCCCAAGCGTCAACGATTTCGCCAGCCGTTGCAATCCACGCGCGGCCATCGGTGGCGATATGGCGCAGCGCATCCTCAAATGGGCCAATCCGGTGCGGTTGGCCAATCAAATAGGCATGGAGCGGAATGCACATCACCGTACCCCCTTCGCGCGCGAGCCGATCATATTGCGCAATCAGCGTATGCGCATATTCGCGGCCTGACATATTATAAACGAAAAAGCCGTAATGGTCATTCACTTCAAGGCTGTAGGGGATTGAAACAAGGCTCCCCGTTTTGGTCTTCACCCGCTGCACCTGATCATCATGATACAGATCGCAAGTGTAATCGAGGCCGTATTCAGCGATCAGATCAAGCGTGCGCGGCGTGTGTGTGAGCGCGGGGGCGAGCCAGCCTCTGATCGTCTGCCCGGTCGCCTCACGCACGGTGCGGATCGAATCCTCGATGATGCTGCGTTCCTGCACCTCATCCATGTCATAGGCATAGCGCGTATTGTATATCCCGTGGCTGAAAAACTCCCAGCCTCGGCGCTGGGCATCGGCCACCACTTCGGGGTGATGCTGGCACAGCGCAACCGAGAGCGAAACCGATCCGGGAAAACCGTGGCGCGTCATCACATCGGCCATCCGCCAATGCGAAACGCGGTTGCTGTGATCTCGGTGGCTGTAGCCCACCACATCAGGATGCGGCCGCGCCCACGCCTTGCGCATGGGATGCGCGGGCGGGTCAATCTCATAATATTCGAGATTTGGCGCGATCCACACCGCGACTGATTTACCGCCGGGCCAGATAATCTCCTTGCGACCGCGATAGGACGAGAAGTCGTAGAGGTTGGGGTCTGAGTTCACGAAGCGAAAGCCTGTCTGATTCGCGCGGAGGCGCGGAGGAGAATCGTTATCAACTCAGATGATTTGTGCATCTCTGATTTTGGCGTTTGCGATTGTGATGAGTTTTCGCATTGTTGCGGTGAGGGCGACGATGGGTTTTTTGCCGTTGTCGATGAGGCGTTGATAGAAGGTTTTGAGGGCTGGGTTGTG
>JANOXQ010000124.1:0-3595 GCA_031418495.1 Sphingomonadales bacterium
GTGTCACACGATGCCGGCCCCTTTTTTTGACCCGTTTGTGTCGAGCGAAGTAGAGACACCCGACCAAGCGTGTCTCGACTTCGCTCGACATGAGCGGGGACACCAAGGGGGCTTTGCACCCGGTTTTGCTTTCCACACGAATCCCGCGCGGCTAATGCCGTGAGATGAACCGTATATTTGCCAAACCCCGTTCGATGTTCCGCGAATTTTTGCGCAGTGAAGCCTCAGGCGGATTGCTCCTGATGGGTGCAGCCGCGCTTGCAATGCTGATCGCCAACAGCCCTGTTGCGCCTGATTACTTTGCGATGCTCGATCAGAAGATCGGCCCACTGTCGTTGCTCCATTGGATCAATGATGGCTTGATGGCGCTATTCTTCTTCCTCGTTGGGCTTGAGATTAAGCGCGAATTTGTTGATGGCCATCTCTCGACCTGGGCTGACCGCCGCTTGCCAATGATCGCGGCGGCGGCAGGAATGATCGTGCCCGCGTTCGTCTACCTTGCGATCACCAACGATAATCTATCGCTCGCGCGCGGTTGGGCGATCCCGGCGGCGACTGACATTGCCTTTGCAATTGGGGTGCTTGCGCTGCTCGGGTCGCGCGCGCCGGCTTCGCTTAAGCTGTTTCTGACAACGGTTGCGATTGTTGATGATATGGGCGCGGTGGCGATCATCGCGATTGCCTATACCAGCGCGATCAAGGGGGCTGCGCTGCTCGCCGCGCTCATCATTCTTGGCGCGATGTTTGCCGCGAACCGGGCAGGGATGACGCGGATACGCTGGTATCTGATCGGCTTTGCGCTGTTGTGGCTCGCGGTGTTGCTATCGGGGGTTCATGCGACGATTGCGGGCGTGCTGGCGGCGCTAGCGGTGCCAGTGCGCGTCACCAAAGCTGCGCCTGACGCTGAGGATTCAACACTCCACCGGCTTGAGCATCTGCTACATAAGCCTGTTGCGTGGTTCATCATTCCGTTGTTTGGCTTTGCTAATGCCGGGGTCACGCTTGGCGGCAGCAGTGCACTGGCGACGCTTCCGGTTGCGATTGCGCTTGGCTTGTTCTTGGGCAAGCAGATTGGGATTTTCGGCAGCGTTTGGATTGCGGTTAAGCTCAAGATTGCCGCCAAACCCGCTAATGCAAGCTGGGCGCATATCTACGGCGTTTCGCTGCTCTGTGGGATTGGCTTTACGATGAGCCTGTTTATCGGCGGACTTGCATTCCCCGGCGCAGCGGAGGCCGAGGGGGTGAAGATTGGCGTATTGATGGGGTCGCTGTTATCCGCGCTCGCGGGCTACGCCGTGCTTCGCTTTGCCAAGCCGCGTTTTACTGCGTCCGGTAAGACTCTTTAACGCTCAGATCGGCCTTGTTGAAAATCACCACTGGCGCGCCGCCAAGCATATCATCGGGCAGGCGGTACGTGAATTCCCACGTATCACCCTTGTCAGTGACAATCGGGGTTTTGCGGCCCTCAACAAAATCGGGGTAGCGCAGTTTCACAAATTCGCGGCCAGCCGCTATCGCTTTATCGCGTCCGTCTTCCATTGATGATGTCTCCTTGGCCTCATTTTTTGAGGCACCCACCGTCGATCCGCACGCCGACAGCGGCACCGCCATCGTTAGGGCAGTGACCGCTGCTAAAGCGAAGCGTGACCTAGTTGGTCGGGCTGAAATAATGCATACCATTATGCGATTGGATAATACCGGGAATTCCGCGCGCGTCAGCAAAATTCTGATCAGCAGGGCTTGGCCCGTTGGTATAGCCCTCAGCGGTGGTGTTTGGATGCGTGTGGAAGAAGGCGACGGCGGTCTTGCCCTCAATCGCGGGCACGGCTCCGGGCGTCAGCGAATCGCGCGTGCCGTTTGATGGGAAATTGACCGTCGAAAGCGCGCCAGTCTTATCGTCGCGCATCACCCAAAAGCCCTGCTCTTGCTTGGCGCCTGGCGTGTTGGGGTTTGATGCATTCCAAGACTTCTCAATCGCGGCCGCAACCACTGGATTATTGGCAATCGCTTCAATCGAGGGAATATTCGCGCTGTCTGGTGCGCGCGTTGTAATCCGCGTGTCAGAGGTCGGCGCGGAAGGTGTGGCCTGAGTCGGCGCGGTTGGAGCCGCCGTTGTTGGAGCAGAGGTCGCTGGCGCAGGAGTGGTTTTGTTTCCAGTAGTGGTTTCACAGGTGCTTGGCGCATTGCCTGATTGGGTTTCACCAGTGCTCGCGGCTTGCGGGGCGGGTGCATTGCCTTGCGCACCTTCACCCGAAAGCAGCTTTGCCATCGCGGCGAGCAATTGCCCCGCTTCAACGGGAGAGAGCAGCTTTGCCAGCATTTCGATCAGTCCCTCAGGTAAAGTGCCTGTTTTGAGGGCCTCAATCAGGGCAGAGGCGAGCTTTTGTATATCAAACCCGCCAAAGCTACTGCGGATATCCGCCGCCATAGCAGGTGCCTTAAACCCGCTATTAAAGCCGAGATTGGACTGCATGTTCGATGACGAATTGAAACTGACCGAGTTGATATTGTTCATCGCGACTCTCACTCTGGCTTTTCAGGGGAGTGCAATATCGCAGAAATAATCATCAAGCCCCATAGTCGATTCGACTAGAAAACTCATCGAATCGATTAGTTTGAGGCCGATGTGGTACTATTTTGGGTCGATGATGCCGTCATTTTTAAGCGGTTCATGGGTTTCAAAAAAACCCAGAAACCTCAGGAAGTTGACACTGAATCGGTATATTATTCGAGGCCGCAATGTTGGAAAATCTGTGCTGTAGTGCGCATGGGTTAAAGCGGCCTGATTGGGGCAGAGTGAAGGGTTTTGCAGGGTGACTTGATTAGGCATGGTTGGAATATAACAAGCGGGTGGGATGTAGGAAAGGCGGCTGTTCAATCAAGATCAAGCAGAGCCCACCAATCCTGTGCAGCATGAAGGACACGGACTATTTCGACACCGTCGGACCGACGATACAGCGAAATCCGTCAACGCCCTGTTGCAGCCAGCGCGAGCAGTCGTTGCGAGTCAGCCTCAGTCCAGGGCGTCGTCTCACCGATCAAGCCCTCAAGCAACAACGCTTCAAGCTTGGCCTGCGCTTTGGCTTTTTCATCGGCACGGATCAGTTCGCGGATATATTCGCTGGCACTCGAATAGCCACCTTGATCCACCTGCGCATCGACATAGGTTTTAAGCTTTTCAGGGATAGAAATGTTCATACTGTCCATATGCGGCAAGATATGGCGAATGGCAGAAAATGGCAAGATGTGGTGTCTAGCCGGATTCGATCACCGCCAGAGCATCCCCAACCGAAATAATGCGGATCGATCCCACCGCCCCCACACCCAAAAACGGCTTATCCCCCGTCACGATCAAGTCGGCCTGTGCCGCAAGCGCTGTTGCAATTACCCAATCGTCATCGGGGTCTGGAGCGATAGGGGCGGGCAGGGGTTTGCAATCAATTGTATCGGCCAGCATGGCATAACCAAACAACATTTCCTCGCGTGACTGCCCGATTCCAATAAATTTGGAGTCAAATTTGGACGCTGCCAAAATGCGGGCTAGCTCTGCAATGAGCCTAGGGCTGGTAACAAGCTGTACCATCCCAGCCCGCGC
>JANOXQ010000125.1:0-8980 GCA_031418495.1 Sphingomonadales bacterium
CCGATGGGGCTTTCGATGATCATCATGGCGGGATCAGCGCTGATCATGATCGGCCTGATCAACCGTGAAGGCGTTGATACGACGGCGGCGTTCGGGGTGATGAACCAGCTTTGGAGCTATGCGCAAATGCCCGCCGTCGCAGTCGGCAGCGCAGTGAGCGCAATGGCCGCGCAGAATATTGGTGCTGGCAAATGGGATCGGATTGGCATGGTTGCGCTGGCGGGGGTTGGCATCAATATTTTGATGACGGCGACGCTGATTCTCATCATTACGCTTGCCGCCCAACCGTTGCTCGGCCTGTTCCTGCCTGATGGAAGTGCGGCAATCCCGATTGCGATCCACATCAACCAAATCATCGGCTGGAGTTTCATTTTGATGGGCGTGTCGATGGTGCTGACCTTCCTTGTCCGCGCGAACGGCGTTGTCATTGCACCGCTGGTTATCCTTGTGGTTTCGGCAGTATTGATACGTTTTGGGATCGGTTTCGGCTTCCATCCACGCTACGGGGCGGATGCAATCTGGTGGTCATTCATTGCGGCTTCGGTCGCCTCATTTGGTCTGACGGTGGCCTATTATCTAAATAGCGGGTGGAAGGCGGCGCGGGTTGGTTTACCGCCCGGCCACCCCGAGACGGCGGAGCGCGCGATAAGCAATTGATTTGGCGGCGTTTTGCGCGGGGTAGCGCTGGGGGCTGGCGGGAGTTAGCCCGCGTTTGCGCAAGATATGATTGAAGCCGCGCGCGTCGGCCTCGGCATAGCTCCATTCGCTGCGCCATGTGACTGAGAGTGAGATTGAGACGGCGTCGCCATTTTGCACCCAGTGCGGGGCTTTGACGGGCACATAGACCGCCTCTCCGGGGGCAAGCGGCACGTGCTGGCCAAGCGCTGTGAAATCGTCCTGCCACACGAGGTTGCGGTGTTGCAGGCCCAGGTGGAAATGCTCATGCGCCTCGCCGTTGACGATGCGTTCATCACCCGCCGGGAATAACGTCATTACCTTATTCCCTCGGATTTGGAGGAGGATATTATGCTCTGGATCAAAATGAAATGGCGTCACTGCGCCGGGTGATGAGATGAAGATAAAGCCCTGCATATCGAGCATAGCACCAGTTTTGGCCTTCGTGATCGGATCAATCTCAGCAAGCGTTTCTTCAAGAAGCGCACGATAGACCGGGTGCTTCTCAATAAATTTGAGCACCATCCAACTGCCGTTTTCCTCAATTGAACGGACGGTTTCGGCAATGCTCAGGCTGGCGCGCGGCACGTCTTTTGGATCAATGCCGATGGGAAGATTACCGGGGTTATACTCGACATTCTCGGTCGCGAATTCGCCAGCGAGCTCAACCAGTGCAGCTAGGGTCAGGCGCGGGTCATCCACAAGGCTGTGCGTCAGTTTCGTAACATGCTCAGGATAAGCGGCGGTAAGCGCCGCACGGGCGGTGTTAGGGAAAGCGGTCATGTTTTGCTCCGAAAGCTGCGCAACCGTGCAGAGGCCGTTTCGGCAGCGCGGCAGGCGCGGTAAATCGCGTTACGTTTCGCTCCGGCGAGCGGCAGTGAGACTTGGATGATCGCGCGGCGCTGCGCCCAGAGGCTGTTGATCATCGGATGATTTTCGACAGCGCAGCTATCCATCCAGTCAATTTGGGGATCGCCGAGGACGCGGGTAAGGTTCTCAAGCTCAATCATTATGCCGGGCGAAAAGCGCGCGAGGCTTTCATCATAGGCGATCTTGAATGACCAGCTTCCCGGCGGGGTGCGGAAATTGATCAGCATTGCGATGGTGCGCCCGTCAAGATCAAGCCGCTGAAAATCAAGCCGGTCAGCGGCCTGCGCTCCAGCCATGCAGTCACGGAAAAATTGCTTAGTTTTGGCGGTGTTGCCAAGTGCAGCGCCCTCGCTGCCTTTCCAGCCAGCGGCTTCAAGCGCCAGGAAGGCTTCGCACCATTCGGGTAAGTCTGCCACGTCCTCAAGTACCGAGAACCGGACTGTGCCAAGCTCACCAAGACGATTGGCGAGGCGGCGAAGTTCCTTGCGTTTTTTGCTGCGCACGTTCGCGATCAGATAGGTTTCTGCATCGCTATCGCCGGCGAGCAGCGCGCGTTCGAAGCGGTGAACCGTAGGGATTTCACGGCCAAGTTTGGTTGTCGCGGCGATGAGGCCGTGATGTACCGGCCCGCCCTCGTTAAGGCCGGTTAGGCTCAGGAAACCAGCCGCCCAATAGCTGCCATCAAGTGCCATGATGAGTGCTTGCCAAAACGCCTGCTCAAAGCCGCGCTCGATCAGCGGTGTGCCCATAAAGCTCTGATAATGCGCCCAATTGCTGACATGGCGTGCGGGCATCCGGCCATAGCGGTTGTAGTGAGTAAGCGCGATGATCCCGATCAGGCGGGTGTTGCCTTCCCACACTTGGGCCAGCCTGATATCTTGGTTGTCACGCAAGTTGGTGAGCGCTGCAGTGACGAACCAATGTTCGGCAAAGGCATTTGGTTCGGAAGTAACGCGTGCCAACTGATCCCATGCGGTGGTTAGGTCATCATCAATTTCGCTCGCCATAATCATGCGCGCAGTAATCGGTACACTGGCATCGGAAATGGTTTCGTTTCGTCGTAACATTGGAACGGTATAGCGACCTTATTGCTAAAATCGCGCTAAATTCGCATTTGGCACAGTCTTATGCTTGAGTTAAACGGTAAGAATGACAAACCCCGCTTTTCCCGCCCTGCGCCTACGCCGCACCCGATCAACCGCATGGAGCCGCGCGCTCGTCGCTGAAACGAGCCTTGCGCCTGCGCATCTCATCTGGCCGTTATTTGTAACATCGGGGCAGGGGGTGGAGGAGCCAATTGGATCGCTCCCCGGCGTGTCGCGCTGGTCAGTTGACGGGATCGTCGCGCGGGCAAAGGAGGCGCGCGATTTGGGGATTTGCGTAGTCGCACT
Source organism: Sphingomonadales bacterium (assembly GCA_031418495.1). Taxonomy (GTDB): domain Bacteria; phylum Pseudomonadota; class Alphaproteobacteria; order Sphingomonadales; family Sphingomonadaceae; genus Aquisediminimonas. The sequence goes on from JANOXQ010000125.1 coordinate 2,937, forward strand.
TTTTCCCAATACGCCGCGTGAACTTAGGACGGAGGATGGGCGTGAAGCGCTCAATCCTGACAATCTGATGTGCCGCGCCATTCGCGCGATAAAGGATGCTGTGCCCGAAATCGGCGTGCTCACCGATGTTGCGCTCGACCCCTATACCGCTCACGGGCATGATGGTTTGGTGGACGGTGCAGGCTACGTCCTCAACGATGAAACATCAAAAGTGCTGGTTGATCAGGCGCTTAATCAGGCGGCGGCAGGAGCAGATATTATCGCGCCCTCGGATATGATGGATGGCCGGATTGGCGCGATCCGGGGCGTTCTTGAAGGTGCAGGGCACGTTAACGTCCAGATCATGTCCTACGCCGCCAAATATGCGAGCGCCTTCTACGGCCCGTTTCGCGATGCAGTCGGCTCGTCCGGCCTGCTCAAAGGCGATAAAAAAACATATCAGATGGATCCAGCGAATAGCGAAGAAGCGCTGCGTGAGGTTGCGCTTGATATCGCAGAAGGTGCCGATAGCGTGATGGTGAAACCCGGCCTGCCCTATCTCGATATCATCCGACGCGTGAAGGATCGCTTCGAAGTGCCTGTGTTCGCGTATCAAGTGTCAGGCGAATATGCTATGATTGAGGCGGCGGCAGCGGCAGGCGCGGGGGATCGTGATGCGCTGGTGCTTGAAACATTGTTAGCGTTTCGGCGCGCTGGCTGTTCAGGCGTGTTGACGTACCACGCAGCCCACGCGGCGCGGTTACTCGGTGGCTGAATTCCAGATTGAAACCGAGCGCCTGATCCTGCGCGAATGGCGGGAAAGCGATCATTTGCCATTTCATGCAATGTTTCTTGACGCTGATGTTATGGCTTTCCTTGGTCCAACGCTCGAATTGCCTGACAGTCTCAACGTCGTCGTCGCGGTGATTGCTCGACTGCGAGCAACCCAAGCCGAACACAGCTGCTGTTTTTGGGCCGTCGAGCGGCTTGAGGATTCTCAGTTTATTGGCTTTTGCGGCGTCGAGCCCGGCCCCGAGGCGACACCAATAGAGAATCGGCTTGAGATTGGTTGGCGACTTGCGCGAGATTTTTGGGGCCAGGGTTATGCGCTTGAAGCCGCTAAGGCTTCGCTGAGTTGGGCTTTTGCAAATCTGAAAGATGACAGCGTTTGGGCGATCACTGTTCCCGCCAACACTCGTTCGTGGGGCTTGATGGAACGGCTCGGCATGAAACGTCAGCATGATATGGACTTTGATCATCCAAATGTTCCCGACGGCAGCCCACTCAAACAGCATATCACTTATCGCATAGGGCGATAAGTTGAGCGTTTTTAGCCGTTGTTAACCATGTCCTTACCACTTCGCTATAAGCTGCTCCATTCAGCTATTTGGAGATTTTATGGCGAGCTTACCGATGACGAGTAATAATGCAGCGGTAACAGCTTCAAAATTCCGCTTTGTTGCAACAATTTGTGCGGGCTCATTCTTGCTGTTTCTTGTGCAGCCGATGATCGCGCGGATGGCTTTGCCCCGGCTTGGCGGCGCGCCTGCGGTGTGGAATTCAGCAATGCTGGTGTATCAATCACTGCTGCTAGGTGGTTATGCTTATGCTCACTGGCTCGGGCGATTCGCACCGCGCAGACAGGCAATGATCCATATTGCGGCGTTTATGCTGGCAGCAATCATGCTGCCCATCGGGCTCGCTGCGGGCAATCCACCGGCGGATGCTAATCCGTTTTTCTGGGTGCCAATGCTATTGCTTGGTTCGATTGGCCCACTGTTTTTTGTGGTTGCCGCGCAAGCGCCACTCATGCAGCGCTGGTTCACGCTTTCGGGCGGAGGCGATCCTTATCCACTTTATGCCGCATCAAACCTTGGCAGTTTTGGCGGATTGATTGCCTATCCATTACTCGTCGAGCCGATGCTTGCCGTTGCCCAGCAAAGCGCAATGTGGACGTGCGGTTATATCGCGCTGATGATCCTCATTGGTCTGTGCGCGGTGGTTTTGCCAAAAGGCGTTGCTGCACAAACCGTCCAAGCGCCAGCCTCACCGCTGCCTGACCGGCGGAGGGTTGCCTCTTGGATTATCCTTGCGGCGGTGCCGTCAGGTCTAATGCTCTCGACGAGCCTCCATTTGACGACCGATATTGTTGCAATGCCGCTGCTTTGGGTGGTTCCGCTTGGACTCTATCTGCTCAGCTTCTCGGTTGCCTTTGCTGCTAACCGGACATTGGCGAACTTCCTAACACGGCTTGCGCCCTTTGCGTTGCTGTTCGCAGCGTGTGGCGTCTTTGCCGATTCAACGCGTTGGCCGGTGGCGTTTGCCTTTGCTTCGCTTGCGAATCTATTCATTGTTTCGGTTGCGCTCCACAGCGCGATGTTTGCGCGGCGGCCAGAGCCTGAACATCTGACGCGTTTCTATCTAGCGATGTCGGTTGGTGGCGTCATTGGTGGCTTGTTCTGCGCGCTTGCCGCCCCGCTCATTTTTGATTGGACGTATGAACACCCGATCCTCCTTGCGGCCTCGGCATTGCTTCTTGCGCCGTCAGCAATTTTTGACTGGGCAAAGCGTATCTGGAACGGCGATGATCGCGCCGCGCGTACAACGCGGTGGGGGCTGATCGCATTGCTCTTTATTTCAATGATAGGGCAGGGTGGTTTTCTGCCCGCCTCACAGACCATAGTTGCAGCGACCTCATTTGCACTGATCGGGCTTGCGGTGATGAGCCTTGGCAACCGTTGGCTTTATACCGGCGCTGTGATCGCGCTGATGCTGTGCCTTGGCGGCTGGAACAAGGTAGCGCTTTCCGCAGCGCCGGGGCAGATGACGCGTAGCTTCTTCGGCGTTTATTCGCTCCGTAATGGCAAGGACGTGCGCACGCTTGTCCACGGGACGACTGTTCATGGTATCCAAAATAGAGGCACGCCCGAGCGAGAGATGATGCCAACAAGCTATTATGCGCCAAACTCTGGCGTTGGTCTTGCGATGCGCGCAGCTCCCACGCTCTTTGGTCGAAAGGCACGGATTGGCGTCGTTGGCCTCGGCGCAGGTACGCTCGCCTGCTATGCAAAGCCTGGCCAAGCATGGCGCTTCTATGAAATTGATCCTGTGATTGTAACTCTTGCGCGTGATCCAAAGAGCTTCACCTTCCTTTCGCAATGTTTACCGGGAGCAGACGTCGCGATTGGTGATGCAAGGATTGTCCTTGCCGGCGAACCCGTCAACAGTGCTGATCTGCTTGCGGTCGATGCCTTCTCATCGGATTCAGTGCCAATGCATTTGCTCACGACCGAAGCCTTTGCGACATACCGCAAGCATATTTCGGTAAATGGCTTGCTCATGGTGCATATCTCAAACCGTTATCTTGATCTTTCACCTGTGATAGCAGCGGCGGCAAAAAATGGCTGGAGCGCGCGCATTCGTAATTATGTGCCTGACAAGGCGGATGAAAAACTTCGCTATGCTGGTTCAATCTGGGTGGCAATGTCGCCTGACCCTGCAACGATTGACCGCTTGGTCGCCTATGATCGTGCCCAATCGTGGGCGCCTCTGAAGCCACGTCCAGGCTTTTCGCCGTGGGGCGATGATCATGCGAGCATCCTTTCGATCATTAAGATCTAACAACAGGATTGATCGCGGCGATATCGCCAGCCATAGTCAGATGATGCAAGACGTCTCAATCATCACGCTGAACGGCCATACGCCACGAATTCACGAAACAGCCTTCATCGCGCCTGGCTGTCGCATCATGGGAGATGTCGAAATCGCTGAGGGCGCGAGCATTTGGTATAACTGTGTGCTGCGCGGTGATGTAAACGCGATCCGCATCGGCGCGCGGTCAAACGTTCAGGATGGCACCGTGATCCACTGCGATTCCGACGCAGGTGGGAGGATCGGTTTCCCCACGATCATTGAGGAGGATGCCCTCGTCGGCCACATGGCGATGCTCCACGGCTGCACAGTACGTGCGAAAAGCCTTGTCGGGCTTGGCTGCATCGTGATGGATGGCTGCGTGATCGAAAGCCATGCAATGCTTGCGGCTGGCGCAATGCTGACGCCGGGAAAGATAGTCCCGACTGGGCATATGTGGGGCGGGCGACCAGCGCGATTTATGCGTGAACTTGATCCCGACTGGTCAATGGGCAATCAGATGGGTGTCGCGCATTATGTCCATAATGCTCAGGTTCATAAGGCCGCGATCAACGAGACTTGAGTCTGCCAATAAGGGCTGCAACTTTGTCCTGCTGATCAGCATCAATCTCAGCGACAATGTTCTGGAGTTTCGCAAGCGCATCGCGGTCAAAGTTTTTGCCGCTTGCAACAAGTTCACGCCGGATACCATCGACTTCGGCAAGCGCATTGGCAGATGCTTCGCGTGCGCGCTCAAGGCGTGATATTGCGACTTGTGCTGCTACCCACGGTTCACTGTTCACAGCCGCACCTGCTGCACTAGCAACTGCGGCACGCGCGGGTTCCATTGCCTTGGCAAACGGGGCAGCACTTGCTTGAGCAGCGCCGATACTTGCCTCAAGCCGTGCTACAGTGGCCGCCTCAAGCGGAATTTTTTCGGCAATGGTGATCGGCGTAATAACCGATGCAGGTCGCGCACCATCAATCGCTGCCGCTGCCTCAACCGGTCGAACTGCCAAAGACGGTGCATCAAGGCTGCTTGTGCATCCAACGAGCAAAGCAGTGGAAAACAGGGCGAAAAACCTCGGGTGCATCACAAACTCCATTTATAATCTTGTCTAGCCATACAATGTTTTTGGCGCAACGGGCTTGCGCTCTGCCACGTGTCGGACTAACGACGCATCATTGCGCGCCCGTAGCTCAGCTGGATAGAGCATCAGACTACGAATCTGAGGGCCGGACGTTCGAATCGTTCCGGGCGCGCCAATAACTTCCTGAGATCGTTGTGTAAGCAATGCCTAGCCTCACCAACAGGATTTTATAAAACTTAAATATTATATGAGGAATTTAAAAATATCGTTCCGCAAGGAGTGTCAGCTCGATTCCGCCCATCCGCACTACTTCTTATAAGCTCGCTTTGGCAGACATGACTGTACGTCCATCGCTACCAAGTGCTGTTAAGGTGATCGAATCGGCTTCAGCTTTTCCGACAAGATGAAGCGGTTCTCCTGAAAAAGCGGGGGACTGGCCGCGGAAAGCGAAATGTTTAAGCCTGTTCGCACCGATCGCTTGCTCGGCAAGAGCAAGCAGAAATGTCGCGGTGAGCGGCCCGTGAACGACGAGCCCACGGTAATGCTCCACTTCAACGGCGTAGGGGAGATCATAATGAATGCGGTGGCTGTTGAAGGTCAGTGCTGAATAGCGGAACAACTGTGCTTGAGTTGGGATCAAGCTGTGATGCCAACCCCATCCAGATAGGTCTAGCGCAATATCAGCGGGACGCATTTCCGGTGCAGCCGAAGTCGCCTCACGGTAGACGAGCGTTTGACGTTCGGTAACAGCAATGATGCCGTTAGCCGAGGTCTCATGGTCAATATCAACAAACATGAGCAAGCCGCTACTACCCGTTTTTTCAGTAATGTTAGCGATGGTTGAGCGCCGCCTTATGCTATCTCCAGCGCGCATCGGGGCGTGAAAATTAACCTTGCTTGAGGCCCACATGCGGCGGGGCAGGGTGATAGGTGGCAGAAAGCCACCCTTACGTGGATGACCATCTTCGCCAAGTTCGAAGGTTGCGGTGTCGGGTAGGCATAGGCACCAGTGAATGCCCTGCGGCGCAGTATCACCTAGCTCGCCACTATCAATTGTCGCGCGAAACCGAGCGAGCAGGGCAGGGGTGAGTGTGTCAATTTGCTCCTGCGTCCGTCCAATCCAATCGTTCCAGTCTGCCATCAATAGGATCTCGGCAGACCAAGCACATGCTCGGCAACAAACGACAGGATCATATTCGTACTGATTGGTGCTACCTGATACAGACGGGTTTCACGGAATTTACGTTCAATGTCATATTCAACCGCAAAACCGAAGCCACCGTGGGTTTGGATGCAGGCTTCACCAGCAGCCCAGCTTGCTTCGGCGGCAAGCATTTTGGACAT
>JANOXQ010000126.1:0-4829 GCA_031418495.1 Sphingomonadales bacterium
TTGGCCAGTCCGGCCATAGCAAAACCCAAGCCCGTCGCGATTCCCCGAAATGGGGCGCGGGGGGGCAGCGGGAATAAATGCCTCATGCAGCGTCAACCTGATAAATTGGCGCAAAACTGCGTCAATTGGTGAAATACGCAAAGAAAATTCTGCGATACTTCCCTGCTAGCACTGCAGCGCCAAAGCCGCAAGCGCGTGTCACGCATCCTAATTTATCCCTAAAATTGCGTTTACCAGGTCAATACACCCTGATTTGAGAACCACCCCCGTAATTCCGCCACACAGGATAGTGAATTTTCGGGAAACCAATTCCATGACTTTTGGCTGGACGGCACAGGCACAAAGACGGCAATACAGCGCAATGGCTTTAAGCGCGTTCCTGTTGGCGATGATCGCACCGCTTTCCTCGGCAGAGGCAAGCGGCGTCAGCGCCGTCGAAGTGGGTGACCGCGAAATCACCATCCGCTTTGACGATGTCGTTGAAAAGGCTTCAAGCTTCGTCCTGTCCGGGCCAGACCGTATCGCCATTGATGTTATAGGCAGTGAACCGGGGGCACCTGCGTCTCCTTCGGGCATCGTTAATAGCGTCCGTCAAGGCCGCCCAGACCCCAATACGGCACGGATCGTATTTGATTTAGCCAAGCCAGCACTGATTTCAGGCGGGCAGTTTGCCGCCGACGGTCGGTCGCTTACGCTCTCAGTTGATCCCGTTGCGGCTGACGAATTCAGTGCGGGCGTTAAGGCAACACGCAAGCTGTATCTCCCCCCCCCCGCCTACCGCGCAAAGCCACCGCGCAGCCGCTACAACATCACCATCCCGCTTGACGCCCCCAAATCAGGATTGCCACGCCCAAAGATTTACGGCCCCGCCGGACGTCCGCTCGTCGTGATTGATGCTGGCCACGGCGGGCATGATCCCGGCGCGATTTCGCCCGGTTCGGGCAAGCGCGAAAAGGACATCACGCTCGCCACCGCGAAGGCGATCCGCGATGAGCTGCTCGCCTCCGGCCGTGTCCGCGTCGCGCTGACCCGCGAAGATGACACGTTCATCATCCTTGGGAACCGCGCGGTCATCGCACGCAATATCAAGGCCGATCTATTCATTTCGATCCACGCCGACAGCGCACCCGCCGATACGGCAAGCGGCGCCACGATTTACACGCTGTCCGAAGTCGCCTCCGACCGTGAGGCCCAAAGCCTCGCCGCGCGCGAAAACCGCGCTGACGTGATCAACGGCGTCAACCTCGGCGGTGAAAACCGCGAGATTGCCTCAATCCTCGTCGATCTCGCCCAACGCGAATCAATGAATGCCTCGGCTGATTTTGCGAACCTGCTCAAGCGCGAAGCCGGGCGGCTCATGCCCTTCCGCGCCGACTATCACCGCATGGCTGGCTTTGCCGTACTCAAGGCACCCGACATTCCGTCCGTGCTGCTCGAAATCGGCTACCTAACCAACAGCGCCGACGTCTCCCGCCTCGCCTCAACCGACGGCCAAAAACGCATCGCATCGGGCATCCGCAGAGCGGTAGAGGTGCATTTTGCAAAGCGGCTGGCATCGCGGTGAGCCACATGATGGCGATAAAGCAACAAAAGATACGGCCAACGCTATCGAAATTGTTTCCTTTGTTGCTTTAAGCCAGACGAAAGGACGCGCCGCAAGGCGGGGGCAGAAGGCGCTACCCAATTGGAACATATAAAGAACTTTCTGCCAAATGTAAAGGGTGGAATTTTCTTGTGACCAAAAAGTTAGGGGGAGCGGAATGGCGGGTTTTAGCTAGCTGAAGAGGAAAGCAGCCGTTCCGTAAGGTCGGGGATCGGCTTCACGCTCTCTAATTGCGCGTCTCAACCGCAAAGATTTTGGTTTTGAGGTAAGCCTGCAAATTCCGGCTCGGGTCATCCTCAAATTGCCGACCCGTTTCCTCAATTGCAGCTATTCGATCAAGACGAAATGCTCGAAAGCCTTTGCGCAGTTCGCACCATCCAACAAACAGCCAACCATAAGTGAACGCCCAAATGGCAAGAGGCCTAACCCGACGGTCAGACGGGCTTCCCGCTGCATCTTCGTAGACCAGACGCAGAATGTTGCGCTCCCGGATCGCACAGCGGATCATTTTTGCTGATGGAGCTGCGGAGCCGTCTCGTCTGCTTGCAAACAATGGCGCATTTTCAAGCTTGCGCTTGTCTGGCTCGGGCAGCGCTGATTGGATTTTGGACCGCACTTCGATGGCAGCTTCTGCCAGCGAAGTGTCACCTGCGATTTCGACGAAGGACAACCCCAACGCCAACGCGTCAAGCTGTTCAAATGTGAATGTCATCGCTGGAAGGTCAAATCCTGGCCTCAGCAGATATCCGACACCTGCTTCCCCCTCGATAGGCAGCCCTGATCCCTGCAAATGGGCGATATCGCGATAGACCGTTCGCACGCTGATCTCGAAATATGTTGCAAGGTCTTCAGCCCGGCAGACTCTGCGCGAGCGGAGTTCGTTGACCAATCGGAACAGGCGTTCGGCGCGGCGCATAGCCGGACTACTGACACAATGCTGTCAGGAGTGCCATCCTATATTCGGACTGCCCACGCAAACAGGAGAAGTTCATGTCCATTTCAACAATTCTCGACCGCTTTCCCACGCCGCCATGCGCGACTTTACTAGGACTTGATATTCTGGAAGCCGACCATGGGAATGGTCGCGTAAAAATCGCTTTCACGGCCAAGCCGGAGTTCTGCAATGCTTCTGGCAATGTGCAAGGCGGTTTTCTGGCAGCGATGCTCGACGATTGCATGGAGCCAGCAATTCTGATTGCGACCAATGCAAAGATGTTTCCATCGACCATAGACCTCAACGTGCAGTATCTTGCCCCCGCCAAACCGGGCCAGCTCATCGGCAAAGGCCGGGTTGTGAAAATCGGCAAAACAATCGGCTTTGTCGAAGCAGAATTGGAAGATGCAAGCCGCAATCTTATAGCACGCGCAACTGCCAGCGTCAGGATCACGGCGATGCACAAAGCAGTCACCTGACCCCTCTGCTAAATCACACGCCTCAACTTGCGATGCGCTGTAACGCTGTGAACTTTGGTTCAGCCGCCAAAAATGACATCAGGATTGTCAGATCGCCGCGTTCGACGCGCCATGCCATATAGGTCTGCTGAGCTTCAGCGGACTCCCAGACTTCATAAAACAACACCTGATTGGGATGGGCCTCGTCCAGCAGAATGTCGAACGCGATGTTTCCCGCAGCAGTCCGGCTCAGTGCCAGATTTTCAACCGTATAATCCAGAAACGCGTCGCGCATTTCGGGTTTAATCGTTAACTCGGCAAGCATCACCAGCTTATCATCGATTGCATGTCTCATTTTTGCCTCCACTTGTTGAGGAGTGTACATTAGAAGCAGCCTCCTGACACCATTATGTCAGGAGAAAATGACCGCTTTTGAAGTTTGACAAATGATTGCTTAAGGTCCGAAAACTTAGCGCCAACCGACATGATCGGAGTGGTGATAGCGAAATAGTCCTTGACATTCTGTACTATCTATGTTCCTTCGTGCTCGCCACCATGACCAGACTAAACCGAGTTACAAAAGATGAACAGAATCGCCAAAAACCCGATTTCGTGTCAAAAGTGTCAAAAGTCAGAGTGTTGAAGCGAGGGCCGCATTTGTGCAGGAGGCAGGCGAAGCCGCATGCCCGAAAAGGTGGCGAACCCGGAAATCCAACCCGTCCTGATTCCGCGCCACACCCCCCTCACCCAAAGCGATTGTCCCTAGGGAACCCCACGGGCGGCATCCGGCCTGCTGCGCCGCGTGCGACGCGCCAGGGGGTTAGGTCGGTTTCGGTGCGGGTGCGTCCACTGTCTCCACCCATGGCCCAGCTTAGGCCGTCTTCGAAACGGAAGGTCACCACGTCAGCAAGGCCACCGTCGCGGTATTTCTGGATGGTGACGCCCTGCCCGCGCGCCATTTCGGGCATTTCCTCAAGCGGGAAGACGACGAGCTTGCGATTGTCGCCTACCGCCGCGACATAATCATGGGCGGCAGCAATAGTACGCACGACCGAAAGCCGCGCGCCGCTGCGCACGTTAACAACCTGACGACCTTTGCGCGTTTCGGCGATGACGTCGGCGATTGGCGCGATAAAGCCCTTCCCGTCCGACGCCGCGAGCAGCAACCGCCCGCCGACTTGGGCTGGAAGCAGCGTGAGGATCGCGACATTTTCTGGCATATCAAGCATTAGCCGAACCGGCTCACCAAAGCCGCGCCCGCCGGGCAGCTTATCCGCACCAAGCGTGAAAAAGCGGCCATCCTCGGCAACAAGCAACAGCTTATCGGTCGTCTGCGCATGGAAGGCGAACGCCGCGCCGTCACCGTCCTTAAACTTGAGCGCATCGGCCGCATCAAGCGCGACATGGCCCTTCATCGCGCGAATCCAGCCGCGTTGTGACATGATGACGGTGATTGGCTCACGCTCAATCATCGCCTCAAGCGGGATATCCTTGGGCGGGGCGGCCTGCGCAATCGTCGTGCGCCGTTTGCCAAGCGGGGTTTCGGGGCCATACGCGACGCGCAGAGCGGCCAAGTCTTTCTTGAGTCGTGTCCGCTGCCGCGCGGGGCTATCGATCAGCAGGACAAGCCCTTCGCGTTCGGCGGCGAGCTTGTCACGCTCGGCCTTGATCTCGAATTCCTCAAGCCGGCGAAGCTGGCGCAGCCGCATGTTGAGGATCGCCTCGGCCTGCCGATCATTGAGGCCGAACTCGGCGATCATCATAGGCTTTGGCTCATCCTCGGTGCGGATGATTTCGATGACGCGATCTAGGTTGAGATAGGCGATCAGATAGC
>JANOXQ010000127.1:0-2978 GCA_031418495.1 Sphingomonadales bacterium
CGGCGTTGGCGGGCTGATGCAGCCGCAGACCGCGCTTGATATGGGCAATAGTGGCACATCCACCCGTCTGCTGATGGGGCTGATCGCATCGCACCCCATCACTGCGACCTTTATTGGTGATGCGTCGCTTTCCAAGCGCCCTATGGCGCGCGTAATTGATCCATTGTCTTCGATGGGAGCGGATATCACCGCAACATCGGGTGACCGACTGCCTCTCATACTGCGCGGAGCCTGTCCTGCTGTGCCGATTACCTACCGCCTGCCTGTGGCCTCAGCGCAGGTGAAGAGCGCGATCCTGCTTGCGGGGCTTAACATAGCCGGCATCACGCGTGTGATCGAACCAGTGCCAACGCGTGATCATAGCGAAAGGATGCTCGCTGGATTTGGTGCAGAGCTGACCGTCGAGACCGATAGCGCAGGCGTACGTACAATAGCGATTCGCGGCGAGGCTGAACTCAAACCCCAGAACATTATCGTTCCGGGCGATCCTTCGTCAGCGGCCTTCTTTGCAGTCGCCGCACTGATTGTGCCGGGGTCGTGTGTTACGATTGCCAATGTTGGGCTGAACACCACGCGCGCAGGAATTTTCAAGGTGCTTGAGGCGATGGGGGCGGACATCAGCTACGGCCAGCAGCGTGTTGTTGGCGGTGAGCCTGTCGCTGATCTCACCGTCACCCATTCGGCGCTTACGGGGATCGAGACTGATCCAGCGATTGTCCCTAGTATGGTCGATGAATTTCCGATCCTGTTCATTGCCGCTGCGATGGCAAAAGGGCGCAGCGTTTTTCGCGGGCTTGAAGAACTGCGCGTTAAGGAGTCAGACCGGATTGCGGTGATGGCCAAAGGCCTGCGCGCGATTGGCGTGAAGGTTGAAGAACTGCCCGATGGCCTGATCATCGAAGGTCGCGACGGCGAGGCCTTTGTGGGCGGCGCAACCATCGCCGCTGAATTGGATCACCGAATCGCGATGAGCTTTGCGGTGGCGGGCTTGGTATCAGAGCGCGGCGTGACTATTGATGATATGGCCCCGGTTGCGACAAGTTTTCCGGGCTTTGTGGAAGGTGTGGAAGGGTTAGCGCAGTGATACCGTCGCTGATCTCCGATATAATTGGCATATGCGGCAGCGCGTTATTTATTGGTGCCTTTATCTACGCCAACATCGCCGAAAGCCTCAATAAATTGCTCTTTAACGCGCTCAATCTGATCGGTGCGGTGCTGTTGCTGATTTCGCTATCGGTCAATTTCAATCTTGCCGCCGTGGTGCTTGAAGTGGCTTGGGGGATTATCGCGTTGGTGGGGTTAATCCGCGCACTGCGAAAGTCGTCAGAATGATTTCAGGCATGGCAGGTTGTCATGAGCATTGGCGATATGATCCACATGTTGGGGTTTCTATAATTGTGAATATTTTTGTAAGTCTCTAATTACGGTATCCCAATTAGTTTTTATCTTTTTTCTAAATTTCCTTGTAGCAAGTGGGACTATAACAAAACCAAATGTTGATGCAATTATCACCACCAATACGTGAAAACCTGCTGCTCGCGTTATTACGATTTCGTTAAACCTAATAGAAGCCATAACGAATGGCCAAAATGCAGCTATTGTGCCAACAATAGCAAAATATAAATGCCTAAATTCATAATTAAACTCATCAGAAATTAAAAGATTATCCTCATATTTTTGCAGACATGACTCATAATATGAATTGCCCGTAATTTTTAAGTAGTAAGAGGTTCTGTATATATCAATATTTATTTTTGCTTCTAACATCGATATAAGACATAAAAATATTAAAAATGCAGAACATCCAATGTAACCTAAATCTAAAGTTGTTATATCAGAACTTATATTTTGAGAGACCCATGAAATTACAAAACCCTCTAGTGTTATTCCGCTTATATATAAGTTAATTTTTTGTTGTTTGCTATTATTATTTTTATTATGCAATTTAGATACATCTTCACCAGTGTGCGTCGGCGCTTCTTTTTTGATTGAATCTTCCGGTTTCATACCTATAACCAATCATATATATAGTTTGTGAATTTAACTCATGGCTTAATCAAACGTGGTAGTATTTTGAGTTACCAAATCGGTATAATTGACGTAGCATTTATAAGAAAGAATTGGATCTGTCGATCATACAGTTACAGCAGGTGCGGCTATGATCATCGCGGTTGATGGCCCCGCAGCGTCAGGCAAGGGCACTATTGCGCGAGCACTTGCGGCGCATTTTGTGCTGCCGCATTTGGATACCGGGCTCCTCTACCGTGCAGTCGGTGTCGCAACTGCGCGTGCCGAAGGTGATCCTGATCGCGAAGCATATGCGCTCGCCGCGTGCGAATTTAATGACGCGCTCCTCGCCGACCCTGATCTGCGCAGCGAAGCGGCGGGCGGGCTTGCCTCGCGTGTGTCAATCCATCCTGCGGTGCGGGAGGCACTGCTCAAGCGGCAACAGGATTTTGCCCATCAAGCGGGCGGGGCTGTGCTTGACGGCCGTGATATCGGCACCGTGATTGCACCCGATGCGGACGCCAAGCTGTTCGTAATTGCGAGCCCTGAAGTCCGCGCAAAGCGGCGTCATAGTGATGACCCCGCGCGAGACTATACGGCTATCCTTGCTGATATCCATGCCCGCGATGCTCGTGATTCGGGGCGGGCGGATGCGCCGCTGCGGCAGGCGGCGGATGCTGACTTGCTTGATACCAGTGATTTGACTATAGCCGCCGCCATCCAACGGGCGATTGCGCTTGTGGAGGCCCGGATCAAGCGCTGAAGCGCTACTCCCCGTCCCCCTATCGATATCACTCGGTGGATGCTGTGTTCATATGGTGTGGGCATGGCAGTTCGGCCAAACAAGACCAGCGGAACCAACCGCTTGGCCGGAAAAATTGATATTAGGAACTCTAACACATGGCCACCTCGGCAAACCCAACGCGCGATGATTTCGCGGCACTCCTCAACGAATCACTCGGCGGTGAAGA
>JANOXQ010000128.1:0-42640 GCA_031418495.1 Sphingomonadales bacterium
TCGACTTCGCTCGACACAAACGGATTTGGTGAAGGTCTCTATTAAGTACCACCCCTACCCGCCAATCTTTCCTCTTCCTTCTTCGCTGTATGCCGCGCGAGTTGGTCGAGCTTTTTGATGATCGCGATCTTGGCTTCCATCGCATGTTCATCATGGTCGGTGCCGTGCATCGCGCGGATTGCGGCAACGCGGACGGCGTGCATTTTGAGCAGCGCGAGGCCAAGCGTGTTTGAGATTTTGCGTAAGGAAACCTTGGTGCCCTGCTGGTCAAGCACTTCCTGCTGCTCACCGTTAAGCGCGCGGTCAAGCAGGATCGCCTCAAGCCGGGCATAACCTTGGTCAAGCGCCTGATCCCATGCCTTGCGAAACGCCGAATTATCGCGCCGCTGGCGGTAAAGGCTTGAAGACGCCATGCCGCTATGCGCCAGCGCCGCACTGACATTACAATGCTGAGATAGATGCTCAAGAAACAGCTTAGTGCGGGCGATTGTCCAATTGGTATGGGGCTTTTTGGTGATCGAGATATCAGCCATTTTTGGTTCCTTTCTTTGGGGGGAATTATCCGCTCGTCACCCACGAGCGCAGCGAAGCAATCCAGTTCGGGACTGGATTGCTTCGCTGCGCTCGTGGGTGACGGAGTGGGGAGGGTTGAGCCGCTGATCAACGCGACTCGCAGTTTTCGACTGTTCCCTTTATGTACTCAAACAGCGTGACGCTGTCAAGCAAAAATGCGGGTCAGCGATTTCTCAAGCATCACCAATTGCCACAATAAGCGCCCATGTTCGCCCAGCCCTGAACGGTGCTCCGCCGCCAGTTTCGCGAGGATATCCATCCGAAACCAGCCAGTCTCAACCAACAGAGATTTGGCCATCAGCGCCTCAATCTCACCAGCAAGCGGCCCGCGAAACCAAGCCGAGATCGGCGAAACAAAGCCCATTTTCTGGCGGTAAAGGATATCATTTGGCAAATGCCCCGCCATCGCCTTTTTCATCAGCCATTTGCCCTCGCCGCTGCGCAGCCGCATGTTGGCGGGCAGCGTCGCGGCAAATTCAACCAAGCGGTGATCAAGCAACGGCTCACGCGCCTCAAGCCCGATTGACATGCTGGTGCGGTCAACCTTGGTCAGGATATCGCCGGGCAGCCAGATTTTGAGATCAGCATATTGCGCACGGTCTAACCCGTCTCGCGCGGGTGCGCCGTTCATCGCGGCGATATAGCGATCCTCGGCGCGGTGGCCCTGCAAATCACGGGTGAACGCACCGCTGAAAAACCGCGCGCGCGCCTCAGCCGGAACGACGCTGACGCTGCGCGCATAGGCCTCCGCGCCGTCGCTCGCGAGCGCTTGAAAGGTGGATTTTGCGCGCATGAACTGCGGCGCCCAATCGGCCTTGGGATAATGTCTCCCAAGTGCGCCAAACAGGCTGGTACGCAGCCCGTCGGGCAGCATCCCCCGCACCCGTTCTTCGGCGGCCTGAAACTTGTAACGGCGGTATCCCGCAAACGCCTCATCCGCGCCGTCACCTGAAAGTGCTACCGTAACCGTTTCCCGCGCCAACTGGCACACGCGCAGCGTCGGCAATGCGGAGGCATCGGCAAACGGTTCATCGAACGCAGCGGCGAGCGTATCAATCGCGCTATAATCGTCTGACCCGACCATCCGCTTACGGTGGCGCGTGGCGAAGCGCTTGGCGATTTGGTCTGCATAGGCGGTTTCATCAAGCGACGCCTGATCAAAACCAATTGAGCAAGTTTCAACCGCGCTGCTGCTCGCCTCGGCCATCAGCGCGACGACGGTTGAACTATCGACCCCGCCCGAAAGAAACGCGCCAAGCGGCACATCGGCCACCATCCGTGAGGTAACGGCGGCGCGCAGCCGTTCACGCATTTCGGCCTCAAGATCAGCGACAGACCCACGCGCGCGCTTGCTGAAATCAATATCCCACCACATCGTCGGCGCGGATAGTGATTGACCGCGTTTCAAATGGAGAAAATGCCCCGCTGGAATCTTCTTAACGCCCGCAACGATGCTTATGTCATCTGGCACGTAGCCAAGCGCGAAATAATCCTCAATCGCGCGTATATCGGGCGTTCGCCGCACCGCAGGATTGGCGAGCAAGCCCTTCATTTCAGAGGCAAAGGCAATGCTGCCATCGGCGAGAGGAACATAATGCAGCGGCTTCACCCCGAAGCGGTCTCGCGCGAGAAACAGCGATTGATCGCGCGCATCATGGATCGCGAAGGCAAACATGCCGTTGAGCCGGGCGAGTACGTCCGCACCCCATTGGCGGTAGCCGAGCAGGATCACCTCAGTATCGCCCTGCGTACGGAACACCGCGCCGAGCGCTTGTAATTCGGCGCGGATATCCGCGTAATTATAAACTTCGCCGTTGTATGTGATCGTCAGCCCACCCTCGCCGCTGCTCATCGGCTGCGGACTGCCCTCAACGTCGATAATCGAGAGCCGCCGGTGGCCAAGCCCAACGCCGTGCGCAGTCCATACCCCTGAACCGTCAGGCCCACGGTGCGCCTGCGCGTTGGTCATCGCCTCAACCCGCGCAGGATCAACCGGCTTTGCGGTTTCAAGATGAAAAAGGCCCGCAATCCCGCACATCGGCTATTGCCCTCGCGCCGTTGTGACGAGGCTCGCAGCAAGCCGTTCAGGTGGGCCCATTGCTGCAATAAAAGCATTGATCAGCGGACGCGACGGAGACTCGCGGCGATCCTCAGCCGAAATCAGCAATGCCACTGCAGACTGATCGGCCCCAATCAATCGCGATTTTAGTGTTGCCAGTTTTACGATTTGTGCGCGCCCCGTTGTCATTTCGCCAACCACATAAAAGCTCACCACCTCACGCGCCAGACCGGGTGCAAAAATCCGTTCGGCCTTACCACCGGACGGGGACGGCGTGTCATTCGTCCAAGACCAATGGCTGTCTGGATCAGCCGCACCTTGGGCATAACCGACCATTTCCTTGCCATCATCCTGCCACGCATAAACCGCAATCGCGAGCGTAACCCGGTCACCCTTGGCATTGACATAATCCCCCTGCAATCGGTGATCAGCGCCATCAAAACGCGGTTTCCAATCATCGACTGCACTTTCGGCGCGCTGCCAACCCGCGACTTCGGGAAGCGCGATCCGGTTAGACATCGGCACATGGCCAAGCGTGTTTTGCGCGAATTGCCAGAGCAGCGGGATCATCACCAGCGCGACCAACCCAGCCGGAATAAGCCAGCGGATCGGCTGTGCTGGCTCTATGCTGGTCTGCCCGTCCAACCAGGGATCATCAATCCCGCGATCAAAGAATTTCCACGCGATCCCCATCACGATCACCATGACCAACGCAAAAAAGAACCAGCCATAAATGATGTGATCAAATCCAGCGGCAAAATCATTGCTGGTCAGCGCTGAGATATGGATCGTGCCATAAGCGCGGATACCGTTGGCAAGGATCGGCACGATCAGCACCAGCGCCATAAACGCGATCCGCCGCGCCCAGCTTCGGAAACATACATTCGCCACCAGCGCGCCGTAAGCGACCATTGCGACCAAGAATTTGACCCCGGCACAGGCCTCGGCAACCTCAAAATAGCCCGTCGGGGTTGAAATAAAGACGCCCTCAATATGCGCCGGTATCCCCGCCCAGCCGAGGAGAATCATGCACAGCTTGGCCGTTATCGTCTGAAGCGGCGGCACCAACTCCTCACCGAAGGGCACGAGGAAAAACAGGTAGAAGAGCGGGAACATGAGCCCGCGCGTAACACTCGGGCCGAGCAAGGTAAGCACACTCGCCTGAAGCATCATCACAAGGCTTGCGTGGCGGATCAGCGAAACCCCCGCCGCTTCGCCGAGGATCCAGCCAAAACCCGCTAAGCCAACCAGCGCAAGCCCCGGTGCCCAAACACGCGGGGTGCGCAGCGCCACTTCATTACGGCGCTGCCAGATCAACCAGCCGACCAGCGGCAGAATGAACAAACAGTGCGTGAAGGTTGAGCTTGTCCACCAAATCGTCGCCATATCGACGGCGTCACGGAAAAACAGCAGCAGGATCAGCGCAACCACGCCGCCGAGGAGTTGCAGGTGGTTTTTCCAAACCCCGCTTGTGTCGAGCGAAGTCGAGACATCGGCAGCGGCGTCCCTCGACTTCGCTCGGGATGAACGGAACTTAGAAACCAAGCTCACGCGTCAAATCCAAGCATCGCGCCAAGTCCGGCAAGCCGCGCATCCCAGCCATAACGGGCGATCATCCGTGCGTGTGCGGCCCTGCCTGCAGCCTTTGCGCGCGCTGGATTGGCGAGCAGAGCAAGCACCGCATCGGCCTGCGACGCCCAGTCCTGCGCGACGATCAAACCGTCGCTCTCGCTAGCATCAATCCCTTCTGCAGCGGCCAGCGACGCGACAACAGGCTTGGCCATCGCCATCGCCTCAAGGATTTTGTTCTGAATCCCGCGCGCCAGCAACAGCGGCGCAACGACGACATCCGCCGCCGCAAGCCAATCGCGCGTATCGAGCACTTCGCCAGTCACCGTCACACCGGGAAGGCCAACAAGTGCTGTAACTTCGGCAGTTGGATTGCGGCCGACAATTGCGAAATTTGCCGTCGGATGTCGCGCACGAATCAGCGGCAAGGCGTAGCGCGCAAAGCCTTCCACCGCGTCCACATTGGGGCGATAATCCATTTGCCCAGTAAACACGATAAGCGCGCCCTCCCCGCTTTCGACCCCGCCACGCGGGGTTGCTGGATCATAGGCATCAAGGTCAATCCCGTTTTCGATGAACGACACTTGGCGCTCACCAAGTCCGGTTTCGCGTCGGAAAAGTGCGGCCTCAGCCTCACTCACAAACAGGCTAAGATCGGCGCGCGTGGCAACCGCTCGTTCAAACGCGAACAGCCGCTTTGCTTCTTGCGCATTGGCGAAGGCGGACAACCCGCTTGCCTGTTGCGCGTAAGTCGCGAATTTGGCCGAGTCCATGTCGACAAAATCCATCACGAAGCGGATGCCCTCGCGCTTCACAGGGACGAATTGCGCCATTTGCCCTGAGTAGGCAAAGATCGTTTTAATCTGGCGAGTGGCAAGTAGCCGATCAACACGGCGCTGCACGGCGTCACTCGCAAACGCTGCAACCGAGGCTGATCCACTGCTAAACAAGGCTTTTAGGGCCGCACGCGGTTTCGATACCAAACGCGGCTCAAGCGCGACGCTCGCCGCAATGCCTTCAAGCACGGGCAAATGCGCCAAATCGCGCGCATCATCATAAAGCGCCACCACATGAGTCGGCGCGATTTTGGCGATGTGACGAAGCAAATGCCAACTACGGATCTTATCCCCCCGGTCGGGCGGATAGGGGTTGCGGTGCGCGAGGAAGAGGATTTCGCCGCTCACCCAAGCCCCCGCGCGATCATCGGCCCAATCCGGTTAGCGACGGCCAGCGGCAATTTCTGCCACAGCGCCACTTGCATCCGGTATTTGGGGTTCAGCGGATTGATATCACGCGGCGCCTCACCGTCCGCCGCATATTTTGCATAAGCCAGCGGTTCGCCTTCAAAACCCCAATTGCGCTTGAACGCCGCTGGGCCAGTGCCAGCCTTTGATCGACCAAAATCGAAGCGCGTGGCACCGCGCCCGCGCGCGTGGTTCATCAGCGCATAATACATCAAGTCATTGGCGCGCCAGCCCCGCGCCGCCGCCGTACCGCCGCCCCAATAGGGCATCACGGTGCCGCGCCAATACAGGCTAAGCACGCTGGCGATGGGCACGCCTTCATGACGGACGGTCAGGATATCGGCTTGATCGCCAAATTCATTAAGCACCGCGTCAAATAGCGCGCGCGGGAAAACCGGCGTCCCGAGATTGCGGACACTTTCGCTGTACACGCCGTAATGCGCAGCGCGATCTGCTTCACTGATGCCTGTTTCAACAGTTAGATTATACCCAAGCGCGCGGCGCACCTCGGCGCGCTGTTTTCGCGGAATTGCGAGTAGTTCGGCCTCCTCATCTGCTGCTAGATCCCGCACAAATCCAAGATACGTCGTTTCGTCATGGTGCCAGCCAGCGCCAGCCGCCATCATGCCGCCGCGTAGTTCAACTGTCGGGCAGCTCACCCGTTCGGCCATTGCCACTGCTTTATTGATCAAGGCGTTGGCGATCTCCTCATCATCGGCAAGCACCCCGCCGCCAACCCCAAACGCGCTTGACACCAGCGCCCGCCCGAACAGCGGCGAATGCACCACAGTCAGCGGCAAGACGCCAGTAATATAAACGCCGTCTCCCGCTATAAGATAATGGTTCCTCTGCCCGCATCCGAGCGCCACCGCGCGACTCCATCCGCTTAAATGAAACGGCGTTGCCAGAGCGTGTAGGCAAACATATTGATCAATCGCCTTAGCATCAAATCGTAAATCGGCGACGCAAAGCCTGATAGTCACGCCCTGCGCGCCTGCATGTCAACGACGATCTCATCGACGCGGCCCCACGCAAAATCACTGATCAGCCGCTCAAGCTTTGGCGTCATGACGCTTAGATTAGTATAGTGGCGCAGCTTTGATCGCAGCGGCGCATTTGCCACGCGTGGCTGGCTTGGATCAATTTCCCACGGGTGGAAATAAATGATCGCTGACTGTGCCTCTGCATTCACCTGCCGCACCGCCCAGCGCGAAAATTGATAGGGCAATAGCCGGAAGAACCCGCCGCCGCCCGCCGCCAGCGTTCGCCCGCCAAGCTTTGCCGTCGTCACTGGCAGTTCAAGGAAATCACTCCCTGCTACCGGCGCAAAGGCAAAGCGCGGAGCCTCTGGCCAGCCGTAATGATCATGCACAACGGGCGCGACGCTTGACGAATAGGTATAGCCCGCCTCGGCAAGGATCGGATGCGCCCACGGCGTGCGTTTATCGATTGAAAAGCTCGGCGCGCGGTATCCGGTCACCGCTGTCCCACCCGCATCTTCAAGGCAGGCGCGCGTTTTCGCAAGATCATCGCGGAATTGATCGGGCGTCAGCGTGAAGACACGCGCATGATCCCATCCGTGGCTCGCAAGTTCATGGCCCTGCTCGACAATCCGGCGGATGAGTGCGGGATGGCGGTGCGCCACCCAGCCAAGCGTGAAAAAAGTCGCCTTGATGCCAGCCTTGGCAAACATCGCGAGGCAAGCATCGGTATTGGCCTCTACCCGTCGGTTAAGGCCATCCCAATCGGAACGATCAATCGTGTTTTCAAAGGCGCCAACTTGGAACCAATCTTCAACATCGACTGAGAGCGCGTTACGCAACATGGCTATAGCCTGACAATTTTAAGCTGAAACACTTATTCCACCTACCCGTCATGCTGAACTTGTTTCAGCATCCATCTCTCCGCAAACTCTGCTTTCCCTTGTGGAGGGATAGACCCTGAAACAAGTTCAGGGTGACGGGGTAAAAACACAACAATTATCTTCTGCAAAAAATCAAGCAGCGGGTGCGCGGCGAATTTCGGTTTTCGAATGCAGCGCTTCTTCGGCCTCAACCCAATCGGCAAGCATCGCAATCACACGGCGAAGCGCGTCACCCTGTTCGCCAACCTGCGCTTCAAGGACGGCAACGCGTGCAGCAAGATCAAGCGTAACATCATCACGCTTGGCTGTTGTCGGCTCAACGAGCTTAAGCGCGCTTTGATCGACAGGATCACCGCTCGACTGGTCAGCGGCGATATCCTCAATCACTTCTTCGACCAAGCCAGCATCAATCACAGTCGCCTGTTCAAGCGACCCCATCAGCAAAACGCGCGTCATCAGATTATTAACCTTACGCGGCACCCCGCCTGAATAGCGGTAGAGCGCGGCGAAGGCATCGTCAGCAAAAGTCGGCGTTCCTGTCCAGCCGACCAGCTTCATCCGGTGAAGGATGTACGGGCCGACTTCATTTGCCTCCATCGCGGTCAAATGATGCGTCGCGATCACGCGTTGGCGAAGCTGCTCCAGTCTGTCCGAATGCTCAAGCCGATCCCGAAACTCAGGCTGGCCGAGCAGAAAAATCTGCAACATCGATTGCCCGCCGGTTTGATAGTTGGAGAGCATCCGAAGCTCTTCAAGGCTTGAAATCGGCAAATTCTGCGCTTCATCAACGATCAACAGAGTCCGCTGCCCGGCGCGCGCACGCTCATTGATCTGTCGCTCAATTCGGTCAAGCAATTGCGATTTTTCAGCATTTTCGGTTGGCAGGCCAAGCGCGTTTGCCACCATACGTAGCATGTCATCGCATTCAACCTGCGTTGAAACGATCTTGACGGCGTTGACTCGGTTGCGATCAACGCTTTCCATCAAATGGCCAACGAGCGTCGTCTTACCCGAACCGATTTCGCCGGTGACAACGATAAAGCCCTCACCCTGAGCCAAGCCGTAGCCGAGATAAGCCATCGCTTTTTTGTGCGTAGCGCTTTCAAAATAAAAACGCGGATCTGGCGTGAGCTGAAACGGACGCCCCGTTAAGCCATAATGGTCGTTATACATATACTTCTCCGCCATTCCCCAAAACGCGTATTCATAAATATTAGAAACTGTAGCGCAGCCCAAGCAAAGCCGTTCCGGTCAGATCGCCCTCTTGCCCGTCAACCCGGCTTGAGAAGAGACCAACCGCTGCGGTCGTGCTTAAATTGCGCCCAAACGTCCTGTTATATGCACCCGTCGCCCCTGTGCTCAGCACATTGGGCGCGCCTGCAATACCAGAATCAAACAGGCTCGCAAAGACCTGCGCATTGATATTTGAAACATCGTCAAGCTGGTAAGCAACTTGGCCCTGAGCGAAATAGCTTTCATCAGTTATGCCGTTGAGCGAGAATATCCCGCCGCCAGTTGGTGCGCGGTATTTACGCTGGGCATAGCCTGCACCAAAGCCGATATTAAGCGGCCCACGGTTGGTCGAAACTAAGCCTGTAATCCCACGACTGCGAAACACCGAACCGTTGACCGATTGGAACGCTGGATTAAGGCATCCGCCCGAACGCCCGCCACCCGTGCCGCCGAACAGGCACCCACCGGTCTGCGAATTGAGCGGATTATTGAAGTTGGTGAAGTTGGTTGGAAGCTGCGCGAGGTTATCGTTCAACTGCTGCGCGAAGGTTTCCACCTGATCAAAGACATTGACCTGAAATGATGTTGCTGAACTTGAAAGATAGGTCGCCGAGCCTGTGTAAGACAGGCCACCAAAACGCTTGCCAACACGCGCCTCAATATTGGTGCGGCGGTTTGGCCGCCAGACGACACCTGCGTCGTAGAACAATCCATCCTGATTATAGGCAAGCTGACGCGGGCTGCTCTTGTCTGTCACAAAACGACCGCTGCCGCTCACAACAGGCTGGCCACCCGCATCAAGCAGCGGCGAACGCTGGCTCGCCTCAATATCTTCATAGCCAGCACCTGCAACCAATGCGACTGTCGGCGAAACGGGAAGCACGATATCGCCGCGCACCGTTTTGCTTTCAAAACGCTGATCAAGCTGACCGGCATCTTCACGTTCGAAAGAACCGCTGACTGTCCAGCCAAAGGGCAATACGCCCGATTCCATGCCAACGCTTGCTGTGGCAAGGTTGGTCACTGAATCGTCGAACTGGTTGACCGCAGGCTGCCCTGGCGCTGGCGTGAATTTGCCCGCCTCAGCGCGGGTATAGCCAAGCCGGTATGCGCCGCTAACCTTCAAATCACCTACATTTGTCGTTAGCGTAGGGCCGACATAGCCTGAATAAACCTGAACGATATTATCAACATTGCCGACAAGCAGCCCCGGCGCACTGCCACGAATATCCTGGCGTGCACGCGTCGCGATGCCGCCTGCTTCGATACTCAGCTTGTTGGGCACTATGCCAAAACGCCCACGCGCGAGGCCCGTTACAACGTCCTGATCATTGACATTTTTGCCGTAATCAAAGCGACGTTCATAACGGAAATTCACCTGCGCCTCGCTCCGCGCGTTTGATATCGACGCATCAATACCAGCGGCAACGGTGCTGTAGGTCAGGACATCGCTATCACCTTTAAGATTGGCGGTAAGGACTTGCCCGACTTCGAGATAAGGCGTCACCTGAGCCTTTTTCGCCGTGGCTGGCATGGTTGCAGCAAGCGCGATCAGCGCTGCTGTGGTTGCAAAAGTCTTGCGATGGATGGTCATTTCACTCTCCAAATCCATAATAAGAACCAAATTTCCTGTTGGTGCCGCTGTACGAAACACCGTTCAGCATGAATTGCAGTCTTGGGCACGCATCGAGCAGCGACATCGTGTCGCGCAGCGCGCTTTCGGTGGTTTGATCGGCGCGAACGACAATCACGCACTGCCCGACATGAAGCGCCAGCACCGATGCAGGCGACGCCGCAAGCGCGGGCGCTGAGTCGAACAAGATGATTCGGCGCGGTTTATTTTCAATCAAACGATCGATCAGCTTGCCGGTGCGCTCCGACGCGAGCAGCTCAGTATCGTTGTTGGTTTGCAAACCTGCCGGAAGCACCGAAAGGTTCGCAATATCGGTGTGGATCAACAATTCCTCAACATCAAGCGTTGGATTGGCGAGGGCGTCCATCAATCCCGGCCCACCAGGCAAACCCAGCGTCGAGAGGATTTCGGGTTTAGCCACATCAGCATCAACAAGAACGACTTCAATCTCAGTCTCACTTGCCATCGAAAGCGCTAGGTTGACTGAGGAGAATGTCTTGCCCTCATTGGGATGAGCAGAGCAAATCAGAATGAGTTGACCACGCTCAATTGCAGTCCCACCGGGGCCACCAAGCGCAGACAGTAAAAGCTGACGTTTGATGAGACGGAATTCCTCCGAAAGACTCGTCGGCGGCGCACCCGGTACGATAAACCCGTTTGCGCGTAGCAAATCACGGTCTACTTTTACGAGCTTTGCTGGATCAATAACGGGCAGTGGAGGCGGAATTTGCCTTACAGCCTTCTCGGCTGATTCAGCCGTTACGAGCGGCGCAGCATAGCTTGCGCTCGTGCCAAAGCTATACGTCTCGGCGGCGCGCTCAATCAGTGATCCGGCGGCGTCTCGTTTGCGTTTCATCGCCATCATATTCATGCCACCATGCCGCGTTGAACAAATTCAACGGTCAACAAAAGGAAAAATGCTGCGACCAGACCAGCGCACCCTGCGATATAATATTTGAGCTTTTGCGCCCGTTTTTCACGCTGCGTTGGGTTCATTACCTCAGTAATCGACCCGATCACTGGCAGACCGCTTGCACGCTGCAATTGCTCAGCCGTTGTGTAGGTCGATTTGATCTGGGCAAGCCCAAACGCAGCCGCAGCACCCGCACCAATCGCTGCAAACAACACCAGCGTAAGCAACATTGGCCGGTTCGGTGCCGCTGGTGAACGCGGCGACGTTGGGGGTTCAATCACGCGGAACTTGATCGAATCAGTATCCGACTGAAGCGATCCGCGCAGCTTGACCTCTTCACGGTCAGAAAGCAGCTTATCATAAGCCGTTTTGAGCACTTCATAGTCGCGGTTAAGCCGCTGCTGTTCTTGCGCAACGCCGGGTTCGGCAAACTGACGCGATTGAAACTGGGCAAGCTCTGCCTGAAGCTGGGCGCGCCTTCCGCTTAGCGCGGAGACTTGGCCTTGCCGCTCTGCCTGCATCGTCCGAAGCGTCACGAACAGTGGATTTGGCGTATTGCTGCCGCCAACGACCTGACCCGGCGCTTCATTTGCCGCCGAAGCGCGCGCACGCGCAAGCTGACTACGCAGCGAAATCATATCGGGATAACCCTCAGTCCAGCCGCGCGCCAGCCCGTCAGAAATCTGGCCTTCTAGTGCAGCAATCCGTCCCGCAGCTCCGCCACCACCAACAAGCGTGCCGGGGGTGTTTATCGTTGCCGGAATTGAAGCAATCTGGCCGTTTACCGCCGCAAGTGAGCCTTGCGCAGCGCTTAAGTTCGAATCAACTTGGCCAAGTTCAGCGCGCGCCGCATCCATGCGTAGGCTGGCCGAACCAACACCGGGCAACAGCCCAAGATTGCGCTGTTCAAATTCTGCACGCCGCGCCTCAGCCTCCTGAAGCTGTGCCTCGCGCTGGGCAAGTTGGGTATCAAGAAACTGAAGTGTCTGCTCGGTTTCTGCGCGGTTCCCCGAAAGATTACCCTCAACGAACAGATCAAGCAGCTTTTGGACGATATCCTTCGACAGCTTGGCATTCTCATTATTTGACATTCCGCCCGAGCCTGATGACGCGGTGATTTCAAACAAATTGTCTTGAAGCGTGACAATATCAATTTTCTTGCGCAGGCTGATTACCTGATCGGCAATCTCGCGCGGCGTTGATCCTTGCTGAATCAAGGCCGTGCGTCGCACTACCTTTTCAAGATTTTCAGCAGATGTCAGCGTTTGCGTGATGGTGTCGATGCTATCCTTGCGCTCAGCTGGCGAAATACCCAGCTTTCCGGGGAGCATCGTCTGCATCTGAACAAATACGCTCGCGCGCGATTCGTAGGTGTTGGTAATCCCGCTGACAACGAGCCAACCAAGGAGCGCAACACCCCATGCGACCGCAAGCGCCAACCAGCGCCGCTTCCAAATGCCGTGGATCGCAATCCGTACTTGTTGATAAAGGCTATCCATTACCCGCCAATCAAAACGCCGATTCAGGGATGATGATCACATCACCGGGTTCAAGCCGAACATTCGCCCTTGAATCGCCGCGCTTGAGGAGATCGCCGATTTTCACGGCATATTCGGTCTGCTTGCCAGTCTCACGGTTCTGGCGAATGAGGCGCGCACGGTTGCCAGCAGCAAATTCAGAAAGCCCCCCAACCGAGATCATCGCGTCAAGCAACGTCATGTTCGCGCGGTACGGAATTGAAGCTGGCTTTTCAGTCGCCCCGACAACGCGGATTTGCTGCGAGAATGTGCCCGCAAAATTATCAACGATCACTGAAACCAGCGGCTCGTTGATATATTGCGAAAGCTGAACCTTGATATCCTGCGCCAGCATCGTTGGCGTTTTGCCAACGGCGGGCAGATCTTCAATCAGCGGCGTTGTGATGCGGCCATCGGGGCGCACTTGCACTTTTGCGCCAAGTTCTGGATTACGCCAGACGAAGATTGTCAGCGTATCAAGCGGGCCAATGATATATTCCTCGCCCGGCCCTTCTTGCGCGGTTACGAAACTGGCGGGGGGCAATTTTGGCCCAGTCGCACCTGTTGAACAACCGCTGAGCGCCACTGCGGAGAGGCTAACGCCCAGAAGCAGTTTAGATGTAAGAGCTAGACGCATAACAAAATTCCTTACCTAACGACGCCGCGCGGATGCCTCCATTCCCATGAATGAGGGCAAAACAAGACATAGTTCGATACTGGTTATGCGATGAATAGGTGAAAATATTGTTAGGATTAACCGCGTGACAATGCTGTTTCAGGCGTTAACCAGCAATTCGCTTGGCTCTGGATGGCCGAGAAATCCGCTTGGGCTGGCCGAACGACCATAAGCCCCGGCCATAAACACCGCGACAAGATCCCCCGCTTCAGCGCGCGGAAGGTTGACCATATCACCAAGCCGGTCAAGCGGTGTGCAGAGGCAACCGACAACGCTCACAACCTCTTCTGGCACGCTTGCAAAGCGCGATGCAATCGCCACTGGATAATTGCGCCGCACGACCGTGCCGAAATTGCCTGACGCCGCAAGCTGATGATGGAGGCCGCCATCAGTCACCAAAAACACCTCACCGTGGCTGGTCTTGCGATCAACAATCCGCGTCAGATAAACGCCAGCTTCAGCCACCAAATAGCGGCCAAGTTCAATTGCAAAGCGCGCCGTGGCTAGGCTTGGCGGTAGTGCAGCCAGACGCAGGCTGAGCGCTTCGCCGACATGCTCAAGATCAACGGGGGCATCTTTTGGGAAATAAGGAACGCCGAAGCCCCCCCCCAGATTGACCAGTGGCGGGGCAACCCCAATCGCGTCGGCAAGCGTTGCCGCAAGATCAAGCGTTTGCCCTTGAGTCGTCACAATGGCTTCGGCATCCAGCGCTTGTGATCCGGCAAAAATATGGAAACCGCGCCATTCGGCCCCAGCGGCGATGAGCGATTTGACGAGCGCCACCGCACGATCGGCATCAACCCCGAACGGCTTTGCCCCGCCGCCCATCCGCATTCCAGAGCCACGCAGATCAAAATCAGGATTAACGCGCACCGCAAGCCTTGGCGTTTTTCCAATACGATCAGCAATGCTGAGCGCACGGTTCGCCTCACCTTCTGATTCGAGATTGAGTGTGACGCCTGCAATAATCGCGGCCTCAAGCTCCCGGTCACGCTTGCCGGGGCCAGCGAAAGAAATATGCCGCCCGCCCGATTTTAGCGCGAGCGCCATCTCGCCTTCGGAGGCGACATCAAGGCCATCAACCAGCGGCGCTATCGCACGAAGCAATTCAGGCATCGGATTGGCTTTGATCGCATAATGCAGCGCAAGCTGATCTGGAAACGAAGCGCGGAAACGCGCAATACGCTTTGCAACAAGATCAAAATCATAAACGAACAGCGGCGTATCCCCTGCCCGCGACGCAAGTGTTTCGACGTCTTGCCCGCCGATCATGAGGCGCCCCGCATCATCGGCTGCAAAAACGCTTGGAATTGCGCCCATTGGCTTCATGCCGCCGCCTCTGCCTTGATGGCTCCGCGATCAAATTTGCCATTGGCATTACGCGGCAGGGTACTGCGCCAGATGATTTCGCGCGGCATCATGAAGCCGGGAAGTTCATGTTTCAAATGTTCACGCAGCGCAGTTTCGCTTGAAGCATCCCCACGCACCACCAGCATAACCGCCTGCCCAAATCGTTCATCGGGCACGCCAAAGGCAACCGCTTCGGCGGCGACACCGCTTGCAGCAGCGGCCT
This sequence comes from Sphingomonadales bacterium, assembly GCA_031418495.1. Taxonomy (GTDB): domain Bacteria; phylum Pseudomonadota; class Alphaproteobacteria; order Sphingomonadales; family Sphingomonadaceae; genus Aquisediminimonas. The sequence goes on from JANOXQ010000128.1 coordinate 14,855, forward strand.
CTTCAATTTCTGATGGGCTGATGCGATTGCCCGAAACTTTGATCATTTCATCATCGCGGCCAACGAAATAGAGTAGTCCCTGCCTGTCACGCCGCACAGTATCGCCAGACCATACCGCCGTGCCGCCGTAACTGGATGCGACGGGCGCAGGCCGAAAACGCTCGGCGCTACGGTCAGAATCGTTCCAATAACCCTGCGCAACGAGCGGCCCGCTATGGACAAGCTCACCGGGTTCATCATCCTCCGCCACACCGCCATCGCCGCGAATGACAAGGATTTCTGCAAAAGGAATAGCACGGCCCATTGATGTCGGATGCGCCGCAACGAGCGCGGGATCAAGCCATGTTGAGCGGAATGCCTCAGTAAGACCGTACATCGGAACAATCTCCGCCGCCGGAAACTGCGCACGCAGCCGATCAACCAACGCAGGAGTAAGCGCGCCGCCTGAGTTCGTAATCCGCCGCAACCGCGCGGCTGCATCAGGCGACCAATTATAATCGAGCAATTGCAACCACAGCGGCGGCACGCCCGCAAGCGTTGTGATTTGATAGCGTTCAACCGCTTTTGCGACATCCTTCGCCAGCAGATAATCGAGCGGTACCGCCGCAGCGCCTGCCGCCCACGTCGAAAGCAACTGATTCTGGCCGTAATCAAAACTGAGCGGCAGCACACCAAGCACGCGGTCAGCCGGGGTCAGCGCCAGATAATGCGCCACACTGATAGCACCGAGCCACATATTGGCGTGGCTTAGCATGACGCCCTTTGGCTTGCCCGTTGAACCTGAGGTATAGAGGATAGCCGCCAGCATATCAGGATCATGCGCCGAAAGCGGCAAAGGCGCTGCACTCTCAATATCTTTACGCACGGCCTCTTCGAACCATAAAATACAACTTTGTGGGCAATCGCCCGCCTCTAGCGTATCCGCTCTGCCTTTACTTGTGATCAGCATCCGCGCGCCGCTATCGGCCAATATGTGCGCGACCTGCGCGCGCTTGAGCAGCGGATTGATTGGCACATGAACCAGCCCGGCGCGCGCCGCTGCAAGCGGCATGATGCAGGCCTGTACCGTTTTAGGAAGCCAAGTTGCAATCCGGTCTCCCGCCACAAGCCCCTGATTGCTTAGCATAGCCGCCATTTTTCCGACCAATGTATCAAGAGCTGCATAGTCAAAAGACTGATCACGGCTTATTAACGCGATGTCGCTAGTTAAACCCATACTCACCAAGTGGTCGAGCGGTCTTGGAATGGGGTCTAAGGCGCGCAATATCAATCCTTGGTGAGTAGAGTTGTTTAACAATGGGGCATTATTAGCATGGCGTGGGTTAAGGGAGAATTGCTGACAGATATCAATGCTGCAAGCGTTGATCCAACTGCGCAGCTTTCCCGCGAAGCGCAGGCCAATCTGTTTGACCGAATTGACTGGTTTCGCAGGCTGTTACGACATTCTTCTTCCAATATGGAACCCCTGATTGCACGCGCGGCTTCCGAAGGAACGCTGGCGTGGCTTATGCTTCAACGGTCAGGCAACGGCGGGTTTGTCGCGCTCACCAATTGGTACACGATGGCCTTCAGGCCTATGTTTGCAGGCAATCCTGATGATGCGCGCAAGCGGATGATGCTCACCGCGATTGCCAAGCGAATGAGGGCCATGCGAAATTCGCCACAACAAATTGTGCTAAGTCCAGTACCCCGTGAGGATGGCACATCGGCGTTGGTGTCACGAGCATTCAAGCGCTCAGGCTGGATAGTGTTTGCCAATCAGACGTCGACAAGCTGGACAGCCAATGTCGCTGGGCTTTCGTTCGAAGAGTATTGGGCCGCCCGCCCCGGCCAATTGCGCAGCACTTATAAGCGCAAAAATAGCAAGGCGGACTTTGATATCACGATCTACGACCTATTCGATGAAGCCGCTTGGGAAGAGTTTCAATCGGTTTATCACGATAGCTGGAAACCCGAAGAGGATTATCCCGAATTTTTGCGCGAAACCGCGCTTTTTGAAGGTGATGCAGGCTGTCTCCGGCTTGGTATCTGCCGTCTTGATGGCGTTGCGATTGCAGCACAATATTGGACGGTCGAGCGCGGCACGGCGTATATTCACAAGCTCGCTTATAGCGAAAGCGCGCGCGAGCTATCACCCGGAACTGTGCTTTCAGCTGCAATATTCCGCCATGTTATTGATAAAGACAAGGTTGATAAAATTGACTTCGGCACCGGAGATGATGCCTATAAAGCCGATTGGATGGATGCAAGCGCGCCACTCGATACAATCGAAGCGTTTAACCCAGCGCGCATAGCTGGGCTTGCGGGTGCCGCACGCGCATTCATCAGCACACTTGTCGCCCGCGCACGGCAACGCTAACGCGCAATCGCCAGAAAATAAGGGATAGGCCAGCGTGACAATTCAGCAGCAATCGGTTGAAACTATGCTTCGTTCAGTATTGGTCGATATACTCGGGCTAAGCCCTGCCCGCGCCGAAGCGCTTGACGACGATAGTGGGCTGTTTGGAACGCTACCTGAGCTTGATTCAATGGCCGTTGCCAATCTGCTGACTGAGCTTGAAGACCGGCTTGGGATTATCGTTGAAGATGATGAACTTGACGGTGAAATGCTCGAAAGTTTTGGGGGCCTCAAACACTTTCTTAATGACAAGGTCAGCGGGTGAGCCTGTCCTATTCGTGGCGCGGTGGCGAGGAGCTATGGCCTCGATATGGTGCTAACTTACCAATCCAAACTATTATAATAGAACCATTATTTGAAGAAGCCAATCGCTGCCGACGGTTGCTAGTGAGTGTAATGCGCGGGCTTGCTGCAAACGGGATTGGGTCGGTTTTGCCTGACCTTCCAGGCACTGGCGAAAGCCTGGCCGATATTAGCAACGTTGCATTTTCAGACTGGCAAGAGGCGCTGTCGGCATTCGTCGAAACAGTCGAGCCAGTCATCATCGCCTCATTGCGCGGCGGTGCGCTGCTTGATGGAGGGCTTGCTGCAAAAGGCTATTGGCGCTTTGCCCCCGAAACTGGAACGCGGATCGTCCGCGATCTTCGGCGCACCCAATTAGGCGGAAACGCGCTGTATGCAGGACACGCGATCAGTGATGCCTTTTTGGCCGCGCTTGAGAGTGCGCCAACTGTGCCAAGGGCGCCACTGCGGACACTGCGTCTGGAAAGCGATGCGGGTGAAGCTGACGCTAAAATCGCCGGATCACCACTATGGCGGCGCGCCGAACCGGGGGATGATCCCGAACTTGCAGCGGCACTGGTTGCCGATTTGACCGAATGGGTGAAGCAATGCGCCGCCTCGTAAATTTTTCCTGCGAAGGGCAAAGCCTTTCGGGGACATTAGACAGCGCCCTTTCAAAAACCGGTTTACTCGTCGTCTCTGGTGGCAATGAAATCCGTATCGGTGCGCACCGGGGCATGGCGAAACTTGCGGGCGATGTCGCCGCCGCTGGCTGTAGCGTATTCCGTTTTGATCGACGCGGCATTGGCGACAGTGAAGGCGAAAATGGCGGGTTCACAACAAACGGGCCGGACATCGCCGCCGCCATCGCCGCCTTTCGCGAGGCCTGCCCGGAGCTTATAAGAATCGTCGCATTCGGCAATTGCGATGCGGCTTCGGCGTTGCTGCTCCACCGGCCAGCGGGAATTGCCGCGTATATCCTGAGCAATATCTGGGTGGTTGAGCTGGCCGATGACCTCCCCCCGCCTGCCGCGATCCGTGCGCGCTACACTGAGCGGATGAAAGACCCCAAGGCATGGGTTGGGCTATTCACAGGCGCAATCAATATCCGCAAGCTGATCGGCGGACTGATGAGGATCGCCAAACCGCAAGCCCCCACATCGCTTGCGCATGATGTTGCTGCTGGGCTGGCTGTTGTTGAAGGGCCAGTGACCATCCTGCTGGCTGAACAAGACGGCACTGCGATTGCTTTTGCTGATGCTTGGAATGGCCCCGCCTTCGGAGCAGCCCGTGCGCGCAGCGATATCACCATCAAAAAGATCGCCAGCGCATCGCACAGCTTTGCGAATGCGAGCGATTACGCCGCGTTACGCGAGACCATCATCGAAACGCTCAAACAGGTCTGATCAGGCGCGCGCAGCAAACTCTGCGTGGGCAATAAACTTCTCAGCATCAAGCGCGGCCATGCAGCCCATGCCAGCCGCTGTTACCGCCTGACGGTAAATCTTATCCGTCACATCGCCTGCCGCGAACACGCCGGGGATGTTGGTGCGTGTGCTGCCAACCTCAACCAACAAATAGCCGTCGCTATCCATTGGCAGGCGATCAACGAAAATCTCAGTCGCTGGCTTATGGCCGATCGCGACAAACGCGCCGTCAACATCAAGCCGTGAGAGTTCGCCCGTCACTGTGTCCTTAAGATCAAGCCCAACCAGCCCGATCGGATCACCGCCGCCAACAAATGTGTCAACCGCTTTATTCCAAAGCACGTTAATGCTTGGGTGTGCGAACAGACGATCTTGCAAAATCTTCTCCGCACGAAGCGAATCGCGGCGGTGGATCAAAGTCACGTCCTGACTGTGATTCGTCATATACAGCGCTTCTTCGACAGCCGTATTGCCACCGCCTATCACCGCGACCTTTTTGCCACGATAGAAGAAACCGTCGCACGTCGCACAGGCCGAAACGCCCTTGCCCTGCATCGCGGTTTCGCTGTCTAGCCCAAGCCAGCGGGCCTGCGCGCCAGTCGCAATCACCAGAGTGTCACACATATAAACATCACCACCATCGCCGGTGAGTTTGAACGGGCGCTGTGACACATCAACATCAACGATAATGTCATACATCATCACTGTCCCGACATGTTCGGCCTGTGCGGTCATTTCCTCCATCAGCCACGGGCCTTGGACGACATCGCGGAAGCCGGGGTAATTCTCTACATCGGTCGTGATGGTAAGCTGCCCACCGGGCTGAATGCCCTGAACCACGATTGGCTTCAGGCCAGCACGCGCGGCATAGATAGCGGCAGAAAGGCCAGCCGGGCCAGATCCAAGGATCAACATGCGTGTTTGAATGGTTTTGCTCATGCCGCCCAATATTAGGAATAAAATGCCGGAAAAAATATGGTAGCGGAGGAGGGACTTGAACCCCCGACACGCGGATTATGATTCCGCTGCTCTAACCAGCTGAGCTACTCCGCCCCAAACGGGAAACGCGCGTATAGCAGAGGCGATTTTGCGGTCAACTAGCGATCAGCGGTGGTGGCACTTTCATCGAATGGCCGCCACCAAAACGGTATGCCGCAATCGGTGACCAAGGCCCGCCGCGATAGTGCCAAGCGGCAAGCCCAGCGATGTTCAGCGGGCGCGGCTGAAATTGTGCTTCAAGCTGCGACAACAGCGCCTTGGCGACGGCGGGCTTGGCCTTGTTCTGGATCGTAACATGGGGCCGCCACGTCGCGCGGTCTTGCGGGATCAGCAGATCGGCAAAGGCTTCGGCAAGATTGGCACGCGCCGCCTCAAGCGCGCTACTACGGATACGGTAGGCAACGCCGTAGCCAAGCGACATAAGCCCGTCGATCAGCGCAGGCGGCGGGGCCGCACGCGTTTCTTCACGCAAGCGCCCTAGCAATTCGCCCTCACATGACGGTGGCAAATGATGAAACAGCGTCAGATGCGCGCGAAGCTGATTACGCTCAGGTGGGAAATAGGCGCGACGTTCGCCATCCAACCACACAAAATCTGCGTCCCCGAACAGCGCCGAAACGATAATCGGTGCGGGTGTCAGATTTCAACCTGACTGCCAAGCTCAACCACGCGGTTGGTGGGCAAGCGGAAAAATTCCATCGCACTTTCTGAATTGTTGAGCATCCACGCGAATAGCTTCTCTCGCCAGATCGCCATACCAGGCCTTGAGGATGGCAATAATGTCTGGCGCGCGAGGAAGAAGCTGGTCTCCATCATCTTGAATGTCGGCCCACAACTCGTCACCTCGGATAGTGCCGCCGGAACATTAGGTTCCTCCATGAAGCCATATTTCAGGATCATTCTGTGGAAGCCCTGCCCCAAATCCTCCATGCTGCAGCGCTTAAGCGGATCAACAAAGGGGATGTTGGCGATCTTGATGGTCAGTAGGATCACCCGCTCATGCAAAATCTTATTATGTTTGAGGTTGTGCAGCAGCGCGTGCGGCACACCTTCGGGGGTTGATGTCATGAATACGGCCGTGCCGGAAACGCGCGCTGCCGAGCCCGCAGCTGAACCAACGAACACCTTGATCGGCATCGCCGCCTCACGCATCCGTTCGCGCATCAACGTTCGTCCGCGTGCCCAAGTGGTAAGCATCGTGAAGATCACGAGGCCCATCAGCAGTGGGAAATACCCACCATCAGGCACTTTCAAAAGATTGGCCCCGAGATAAGCCATATCAACGATGATAAACACCGCAATGAGCGGCGCAGCTTTCCATACCGGCCATTTCCAAAGCGAAACCAGCACCACCGCGAGCAATATCGTGTCAATGAACATCGCACCAGTAACCGCAATACCGTATGCTGCAGCAAGGTTGCTTGACGATTTGAAGAAGATCACGAGCGTAATCACCATTACCATCAGCGCCCAGTTAATCACTGGGATATAGATTTGCCCCGCTGCACTTTCGCTGGTGTGGCGGATCTGCATACGCGGCATGAAGCCAAGCTGGATCGCGGCCTGCGTTAGCGAAAACGCGCCTGATATTACCGCTTGGCTGGCGATGATCGTCGCAAGGATCACAAGAAAAACGGCGGGGATGCGGATCATGTCGGGCAGCATGATGAAAAACGGATCGCGGATCGCTTGTGCGGCTTCGGCGGGCGACATCGACAGGATCATCGCGCCCTGCCCCATATAGTTGAGCATGAGCGCTGGCAGCACGAACCATATCCAGCCACGAACAATCGGCTTCCGCCCGAAATGGCCCATGTCCGCATAGAGCGCCTCAGCCCCCGTCACCGCGAGCACGACTGATCCCATCGAAATAAACGCACGAAACCCATCAGTGATGAAGAAATTGGCCGCATTCCAAGGATTGATTGTATAGAGAATGATTTCAGGCATCTTGGTCAGATGCATAATGCCAAGCCCTGCTAGCATGGCGAAATAGAGCAGCATAATTGGGCCGAAAAATGCTCCGACCTTCTCTGTCCCGCGAGACTGGATCGCGAACAGCGCGAAGAGGATGCCAACCGCGATTGGCAATATCCATGCCTTAAAACCGGGGTGGACATATTGCAGACCCTCAGTCGCCGAAAGCACCGACATCGCCGGGGTAATCATCGAGTCGCCGTAGAACAGCGCCGTTGCAAAAATGCCAAGCATGACGATCGGTACAGACCAGCTCGCCCCTTGCGCCTTTGAATTGATCAGCGCGAGGAGGGCAAGGCTGCCGCCCTCCCCCTTATTATCGGCGCGCATGATGGTGAGGGCATATTTGAACGTTACCACCATCATCATTGACCAGAAAACGAGGCTTAGAACGCCGTAAATATGCAGCGGGTCAGGCTCAATCGGGTGATGCCCAGCGAAGGTTTCGCGAAACGCGTAAATCGGGCTTGTACCGATATCGCCGAAGACGATACCAATGGCCCCGATGATCAGCTTATAACTTGGCCCGGAATGGCCATGATGGCCGTCTTCATTCTCATCGTCGTGGGCAATGGCGGCTTCGCTCATGCAGATTTCAATTCATATACAGTAGCAATCGTCATTGACGCTAGCCTTACTCACCCCATCAGAGCGTTAGGCCTAGCATAGCCGTATGGCCCCCGCAATCGGATTAGCAGCTGTGCAAAAGGCGATATAAATCGAGGAGTAAGAGTGGAATTTACACTGCCTAGAAAGCCATCAGGGCTTTTTAACATCCGCTCCCTTAGCGACCGGCATCTGGCCGATCTCGGCGAGTCGAGTCTCAATATCCGCCTTCCACGGCGCACTGTCAGGCGTACGCGACAAAAGCCCGCGCCAGATTTCACCCGCTTCATCAACCTTGCCTGCTTGTGCGAGTCCAAGCCCAAGAAAGAAAGGTGGGCCCGGGTGATTTGGGGAGAGTGTTGCAGCTTTCTCAAACGCAAACTGAGCCGCCGGTGATATTTGCCCATCCGCATGTACGATCAGTGCATTGCCAAGGCCAACCCAAAGGTCCGCATTGTTTGGGCTTTTCAACAATCCAGCACGCACTGCGCTGACCGCAGCCTGACTATGTCCCGATCTGATATAAGCATCGGCGTAAGACAGGATTTCACCTTCTGCACCGAACTTTGATGTTGTGGCCTTACGCAGGCCAGCCGAAACTTCCTCAGGGAGCGGCGTTGAGCTCGCAGATTTTACCGGATTGCCGGGCTGAGCCGGACTACCCTGTAAAACATAGCCTGTAATCCCAAGCAGCATCGCGGCAGCCGTAATTTCAAGCATTGCACGCTTCATTTTGCCAAAATACCAAAGACCAAGCCCAATGAGCAGAGTCAGGATCGCAATCAAAACAAAAACCCAAATCATTTCGTGCGCTTAACCTTCAATCGCCCGCCAACAAGGAACAGCCCAATCAGAAAAAATAAGACCGGCAGTACCCAGAGCGGGCTCGTCACAGTGGAGGCTGGTGGATCATAGGATACCCAATTGCCATAGCGCTCAACCAACCAGAGCCGGATCGACTCCGGGTCTTCACCCTTGTCTATCCGTTGACGAATAAGCGCGCGCATATCTGCCGCCATCTCTGCATTTGAGTCATTAATTGACTGGCTTTGACACGTGAGACAGCGGATCGTGTCCATAAGGGCCTTTGCCTTCTTTTCTTTCGCCGGATCGCTCAACTGAATATTGGCCATTTCAGCGTCTGGCAAAAGCGAGTCGGCGAAAGCAGGGGTCGCCACCAACAAAAGTAGAGGCACAACAAAGCGCATATTCATTTCGCAGCCCTTAGCGCTGTGAGCAGTTCATCAACATTTCCGGGATCAATCCCACCGGCAATTTGGTGCCGGATAATGCCTTTGCCATCGACAACAAAGGTTTCAGGTACGCCAGCCGAGCCGAACGAAATCTGCGCCTTGGTATCATTATCCGCCCCAATGCGGGTGTAAGGATTGCCGTAACGTGCGAGAAAGCGATTCAAATCCTGCGGCCGATCACGAATTGCAATGCCATGAATTTCTATGCCCTGCTTGGCCAATCGCTCAAGGATCGGGGCTTCATAGGCACAAGGCCCACACCAACTCGCAAAAATATTGACGAGCTTTGGCTTGCCGTCACGCAAATTCGCGACGCCAACACCGGGCATACCGTCAATCGCAGGCGGCAGCGAGAATGTCGGCGCTGGCTTACCAATCATTGTTGATTTGATAACACGGTCAGATGGGTTGACGAGGCCGTTCGCCACAACCGCAAAGAAGAGCACAAACACTCCAAGCGGCACCCATAGCCAAAACCGCTTCATACAGCCGCCTCTTTTGCGAATACTGGCGTACTTGGAATCGCTTGACCTTGAACAGCATCTTCTGGGCTTTTGCGTGCTTTTGCGCCTCTTTCACGCAGCGCCCGCCCAATCAGGGAGAGAAAGCCGCCAAAGGCTACTAGTATCCCGCCAAGCCAGATCAGCGTGACATAGGGTTTCCACCACATCCGCAACTGCCAGCGACCGTCGGCGGTAGGCTCACCAATGTTGAGATAAAGCTGGCCATCAAGCATTGTGCCAATTGCGGCTTCATTGGTTGGCGTTACTGGATTGGAAAACATCCGCGCTTGGGGGCGAAGGATGATTGGTTCACCGTCACCGCGCCTTGCCTCAAGCGTTGCTTCAATTGCTGTCCAATTTGGCCCAGCTACTGGTTCAACTTTCAGAAACTTCACGGTATATGGCCCAACTGTGTTGGTTTCGCCAATATTGGCCGCGACCAGCTTTTCCTTAATGAACCCGCTTTCGCTTGCCATCCCGGCAAGCGAAACAGCAATGCCAAAGTGCGCGATCACCATGCCGTAAGTGAAGAGCGGCGTCCGCCGGAGGTTGCGCTTCCAAAGCGGCGCAAAGCTGCCAACGCCAACACCAACAGCCAGCAAAAGCCCGAGGAAAGGCAATATCCCAACGTCTGGCCGCGCCAGTACAAGGGCCAGCAACATGAGCGCGGTTGCGAGCAGCGGCAGCGCAATCCGCTTCATCACGGCCTTAAACTCATCGCGCCGCCAGCGCATCACTGGCCCCATGATCATGACAACGACAAGCAGCAGCGCCGGATAGCCAGCGGCACTATTGAAATAAGGCGCTCCAATGGAAATTTTCTGCCCCATCGCCTCGGTTGCCAGCGGATAAAGTGTGCCAACGAGAACCACCGACAGAATCACCGATAGCAGCAGGTTATTGACAACCAATGCGCCCTCTCGACTCATCAGATCAAATTGATTGCCTTCACGCACGGTATTGATGCGCAGCGCAAAGAGCGCCAGCGCGCCGCCAATATAAACAACCAACAGTGCAAGCAAAAAACCGCCGCGCGTCGGATCGGTTGCAAAGCTATGTACGCTGGTCAGAACGCCAGACCGGACAAGGAAGGTGCCGACCATCGACATCGAAAAGGCAACCACCGCAAGCATCACCGTCCACGCACGAAGACCGTCGCGTGTGGCAAGAACAGCAACCGAATGGAGCAGTGCTGTCGTCGCGAGCCATGGCATGAGTGAGGCATTTTCAACCGGATCCCAAAACCACCAGCCGCCCCAGCCAAGCTCATAATACGCCCAATAGCTGCCCGCCGTGATCCCTATGGTAAGGAAAATCCATGCACCCAGCACCCAAGGCCGCATTGCGCGCGCAAAGGCTGGGCCAACATCACGTTCAATCAGCGCACCGACCGCGAAAGAGAAAGCAACCGACATCCCAACATAACCAAAATAAAGCGTTGGCGGGTGAAACGCGAGACCGGGATCTTGAAGCAGCGGATTAAGCCCCTGCCCGTCAATCGGCACAGGATTCAAACGTTCAAAGGGATTTGAAGAAAAGATCAGAAAGCCATAGAAACCGAGTGCGATTGCTGCTTGTGCGGTGAGCGTTGCGATGTGTGTACGGTATTTCAGTGCGCGTTCAAAGACCGCGATCATACCGCCCGAAACGCCAAGCACCGCAACCCAAAGCAGCATTGATCCTTCATGATTGCCCCACGTTCCGGCAAATTTGAACAGCATCGGCTTGGCCGAATGGCTGTTGAGCGCGACCAGTTTCACCGACATATCGGACTGCATAAATACCGTGATCAAGCACCAGAATGACAATCCGACGAGGATGCCTTGCACCATCGCAATTGGGCGGACACCACCGAGCATATCGGCGCGATTCGTCCGCAGCCCTATCGCCCCTATGATGAGCTGCAAACCCGCCAAAACCCCGGCAAGCCAAAGAAACGCTAGGCCAATTTCTGCGATCATGGCTTTAGACTTTCGGTTTTGTGCTGAACACCAGCCATTACGGGCGGTTTGTAATTCTCATCATGCTTGGCGAGGATCGTGGTTGCAACGAACGTCCCGCTGCCATCCATGCTGCCCTCGGCAACGACGCCGCTATTTTCTTTGAACAGATCGGGCGTGATCCCGCGATAGGCAACAGCTGTCGTGTACCCGCCATCCTCAACGATGAACTTTATCGAGACACCGTCGGCAGAGCGCGTGATTGATTCGTTGGCGACCATCCCGCCAAGCCGGAAATCTTCGCCCACAGGCGGCTTTGCTTTGGCGATATCGGCTGGTGAACGAAAATAAGCCGCTTTATCTTTTGCTGCTGACATCGCAAGCACAGCCGAGCCCATCACCGCAACCACTGCAACTACGGCTAGCGTCAATCGTTGGTGTTTGGCTTTCATCGGTCACCCTTCATATCATCAACCGCCTTTTCGGCACGCCGCATTGCGATCAGGCTCCAGCCGGTAACGCCAAGTGTAGCAATGATCGCCAGCACATATGCGGCCGTTATGTAAGGCCAATGGTTCATGCCGCGACCAGCCTACGCATCCGCGCCTCAACCTTCGCCTCAGCCAATGTCGCACGCATCCGCATCAGAACTATTGCGCCGAACAACAGCGAAAATCCAATCATTGTAAAACCAAGCGGCCAAAGCAATTCCGGCGCAATCTTTGAACTTGTCATCGTAATCGAACGCCCCTGATGCAATGTGTTCCACCATTCAACCGAGCCTTTGATAATCGGGATATTCACCGCGCCGACAATACCGAAAATTGCTGTAGCACGGCTGACACTGGTGCGGTCTTCGCTCGAAGAAGCTAGCGCCATATATCCGATATAAAGGAACAGCAGAACCAGCACCGACGTCATCCGTCCATCCCATTCCCACCATGTGCCCCATGTCGGCCTGCCCCAGATTGATCCGGTAGCAAGGCAGATTACCGTGAACATAGCTCCGGGCACCGCGCAGGCACGCGCAGCAACACCCGCCAGCGGATGTCGCCAAACGAGCTGAACAATGCTCGAAATCGCAATGCCGCTCCAGCCAATGGTGCTCAGCATTGCGGCGGGCACGTGAATATAAAGAATGCGAACACTTTCGCCCTGAAGATAGTCAGCCGGGGTGACAAACAAGCCGCCATATATCCCGACAAAGACAAGGAACGCCCCAATGATCCCGAACAATATGGTTAAAGGACGAGCAAATTTAAGAAATCGCGTTGGATTGGCTAAGCGGTGCATTGGCAAAGTCTTTACCCATAGATTGGCAAAGCGAAAAGCCTAATTTCATCGGCCAATCAACCTTTGTGCAATCCGGTCAGCCACCTTGGCCGGGTTATCGCCGGTTGAAGCACTTTCGTCCCAAATTTGGTTGAGCCGATCGGGGATACCAGCAACACGCGCTTCGACGACTTTTCTGTCACCAAGTTTCATATATTCAACCCCAACATTGATGATGCCGCCCGCATTGATCACATAATCGGGCGCATAAAGAATGCCGCGCGCGTTGATCCGGTCACCATCGACTGGGACTGCGAGCTGATTATTTGCGCCGCCTGCAACTGCAGCAACATTGAGCGCGGATATGCTTGCCTCATCAAAAATTGCACCGAGCGCACAGGGGCTAAATATATCAGCCTCAACCGTCATAATCGCATCGGTGCCAATGACCTGCGCGCCGAGTTCAGCGGCAAGCGCAGTAACATGGGCCGCGCTGTGATCCGCAAGTGTCAATCGCGCGCCTTCCGCTGCGAGCAAACGGGCAAGACCTCCACCGACACTGCCAACGCCTTGAATCGCAACATGAACGCCCTTGGCTGAATCTTTACCAAGCGCACGCTTTATTGCGGCCTTCACCCCAAGAAAGACGCCAAGCGCAGTTGACGGGCCGGGATCGCCGCCCGCCTGATCCGCTGCTGCTGGAAGGCCGCAGACATGGCGCGTCACCTTGGAAATCGCGATCATGTTGTCTGCGCTCATCCCAACATCTTGCGCCGTAACATAGCGCCCGCCCAGGCTTTCAACGCTCTTTGCAAAAGCGGCAACCATCGCATCGCTCTTGCTGCCATGCGAATCAGACAGGATCACCGCTTTACCGCCGCCCATTGGCAGGCCAGCCATTGCATTCTTATAGCTCATCCCGCGCGAAAGTCGCAGTGCGTCAGTAATTGCCGCCGGTGGATCAGCGTAATGCCAAAATCGCGTGCCGCCCGCTGCAGGCCCAAGCGCTGTCGAATGAATAGCGATAATTGCGGTTAGCCCCGATTCGCGATCGCGAAACAGATGAACGCCCTCATGATCATCAAAATCAGGCAAATCCCATACGGCTGTCATAGCCCGACCTCACACATTAGAAAATTACAAAGAAACGTAATAATATTCCAATGCAGGTTTGTCAGCATATTTGTCAGGAAAAAATGGGGCGATCGAGGGGATCCGAACCCCCGGCCTCCGGTACCACAAACCGGCGCTCTAACCAACTGAGCTACGACCGCCACAATCCTGACTAACAGGCACAGCCTCATACTGACTAGGGTCGTATTGCGTCAAGTCGTTAGCGTATAGCAAGACCTGGACGTCGGGCTGGATCACTTATTGGACGTGCATAAATCGGAGCGGGGGGCGCGGCAGCCACTGTATGGCGAGCAAGTTTTGCATCAACAGTTCGATCAAAAACGATCCCAGCGCGATTTTCGGTTGACCATGCAATGCGACCGCGCACTTCGCCAATGCCTTTCATTTCGGCCGTGACTGCAAGCCCCTTTGGCTGAGGGCCCGCAAGATCGATCATCATGCCACCTGAGGAAATGTTGCGCACGCGCACATTAAGACTTTTCCGCTGATTACCGAGACTGATAACCGCGCCGAGAAAAATGCTTTCACGCGACTTATCTCGCGTTTCAAGCAACTTTTCGTTTTCATTTTGAGTAAGTGCCATATCCATAATGCTAGATTTATCTGCAATTGGTTGGAAAAAAGTAAACGATCCAACACTTTTGACAGAAATCCAAGTCATTTATTCGTCGCGAGAGATTTTTTCCTGCCGCTCATGGCGTTCTTGCGCTTCAATCGACATCGTAGCGATCGGGCGCGCTTCAAGACGCCCGAGCGAAATTGGCTCTCCGGTTACTTCGCAATAGCCATATTCGCCTTCATCAATCCGACGCAGGGCTGAATCAATTTTGGCAATCAATTTGCGCTGGCGATCACGCGTACGCAGTTCAAGCGACCAATCGGTTTCGCTTGATGCACGGTCAGTTACATCGGGCTCGCGAAGCGATTCGCTTTGCAACGAAACCAATGTTTCTTGAGACTCGCGAAGGATCGCTTCTTTCCAGTTGATCAGCTTGCCTCGAAAATATTCAAGCTGCTGCGGATTCATGAAGCTCTCATCATCGGTTGGACGATAGCTATCATTGGCATTGGCTGCAGGTGCAGACTCAGAATCAATTGATCGTTTCGGATCATAATCTTCGAGTGTGGTAGCCATACAAATTCCTCTATATACTGCTTTGGCAGCATTTGCCTTAGGGGACAAAAGCCGATTTTCAGCGCTTTACGCGGGCCTATAGAATGCAGCCTATCAACGCACAAGCCACCTTAAACATGCCCCCTCTAAGCGCATGGATGTTTCAAATCTGTGAATTGAAGCACCCATTAGAACATAATGATGATTCGCACGCCAAACCGTCCATTGCTTCGCTAAGGATCACACTCGCTGGTTAAACAGCCCCTAAATGAGACATTAACCATGTTGATTTGCCCGAACTTCTGGTAAATTCCTCATATACTGTTAGAATGAAGGTTAATCTGGTTGCAGGACTTCCTCCTTTTTTGCACTGATGATTTATGAAGAATCGGAGGTTTGGTAACGGGCTAGGTGAAGCTCCTGCCTTTCCTCCGCAACAATGGGAAAATGCGTATGTCGGTTCGGATGGCTCTTGCAAAACTTTGTGCTTGCGCATGTGGTGGTGCTATGATCGGTGGTGGTGCAATGCACGCAACGCAGAGCAAGGCGCGCTCTGAAATCGGGGTGCAATATTCCAAATCGAAAGCACCCGTGCGGTACGCGAAAAAGATTGTCCGCAAACGCATTGCCTACAACACCCCTAAGAAGCGCACAGTAAAGCGCATTCGCCGGACGGTGACGACAACTACGACAACGCTTTCGTGCCCACCGGGTTCAGTCCAAGTCGGCAATCGTGCTGGCGGCGCGCCTTACCAACTGCAATGCGCACAACAGAGCGTTTCAGTTTCACATCGCCCAATACCAGCACCATTCCGCGATGAAGGTTTCCGTGGCGGCGGCGGCGCTATCCCTGTTGTCGTTGGCGGCGGCGGTTTCGGCGGTGGTTTTGGCGGCGGCTTCTTCGGTGGATTTAGCGGCGGTGGCAGCAGTGGCGGCAGCATCGTTGTCTCTTCAACTTCAAGCGGCGGATCAACCTCGGGCGGCAGCACAAGCACCTCAGGTGGGTCAACCTCATCAGGCGGTTCCGGCGGATCAAGCACTTCGACAGGCGGCCTCAGCAGCACCTCGGGTGGATCATCAACATCAACGTCATCAGGTGGTTCTGGCGGCTCAGGCGGCTCCTCAACATCAACGGGCGGCGTTAGCAGCACATCAGGTGGCGTGAGCAGCACCTCTTCAACGGGCGGTTCATCAACTGGCGGCTCTTCAACTTCAACGGGCGGTTCGTCAACATCGACGGGCGGCGTGAGCAGCACTTCATCAACCGGGGGTTCCTCAACATCGACGGGCGGCGTGAGTTCAACCTCAAGCACATCGACTGGCGGCGTCAGCAGCACTTCGACCAGCTCAACTGGCGGATCAAGCAGTTCGTCATCAAGCGCGTCCTCCTCCTCGTCAGCGTCATCATCCTCGTCATCAGGCGGAATGAGCACATCGGGTTCATCGAGCTTTGGCGGATCGACGGGTTCATCAAGTTCAACAGGCTCAAGCGGTGGATCATCGACTAGCTCAGGCGCGTCTTCAAGTGCGTCTTCGACATCAAGCTCAACCTCATCGTCATCAAGCAGCGGCGGCTCTACCTCAAGCGGCGGTACGCAAGTACCAGCGCCGCCGATGGTGTTGCTGTTCGGCGCAGGCGCAGCCGCACTGGTTGCCCGCAAGCGATTGGCGCGCAAGGCCGCTTAAAGCACTTCATTGGTGCGATCCAAGGAACATCTCTGGCCGAAAGGCCGGGGGTGTTTTTTGTTGTGGGCTTACCCCCCCCTTGCGAGCCGCGCCATCACGCGGCATAGCCTGCGCCCATGCACGACATTAAATTTATCCGCGAAAACCCCGAAGCTTTTGACGCTGCGCTCGCGCGGCGGGGCAGCGATCCACAATCGCAAACATTGCAATCGCTTGATGAAAAATGGCGTGAATTGACCAGCGAATTGCAGACCGCGCTTGCACGTCGCAATGATAGTTCCAAAGCGATTGGCATTGCCAAGGCCAAAAAGGATGAAGCCGAAGCCAGTCGGTTGATGGCCGAAGTTGCTGGATTGAAGGATTTAATCCCTGATCTTGAACAGCGTGAGCGAGACGCGCAAACGCTCTTGACTGATGCCCTCGCCGCCATCCCCAACCTGCCAGACGCCACAGTCCCAAAAGGCAAAGACGAAGCTGATAACGCAATCGTCCACGCGCACGGCAACATCCGCAATTTCGCCTTCACCCCGCGTGAGCATTTTGACATTGGTACTGCCCTCGGGCTTGATTTTGAGACCGCGCAGAAAGTCTCGGGTGCGCGCTTTGCCTATCTGCGCCGGGGCGTGGCGCGCCTGTCACGTGCGCTTGGCCAGTTCATGCTTGACCTCCACACAACCGAGTTTGGCTATCAGGAGGTAGCACCGCCTTTGCTTGTCCGCGATGAAGCTTTGTTCGGCACGGGTCAGCTTCCAAAATTCGAAGACGACTTATTTCAAACTCAGATTTCATCTACTATATCTGAGATGTTGAAATTTAAGTCAGAAGAAATCACGAGGCGAATGGAAAGTGGGTTATATAAAAATATAGAAGAATTATTCCATGATCTACCAAAGTTACCTAGCAGCCGCTGGCTAATCCCTACCGCCGAGGTCAGCCTCACTAACATTGTGAGCGGTGATATCGTGAGCGACACCACCCTTCCCATCCGTTTCACAGCACTCACCCCCTGTTTCCGCAGCGAGGCAGGCGCTGCGGGCAAGGACACACGCGGCCTCATCCGCCAGCATCAATTTGATAAGGTTGAGCTGGTTTCGATTACCCGCCCCGAGGATTCGGACGCTGAGCATGAGCGGATGACGTCTTGCGCCGAGGCTGTGCTTGATCGGCTTGAATTGCCCTACCGCCGGATGCTGCTCTGCACGGGCGACATGGGCTTTTCCGCGCAGAAAACCTTTGACCTTGAGGTCTGGCTGCCGGGCCAAGGCCGTTACCGTGAGATCTCAAGCTGTTCAAATTGCGGCGATTTTCAGGCGCGGCGGATGAACACGCGCTACCGCCCAGACGGCGAGAAAGGCACGCGCTTTGTCC
Organism: Sphingomonadales bacterium; assembly: GCA_031418495.1. GTDB lineage: Bacteria > Pseudomonadota > Alphaproteobacteria > Sphingomonadales > Sphingomonadaceae > Aquisediminimonas. The sequence goes on from JANOXQ010000128.1 coordinate 32,814, forward strand.
ACACGCTCAACGGCTCGGGCCTCGCGGTTGGCCGTGCGCTGGTGGCCGTCATCGAAAATTATCAGGAGGAGGACGGCAGTGTCACGGTACCGTCTGCGCTGCTGCCCTATATGGGTGGGGTCGAACGGTTGACCCCATAACCAAACCCGTTTGTGTCGAGCGTAGTCGAGACATCTCACTGGTGTCTCGACTTCGCTCGACACAAACGGATCAATTCAAATAGGATAGTATTGATGCGCATTCTCCTCACCAATGATGACGGCATCGACGCCCCCGGTCTGGTCACGCTTGAGGCCATCGCGCGGCAGCTTTCGGATGATATTTGGATCGTCGCCCCTTCCGAAGAGCAATCGGGCGCGGGCCATTCGCTCACCCTGACCCGGCCCCTGCGCATCAGACAGCATGATGAACGGCGTTTCAGTGTGACGGGAACACCAACCGACTCAGTGATGCTCGCGCTCGGCAAGGTGATGGATGCCAAACCTGACCTGATCCTATCGGGCGTCAATCGCGGTGCGAACCTCGCCGAGGACGTGACTTATTCAGGCACCGTTGCGGCGGCGATGGAGGGTACGCTTGCGGGCATTCGCTCGATTGCGCTGAGTCAGGCTTATGCCCGCGAAGGCGCAGGCGACGATGTGTCGTTTGCCTGTGCAGAAGCATGGGGCGCGAAGGTGCTTCGGCCACTGCTTGATGTGTCCCTTCCCGAAAAAACGCTGCTTAACGTCAATTTCCCTGCGACCGCGCCTGATGCGGTAAAGGGCGTGCGCGTAACCGCTCAAGGGTTTCGCGATTATAGCCGCCTTGGCATCGTTACCAACCGTGATCCGCGTGGATTTGAGTATCACTGGTTTGCGCTTGGCGGGGCGAAGGAAACGCCCGCACATGCAACCGATCTTGAGGCAGTGATTGAAGGCTACATCGCGGTCACGCCGCTCACGCTTGACCTCACAGACCGGGCAACGATGGCTGCACTTGCCGCGCGCTTTTGACGAATAAGCCGGATCGGCATAATATGACGTCATGACGCGTAACGGGGTAGTTTTGGGGATCGTGCTGGCGGCGCTGCTTTCGGGCTGCATTCCGCGTTCAGCAACAACGCCTATCCGCACCGCCGACGCAGCACCCGAGGCGGATGCACCGCGTATTGATCCGCAAATGGACACAGTGTTTGACGAAGCCCCGGTGTGGGAGATGCGCCCCGTTGTCGCGAATGCCACCACCGTTGCAGCGGGCAGTTACACCGTTGTCGCGGGCGATACGCTGCGCAGCATTGGCAATCGTACCGGCGCAGGCTCCGAAACGCTCGCCCGCGCCAATGGGCTTGAAGTGCCGTTTATCATCCGCCCCGGCCAGATACTCACTGTGCCCGGTGGGCGCTATCACAATGTGGGAGAGGGTGAGACGGGCATCGCCATCGCGCGCGCTTACGGGATTAGTTGGCAAGAGATCATTGCCGCGAACGCACTTGAGTCGCCTTATGCGCTGCGGATTGGGCGGCGGCTTTTGCTCCCCACCGCGTCCACAGACTCCACGCTTGAAACCCGGGCATCGGCATTCAAACTTGACATTGAAGACATTCTAACTGGCGGAGAGCCTGCCGCTATCGCCGAAGCGCCCACCGCAGCACCGCAACCAGCACCAACCCGTCCGCTTCCGCCCGGCGTTGCAGTCACTGAGCCTGCGCGCTTTGCCGGGAGTTTTGCTTGGCCAGCCGCTGGTAGCGTCGCCAATCGCTTTGGCCCGCTTGGTGAAGGCCAAGTCAATCAGGGGATTGATATTGCGGTGATGCAGGGCGCGCCGGTCACTGCCGCCGCAGACGGCGTTGTCGCGTTCGTTGGCAATGATGTTGCGAACTACGGCGGGTTGATCCTCATCCGTCACGGTGAGGGCTGGATCACCGCTTATGGGCGCGCAACCGAAGCCAGCGTGACGCGCGGGCAGTCGGTCAAGCGCGGCCAGATTATTGGGAAAGCGGGCAGCGGCACTGCGCCACTCCTGTTTTTCCAAATGCGCAAAGGGGGCAAGCCCGTTGATCCGGTCAAACAATTGCCGGTGCGTTGAATGCTAAGCGCAATGACTTTAACTTAACTCGCTTGTCTCGAGCGAAGTCGAGAGACGTGCAACGTGAACGGGTGTCTCGACTTCGCTCGACACAAACGGGTTAGATTTAATACCCACACATGACAAAGTGACATTTGCCCCAAACACGCCTATGCGCAGCCGCAAATGACACTCACCACCCTCCCCTCGCCGCCCAAAGTGGGCATGGTTTCGCTCGGCTGCCCTAAGGCACTGGTTGATAGCGAACGTATCCTCACCAAGCTGCGTAGCGATGGTTACGGCCTGTCACCCGACTATGCCGGGGCTGATGTCGTGCTGGTCAACACCTGCGGCTTCCTCGATTCGGCCAAAGAAGAATCGCTTGAAGCCATTGGCGAAGCGCTCGCCGAAAATGGCCGGGTAATCGTCACTGGCTGTTTGGGACAAGAGGCCGAAATGATCCGCGCGCGTTTTCCCAAGGTGCTCGCGATCAGCGGCGCACACCAGTACGAAGAAGTCGTCAGCGCGGTGCACGAAGCCGCCCCGATCCCGCCCAACGCTTTCCTCAATCTCGTACCCGACGGCGGGCTGAAACTCACCCCGCGCCACTACAGCTATTTGAAGATCAGCGAAGGCTGCAACCACCGCTGCGCCTTTTGCATTATCCCGAGTATCAGAGGCGATCTTGTCAGCCGCCGCCCCGACGCGATCCTGCGTGAAGCCGAAAAGCTCGTCGCCGCAGGAACAAAGGAACTGCTGGTGATATCGCAGGACACATCGGCATATGGCGTTGATATCAAGCACCAACCGCGCGATTGGAAAGGCCAGCCCGTCCGCGCACATATGACTGACTTGGCTCGTGAACTTGGTAAGCTCGGCGCATGGGTGCGCCTCCACTATGTCTACCCCTACCCCCATGTTGATCAAGTCATCCCGCTGATGGCGCAGGGGCTGATTACGCCCTATCTCGATATTCCATTCCAACACGCAGCACCGAGCATTCTCAAAGCCATGAAGCGCCCCGCGAACGAAGCCAAGGTGCTTGAGCGCGTCAAATCATGGCGGCAGATTTGCCCAGACCTCACGATCCGCTCAACTTTTGTTGTTGGATTTCCCGGTGAAACAGAGGCCGATTTCCAATATCTGCTCGATTGGCTTGATGAGGCACAACTCGACCGCGTCGGCGCATTCCGCTTTGAACCCGTCGAGGGGGCCGCCGCAAACGCCCTACCCAACCCCGTGCCTGAGGACATAAAAGAAGAACGCTACGCCCGCATCATGGAAAAAACCGCCGCGATTTCAGCCGCACGCTTGGCGGCGAAGGTGGGCCGCACACTCGACGTGATCATCGATGAAGTAGACGACGAGGGCGGCGCAACCGGCCGTTCGCAGGCGGATGCACCCGAGATCGACGGCAATGTGTTTCTGCGCGATGCTGGTGGGCTAGCACAGGGCGATATCGTGCCCGTGCTGATCGAAGATGCCGATGAGCATGATCTGTTTGGGGTGGGGGTTTAGTTTGTGGCACTTTCTGTAGTTTATGTTTTGACCAATCCTGCGATGCCTGGCTTGGTTAAAATCGGCAAAACTCAGAACGAAGATGCAGCTGCTCGGATGGCGCAGCTTTACACAACAGGTGTTCCCTTTCCTTTTAATGTTGAATTTGTTTGCCGTGTTAAAAACCCGGATTCAGTTGAAAAAGCATTACATCAGGCATTTGCACCGCACCGTGTAAATCCTAAGCGGGAATTTTTTCAGATCGAGTCAAGTCAAGCAATCGCAATTCTAAAACTTCTGCATGTGAAGGATGCGACGGATCAATTTCAAGCCACGCCGCCCGGTATTGAAAAATCCGAAACTGCCGCTGCGGAACGATTTAGCAAGCGCCGGCCAAATTTGAATTTTACTGAAATGCAAATTCCTATTGGTTCGATTCTGACATCAACAGCAACAGAAGCTACTGTTGTTGTAGTTGAAGCGAAAAAAGTAACACTGAACAACATCAAAATGTCACTCACAGCAGCTACAAGACAAGCATTGGCGCTCGACTATAGTGTCGCTCCGGGCCCGTATTGGCGATTTGAAGATAGGCTGATCTCCGAGATTTACGAAGAGACATATTCCGAAGAAAATTAGAATATAACGCCCTTCAAATCCCCCGGATCACCCGTTTCACAGCGTCGGGCGCATGGGCGATCATCGCGAGCAATATCCGCGCTGAACGTTCGGGCTGACGCCGCCCCTGTTCCCAATCGCGCACTGAGGCGATGCTGAAACCGTAAGTACGGGCGAAAGCATCCTGCGTCTGCCCGCTTGATTTACGGATCGCGCGGACGTCAACCGTTGCCGGAACATGCGCAACAAAGCCTTCGCGCTTGCCCTTGCGATAGTCAGCCACATCACGCAGGCCCGCGATCATCGTATCAAAATCTTCCTTATCCATCACACAGATGATACGGCAATGACGTATAAAATCAATGTTACCGCGTTCTAATGAATAAACTCGTTCGTGTCGAGCGAAGTCGAGACACCTCGCATATCGCACGTCCCTCGACTTCGCTCGGGATGAACGGATGGGGGTAATCTCACTCCCCAAACCCAAACCGTTCCACCCAAGGCTGGAGGATATGCAGAACTGGTTCCATCTGCGCTTTGTAGCGCTCCCATTGTCTGGTGCCATCATACAAAGCGCGGCGGACTTGGGATGCGCTTGCGGTCGCCACGCCGCGACGCTGCGCGGTTTTGTTAAAGTCGCGCATATTGGGCGACCATTCAAGCCCCAGAAAATTGCACAGCGCCTGCGTCGTCGCATCGAAATCCTGCACCAATGCGTCATAACGCAGTTCATGAACTTGAAGTGGCAGCACCGCAAAACAGCGCTCCATCATCCGCATCAACCTGTCATAATGGCGTGCGGTGCTTTCAAGCGTGGTGAATTCCATCGCGGCGGCAGACAGCGCGAAATTGGTGCGAAAACAGCTCCACACCACATCACGCGGATCGCGGCGCATCACGATGATTTTCGCATTGGGGAAAAGCTTGGCGATCAGCGGCAGCATGATACCCTTGAGCGGATCCATATCAACGAACAACGCACCCGCAGGTTGGGTGCCGAAGCGCTTAACCTGCGCCCAATAGGCCTCGACAAACGGCATCAACGCAGCCTCATCAAGGCCTGCAAACCGCGCCAGCCCGCCGTCACCTTGCAGGAAATCATGCGCGGCCTTGACCAAGGTTGGTTTTTCCTCAAGCGCCTCAACGCCCACCACACTCGCAAGGATATTCTCAACCAGCGTCGTACCCGAACGCGGATAGCCGAGCAGAAAGGCATGGGCGCGCTCGCTTGATCGTGATGATTTCCAGAGTGCCGGGTCAATCGCATTAACCGACCCCTCAATTGACGCAATGAACACGCTTTGCGGTGGTTCAACGCGGTTGGGCCCAAAATGCGCGGCATGTTGCTCCGAAAAACGTGCGTTTGCTCTCGAATAGGCCGCAAATGCCTCATCTCGCGCATCAAGCCTATCGTGCACATCAGCGAGCAAACCGAGCGCAATCACCTGATCCGCGATATGCACGGCGTCACGCGCAACGAGTTGCTGGAGCGCAGTCCGCGCCTTCACAAACGCCCCGTCCTCATAGTCACAGCGAGCCAGAGCAATAATCGCCGTCGGGCTTTGCGGGTCAATCGCAAGCGCACGATTTGCCGCCGCGCGCGCTTCTCCCAACTCTCCCATCCGCGATAATACGAGCGCAAGTGCGGCTATTGGCGGGGCGCTGCTTTGGTCAAGTTCTACTGCGCGCTGAAAATCAGCCGCTGCCGCCTCATGCGAACCAACCGCTTCATACGCATAGCCGCGTTCAAGCCAATATGCAGGGTTGTCCGCAACCAAATGTGCGACGCGGGCGAAGGTTGCGAATGCCTCATCAATGCGCCCCTCCTTGCGCATTACGGCACCAATCGAGAGATGGATGAGCGGGTCATTTGGGACGAGCTTCAATGCCTGATGTAATAGCGCGTGCGCCTGAACAAAGTCCCCAGCCTCTTCGCGCGCCCACGCTGCAAGATTGAGCAACATAGGATCGTGCTGCCCCGCCGCCAGCATGACCCCGGCAAGGCGTGCTGCTTCCGCCATATTGCCGATGTCTAGCGCCACATCAATTGCCTGCAAAGTTGCGGTTTCGTTCAACACACTATCTCCATTATGCCTGCCCTTTGCCCGAAGCACGATGGCCGCGCAATTGCGTCGGCGCGCATGGCTTGACAGTTGGTGGCACTTCCTTTCCTGATGCCGCTAATGATCAAACACTCTGTGCGGACAAGAATATGACTGATTTTCAAGCCCTTCTCCAACCTGATCAGGGGCAGATTGCGCGCAGCATTGCCGTCATTGCCAAGGATGGTTTTGATGATTGGTTTAAGGCGCTTCCTGAACGTGCGCGCGCGGTTGCCCTTGCTGCGCAGTTTAAGGGTAAGGCTGGCGAGTTTGCTCTTATTCCCGGCGAAGGCGCTGATGATTGGTCGGTTGCGATTGGTGCTGCTGATACGCCAGGTGTCTGGGATTTGGCGGTTGCCGTCGCGCGGCTTCCAGAAGGAACGTACCGGCTGAGCGAAGGCGCTCCGGGGCAGGCTGCGCTTGGTTGGCTTCTCGCACACTACCGCTTTGATCGGTATTTGCCATCGGCTGAGCCTATGCCGCAACACGTGCTGCTGACGACAGAGCCAGCGAGCATAGCCGAAACGGTTCGGCTTGCTGAGGCAACTGCGCTCGTTCGTGATCTTGTGAATACGCCCGCTGCCGATATGGGGCCAGCCGATTTGCAGAAAGCAGCAGAGGAGGTCACCAAGGTGTATGACGCCAAGCTGACGATCACCAAAGGCCACGATCTGCAAAGTGGGTATCCGATGATCCACGCCGTTGGGCGCGCGGCGGATAAGCATCACGCACCGCGCCTGATTGAGATTGAGTGGGGCAAACCGGCGCATCCGCGCATCGCGATCATTGGCAAGGGCGTCACTTTCGACTCAGGCGGTCTCAATATTAAGCCCGGCGGGTCAATGCGGCTGATGAAGAAGGATATGGGCGGGGCTGCCCACGCACTTGCGCTTGCTAGCCTTGTGATGGCGGCACGGCTACCGGTGCGGTTGCATATGCTGATTGCAGCGGCGGAAAACGCCATTTCAGGCGATGCGTTCCGGCCTGGCGATATTCTAATGTCGCGCAGTGGGCTGACGGTAGAAATTGACAATACGGACGCCGAGGGGCGGCTCGTGCTGGCGGATGCGATGACGCGAGCGGGCGAGGATACGCCCGGATTGATGATTGATTATGCAACGCTCACCGGCGCTGCACGCGTTGCACTTGGGCCTGATTTACCCGCGATGTTCTGCAATGATCACGGACTTGCTCGCGCGCTGTCTGAGGCTTCGGTCAACCATCATGATCCGGTTTGGCGACTGCCGCTGTGGTCTGGCTATGATGATATGCTTAAATCAGATGTGGCCGATATCGCCAACAGCTCAGAAAGCGGCATGGCGGGCGCGATTACGGCTGCGCTTTTCCTGAGCAAATTTGTAGCAGAGGGTATCGAGTGGGCGCATTTCGATACGTTCGCGTGGCGCAGCGCCGCCAAGCCGGGACGCCCCAAAGGCGGCGAGGCACTTGGCCTACGTGCCGCCTATGAGATGTTAAAAACACGTTATCCGCTGGTTTAACGCTTGCCCAGAAATCCACCGAGGATTGCGTCGAGCGGGTTAGATGATCCAGCCTGTTGACCGCCACCGCCACCAAGCGCGCCCGCAAGCCCGCCAAGGATATCGCCGAGACCCCCGCCACCACCTTGTGCAGGTGCCGCAGCTGCACTGCCGCCGCCAATCATTGAGGCGAGTACTGATCCAGCGAGGCCACCCATGATGCCGCCGCCCATTTTTTTCGAAACCTGCTGTGCGACAAGCCCAGCAACAATCGGGAGCATCGATTTCAGAATGGTATCACTGATCCCGGTTTGCGCCGAGGCATGGCTTGCGACCTGACGACTGACGTCTTTTGATCCGAAAATCTGGCCAAGGATATTATTACCATTGTCGATATCTTGCTCAGGCGCGCCCATGCCATTAACGATGCTGGCCAACTGGCCGAGCCCGCCAGCCTCTTCCTGCTTTTGAATGCCGCCCATAACGGCAGGAAGGAGTGCGCCAACAGCGGCGTTTGCCTGATCGGGTGAAAGGCCAAACTGGCTTGCGAGGCCACCGACATCAATCTGCGGATTGCCACCAGTGCCTTGACCACCAAGCGCACCCTGCAAAAGCTGACCCAAAATATCCATTATTCTACTCCTCACCCACTTATGATTGCTATCGGTGCCGTTGGCATCACGCAGAAAAGCATAGTAGCATTGCGTTGCAAAACAAAGCCCCAGCGATTCGTATTTGATTCGTACCGTTCGGCCACTAACAGGAGTAACAAATGAGTATTTTTAGCGCGATCAAGAACGCCATTTTTGGCAAACCCGCCGCTGCAGCGGCCCCTGCCCCGGTTGCTAAGCCAGCCGCTGCTGCAGTTGCCGCTGCACCTTCTGCCCCGGTTGATGTTGATGCAATTCTCACCGCTGCGGCTGCATCGGTGGATTATGACACCAATTGGCGGACGTCGATCGTTGATCTGATGAAACTGTGCGGGCTCGACTCAAGCCTAGGCAACCGCAAGGAACTCGCCAAGGAGCTTGGTTTCTCGGGTGATATGAATGACAGCGCATCAATGAACATCTGGCTTCACCGTCAGGTTATGAACCAGCTTGCCGCCAATGGCGGGCATGTTCCGGCTGACCTTAAGGATTAATCCATAGCGGCGATGGCTGGCGCAAACGGCTTCGTTTTGCCAGCCATTGCTTTTATGCATCGCTATCGTTTATCTGCGCAGCAACATGACAGCGTCGCGCAGCAGCTTTCGCCTTTCCGGCCACTCAATGACTTTTGACCTGCGGCGTCACGCGCTGCGCGGGGATCTTGCTGACGTAGTGCTGGCGGGCCAGACCTTTGCCCCACATTATGCAGAGGCGGTTTTGCGCGAATGTGCCCCACCCTTTGCTGCAATGTATAATAAGCCCGACGGTGATCAGGTTTCTGAATTGCTCTCCGGTGAAGCCTTTGGCCTGCTTGATATTACTGGCGGCTGGGCATGGGGTTATTCGATGCACGATCATTATGTTGGCTATATAAGGGCCGATGCTTTGATTACGCCATCGGGCGCAACACCCACTTTGACCGCAGTCAATCCAGTTGAAGCCGTACGCCAGTTCATCGATATGCCCTATGTTTGGGGTGGGCGTGGCGGCGCTGGGATTGATTGTTCGGGGCTTATCCAGCGCGGATTAGCCGCAGCTGGGGTTGCCTCGCCGCGTGACAGCGATATGCAGCAAGCCGAAACTGGAACTCATCTCCCCGATAATGAACCCCTGATGCGCGGAGATTTGGTTTTCTTCCCCGGCCATGTCGGGATGATGATTGATGATGCCAATCTGCTCCATGCCACACGTCATCATAACAAGACCGTGATTGAAACGCTTATTACCGTTGTGGCGCGAGTCGCCGTTGAACACCCGATAGCTATTGTTGCGCGCAAACGACTCTCGGCATGACACAGCGGATATTTGTTGATGGCGCTGTCGGCACGACTGGCCTTGAAATTGCTGACCGTCTTTCAGGGCGCGGAGACCTTGAGATTATCGCGCTTGATGAAGCACAGCGCAAGGATGCGGATGTACGCCGCGATGCACTCAATGCA